>CAYJDW010000008.1:49480-62000 GCA_964368985.1 uncultured Myxococcales bacterium | reverse complement strand
CACCCTCTCCCTAGCCTCTCCCGCAAGCGGGCGAGGAGTTGTTGAGGGAAAATGGGCCGCAATAATACCACAACACTCTTTGAAAAAGGGGAGTTGAGAAAATCAGCGCGCGGGAAATTAACACCAAAAAAAACACCGATGAAATCGGTGCTAATAAAATATATGTATTTTCTACAATCAGTTACTTTCTATTATAATATCGATGTTCAAGAATGAAACGCAAATTATCTGCCTCAATTTTATGAGCCGCATAAAAATATGGCCAATGATCACCCACCCATGGGCGATCAGTCCGGTTTTGGGCATCTTTCAGCCAGCCAGGCAAATTTTTGCTCTGCCGGTCATAATAAGGATGCTTAGAATTTAACCACGTCAAGATTGTTCCCGGACGCTTAATACTGGGTTCTGCATCGAGAAACCTAAAATTATAGCGCATCCACAATTCTTCTTTCTGGTCGCAGGCGCATAGATAATCAACCACACGCGCATCTTTAAAGACCTCACTGCGGACAAAGAATTCGGTGTTGGTGTGTAAGGCTCGTCCCTTGTAAACGCCATTCGTTAGATGCTTCAAATCACGCACATTGTAGGTCCATTCTTCCAACGAAAAAATATTGGCCACATAGGCGAAAGCAAAATCCACCGGCACGTCGATAAAAGCGTTGACATTACACCATTTTCCAAAGATTTCTTCGTGGCTATATTTTTCCTTCGTTTCGCGCTCACAGCGGGCGGCGCTTTCATCAAGCGAATATTGCTCGGCGCGGTGAAGCCCTTTGATACGCTCCAGCGGGATGCCATGGGTTAATAAGTCAGGTTTATGCCAAGGTGCGGCTTTAGTATCAGCGACATTAAGCATCGTTAACTCCTTGGTATATTTTTTATGAGTGCAAATACACTTTTATTTATATATTTTAGGGAGTTATTTAGCAAAATTTTGGGTTTGGTTTGAGGCCGAATGAAGCACCACGCTCCCTCGCCCGCTTGAGGGAGAGGAGTTGTCGCGCTAAACTCGTTCGCTAATAAAGATTCAACGTCGGATCAAACTTACTAGCATTTTCCGGCTTTTTATCGCAGATTTGAGTGATATTTTTAACTTTCTTATAAAGCTCTTCACGCAACTCTTTAAGCCCACTGCCTTTAACCGCGCTGATACGTAAAAATAATATCCCACGCTCAGATAAATAGTGTTCAAACTCTTCAATAGCGGCTATTTGATCATCATTAATAGCATCCATTTTATTGATAGCCACAATCTGCGGCAGCAAGAAAAGCCCGTGGCTATAGCTTTTAAGTTCGTGGTTGATGGTTTCATAGCGCGTGATCAGGTTGAGCTCTGAGCTCGCGTCGATCAAGTGACATAAAACTCGTACACGCTCTAAGTGTCGCAAAAATCTCGCACCTAAGCCCACCCCTTCCGAGGCGCCTTCGATGAGCCCAGGGATATCGGCCACCACCATGGTGCGGCCTAGATCGATTTCACAAACACCAACCATCGGCTTAAGCGTGGTGAAAGGATAATCAGCCACTTTCGGGCGCGCATTGCTCATGTGCGACAAGAGGGTCGATTTTCCGGCATTGGGAAAACCAAGTAATCCAACATCTGCCATCAATTTCAAGGTGAGAACGAGTTGGCGCTCTTCGCCTGGAAAACCCAAAGTAGCTTTTTCAGGCGCGCTGCAAAAACGGCTTTTAAAGTGGGCATTGCCCAAACCACCGTCGCCACCACGACAAATAATTACTTGTTGCTCATGGCGGGTTAAATCGAATTGCACATTGGCGTTATCATCGCGGATGATGGTGCCCACGGGTACATAAACTACCCGGTCAGGAGCGCGGCTCCCCGTCTTATTTTTCGATTCGCCCTTTTGCCCATTATCGGCACTGATGAGGGATTGAATTTTAATATCGAGCAAAGAACTCATACCTTCTTTAGCTACGAAAATTACATCACCACCGCGACCGCCATTACCGCCAGCAGGCCCCCCCAAAGGCACGAATTTTTCTCGACGCCAGGCAATAATACCCGGGCCACCATCACCAGCTTTAATTTTTATTCTTGCTTCATCGATAAAACGCATATTAATTACTCAGACTTTTTAGAAACAACGACTCTCGCTGCACGCAGTAAGCGGCCATTGAGCAAACAACCTTTCTGAAATTGCTCAACGACAATACCGGGCTCAACACTATCATCCATCCGCTCGCTCAAGGCTTCATGACGGGCTGGATCAAAAACCTCACCATGAGTTGAGAAAAACTCGACACCAAACTTTTCAAGGCAATCGGACAGTTGTTTTAAAACCATCTCAACACCAATCACTAAATCCTTAGAAGAATCACTCTTTTTGCCTACATTAACTGCCTGTTCAAGATTATCTATGACCGGCAATAAGTTTAATACCAAGCTTTCGTTGGCATATTTAATACTATTAATTTGTTCACGTTGAGAGATTTTTTTATAATTCTCAAACTCAGCAGCAACTCTCAACAATCGATCGTGGGTTTCCTTGAGTTCCGTCGTCAATTTCTCTTCTAGACTCGGCTCACTGATTTCAGTTTCACTTTTTTCCAGCACACTTTCATGGCCTGAAGGCTGTTCTTCTTGGGGTTTTTTATTCGACATTTGTTCATCTCCCATGGGGCCGCGATAATCATTGCTATGTTCGTTCATTGCTTCACCTAAATTGAATAACTATCCTAACCTCATGCCCGCTTTAGACAATAGGGGCCAGCTGACAGGCCATTTTATAAGGATTTAATAATTATGGTTTTTGAGCCCGAAGCTTCCTAAAGAAAGATTTCAGCATATCCGCGCACTTTTCTTCTAAGACCCCGTTAATACTAGGAAACAAATGATTTAGCCGTTTATCCCGCCCTACCTGATAAAGACTGTCGATAGCCCCAAATTTAGGGTCTTTGGCACCATAAACCACCAGAGAAACACGGCTATGCATCAAAGCCCCTGCGCACATAAGACAGGGTTCAAGGGTTGAATACATTGTAATATCATTGAGACGCCAACGGCCAAGCCTTTCACTGGCGATGGCTAGGGCATGCATTTCTGCATGTTCAAGGCTTGAATGAAGGAGCTCGCGGCGATTATAGCCTTCGGCAATTATTTGTTGGTTTTGGACTATCACCGCGCCTACCGGCACTTCGCCTAAATCAGCGGCGATGGCGGCAAGCTCTAGGGCGCGGGTCATGAATATTTCGTGGGTTGTCATTTGTTATTCCAATCCCATTTATTAAAGGAGTTTTTTTGTACTTTTGTCATCTTCGGGCTTGGCCCGAAGATCCAAGGAAATGCTGACTTGAAGAGATCCTCGGATCAAATCCGAGGATGACATCTTAGTTGCGGATGACAAACTTGTTGCCCGCAGGGGGCATTATTCAAAAATCCGCCCATCATCCCGGCTCAAATCCGCACAAATATTCTTCTGATGAGCCTCAAGCGTCCCCCCGCCAATTTCTAGCAATTTGGCATCCCGCCACAAGCGTTCAACCACGTATTCGCCCATATAACCATAGCCGCCCAATACCTGAATAGCAGCATCCGCAATCTCTTTAGCCGCGGTAGAGGCAATTAATTTTACCGCATCACTATCAACCCGACCATGGGCTTTCTCAAGGTCTGCATGATACGCCACGTTATACACATAGGCCCGACAGGCTTTATATTTGGCATAACTTTCAGCTATATATTTTTGAATTTGACCAAACTTATTTAAAGGCTGATTAAATGCGATTCTTTCCTTCGCATAAGTATTCATTATTTGCAGACATCGACGCGCAATACCTAAACTCATCGCCGCAAGACTCAAACGTTCAATTTCAAGATTGCGCATGAGATGCATCACCGAATCACCCTCATGCCCCACGAGTTGCTCGCCACTAACCAAGCAATCTTCTAGCACCAGTTCAGCAGTATTTGATGCGCGCATTCCTAATTTGTGCTTCAGGTTTTGCCCAACGCCATAGCCTTTTTGCCCCCCTTCAATAATGAAAGATGAAAGATTCTTTTTGCCGTCAAGTGAAGGGGTTTTGGCGTATAAAAATAGCACATCGGGGGGATTGCCCTGATCATCTTTCACCCCGTTAGTAATCCACATCTTACGGCCATTAATAATAAAATCCGAACCCACTTTTTTCGCTTCGCAAGCAAGCCCTAAGACATCAGTGCCAACTTCGGGTTCAGACATGGCCATGGCGCCCACCCATTCACCGGAGCAAAGTTTAGGCAAATAGCGCTTTTTTTGGGCATCACTGGCGTTAATGGCAATATTATTCACGCATAACATTGCATGGGCCAAATAGGCCAAGCAAAATCCTGGGTCTACGGCCGAAATTTCTTCATGCACCAAAACTGCGGCACTCGCATCCATGCCTGAGCCACCAAACTGTTCAGGCACCGTGATACCGAGCAATCCCAAATCTCCCAGTTCGCGGAAAAGCTTTAGGTCAAAATATTCCTGCGCATCGCGCTCGAGCGCCCCTTGAGCCAAGCGATTTTCGGCAAAGCGGCGCACTGACTGGCGCAACATTTCATGTTCGCTGCTTGGGGAAAATATATTTACTCGTGGGCCGCTCATGGCTTTCTCCTAGGCTACCGGGTTCGCTGAATCCCGGGGCTTTTCATGACAAAAAATAACTCATTTGGTTTAAAGGGAGCAAAATCTTTGTCTACCCTACTTGATCAAAACGAAAGTGCCATCTATGAGCAAGTGAACTTAAGGTCTTGTAACTCAGTTGGTAGAGTGCCACCCTTACAAGGTGGAGGTCGCAAGTTCGAGTCTTGCCGGGACCACCAAAAAGTATCAAAAGAATATCCAAGAAAAAAGCCTCATAAAGAGGCTTTTTTCTTTTCATACTTGTTTAAGAATTACTTCTTATTTCCAAGCAATTCTTTGAATCTCTTAGCTGGACGGAAACCAACGGTACGGGAAGCTTTGATCTTAATGGTTTCGCCGGTGCGTGGATCACGGCCGGTGCGAGCTTTTCTAGAACGGAGCTGGAAGGTACCAAATCCAGGAAAAGAAAACTTTTCGCTGGTTTTGATGCTGTGTTGCATAGCTTCAAATACAGCTTCAGTTATTTCAGTGGCGGTTTTCTTGGTGACGTTTTTTTGTTGCTTACATACAAAATCAATCAGTTCTTGTTTAGTCATTGACCTCTCCTCTAAATATAGTGTTCTTTACCGTCAAGCGCTTTATAATATTGCGCCAGTAACTTGCATCATAACACATCTACAAGCGACGACGGCTACCAGGATTATGGCATTTGCCTAGAAAAATGTGCAAATTGCAATAACCTTTCTCTTTTTAAGGCACAAAAATGTTGTGAGTTTGTTATAAAAAATACCTAAAACCAAAATAAAAGCTCGGTGACTTATCAAGATGTTCTATTAATCGAACTATTAGTCTCTTGGTTTAAAACATTTTCATCCGTCGCTATAAAAATTATTTTAATCTTCATTTTTTGCTACGGGGATTTTTTTCGCCCATAACAATAAGAGGCGGTTCTTTTCTTAGAATTGCTCTTTCATTAAACACAACTTCACGAACGCCTTCTTGGCTCGGTATATCGTACATGACGTTAAGCATGGCGCTCTCAAATATTCCCCTCAAACCCCGCGCTCCGGTTTTCTTCTCGACCGCTTTCTTTGCTGCTGCTATCAGGGCGTCTTTGGTAAAACGTAACTGTACGCCATCGAGTTCAAATAAACGGCAATATTGCTTGGTGATGGAATCTTTGGGCTCTTCCAAAACTTTAATTAAAGCCTCTTCGTCCAGCGAATCAAGCACCGCCCATACCGGCAAACGACCAATGAATTCAGGGATTAAGCCATAGCGCAACAAATCTTGCGTGCTTACGTCATGTAAAAGATTCGCTTTTTTATTGATAACTTTTTTCGTATTCGCGCCAAAACCTAAACTTTTTTTGCCCATGCGCGAGCTAATAACGGTTTCAAGCCCTGAAAAAGCTCCCCCACAAATAAATAGTATCTGGGAAGTATCGACTTTAATGAGCTCCTGATGCGGATGCTTACGCCCTCCACGCGGAGGCACATTGCACACCGAGCCTTCGATAATTTTTAAGAGAGCCTGCTGAACCCCTTCACCAGATACGTCTCGCGTAATGCTTGGGTTTTCGCCTCGACGGGAAATTTTATCGATTTCATCAATATAAACAATGCCCCGCTCAGCAAGCTTCACGTCGCCATTCGCGGCATTGAGCAGGTTTGCGATAATGCTCTCAACATCTTCCCCCACATAACCGGCTTCGGTCAGGCAGGTGGCGTCAGCAATGGTAAATGGCACATGCAAAAGTTTCGCTAAAGTTTGCGCTAACAGCGTTTTTCCGGAACCGGTGGGGCCGATGAGTAAAATATTACTTTTTTGCAGTTCAACATCACTGGTATCGAGGGGCGAAAAAATACGTTTAAAGTGATTATGAACCGCCACCGACAATACTTTTTTGGCGCGTTCTTGCCCAATTACATAGTTATCAAGCACGGCTTTTATTTCCGAAGGCTTGAGCAATTGAGTTTTTTTAGATTCAAATGCAGTACCGTCGTCATCTGACGCAATAATCTCATTGCATAAAGAAATACACTCCTCGCAAATATATACTGATGGGCCAGCCACTAGTTTTTTTACTTCGCGTTGAGATTTCCCGCAAAAAGAACAAAGCAATATTGAATCTTTCTTAATGTTCACGCCAATTCACCTGGTTATTTTAAGCACTAATAGTTTTAGCGGCATCATGTCGCTCGACCACTTTGTCGACGACGCCGTATTCGATGGATTCGTTGGCACCCATGTAAAAATCGCGCTCTAGATCGCGTTTGATTTTTTCCAAAGGCTGGCCGGTGTGGCGCGCCAAGATCTCATTATTCATCTCTTTAATTTTGAGCATTTCTCGTGTGGTAATTTCAATATCGGTCGCTTGCCCGCGCGCACCACCGTGAGGCTGGTGCAACATCACGCGGCTATGAGGTAAAATATAACGTTTGCCCTTGGCACCAGCGGCAAGCAGCAACGCAGCCATGGAGGCGCACATACCCACGCATACCGTCGACACATCGCATTTAACATATTGCATAGCATCATAGATGGCGAGACCGGAATTTACTACTCCACCTGGGGAGTTGATGTACATGATGATGTCTTTTTCCGCATCTTCACTTTCTAAGAATAAGAGCTGCGCCACTATTGAATTGGCAATTTGATCGTCGAGAGCTGCGCCCATGAAAATAATGCGGTCTTTCAATAAACGGGACCAAATATCATAAGCCCGTTCGCCTCGAGGAGTTTGCTCAATAACCGTTGGCGGATAGTAAGAATATATTTTTTCGTCCATATTGATCCTCTTGGTTCTTTTATAAAGTGTATTACGTTGTAGCTATTAATTTACTAATAACCAAGCCGTTATCATCAAATTGATAAATAATCGGAATTCCAGTGGCTATCTCTAACATGGCTATTTCTTGATCTGAAATATTCTCTAAGTACTTGATTAAAGCCCGCAAAGAGTTGCCATGGGCGGAAACCAGCACCGTTTTGCCGGCCTTAAGTCTTGGCTCGATTTCCTTTATAAAATAAGGGGTTACTCGAGCGCAGGTATCTTTCAAACTTTCGCCCCCCGGAGGCCGGACGTCAAAACTACGGCGCCAAAGTTGGACCTGGTCAGCACCATATTGTGCTCTTATTTCATCCTTATTCTTGCCTTGCAAGTCACCATAATGCCGTTCATTGAGGCTTTGGTCGCAAAAATATTCAGCAGGGACTTGGTCGCCCAAAACAATGCGGGCGGTTTCTTGGGCACGATGCAGGGCTGAGCAAAAAACGGCGTCAAAATTATAGGGCTTTAATGCGACCTTAGCGCGTTCGGCCTCTTTGATACCTTGTTCGCTTAGGGGAACGTCTACAAAACCGGTGAAGATATTTTTTTGGTTCCATTCGGATTGGCCGTGGCGAAGAAGGACGAGGGTTGCTGTCATAGTTAAGGCTCCAAATTAGTTAATTAGGCGAAAAATTAGCGCAACGACTCCCTCGCCCGCTTGCGGGAGAGGGCTCGGGGAGAGGGTGGAGACATGCAAACCTTGCATGATATTTTTTATGACTGGCCACCATAAAACTCCCCAAAAAATTTTGCCCACCGCAACAGATATGTTGCTCCACCCTCTCCCCGATCCCTCTCCCGCAAGCGGGCGAGGGGAGTTGTTGCGCCAATTTCAAACCCGGAAAGCAATTTGCGGCCAGCAATTTGTAACTTAGCCAAAAATATCCAAACCATATTTAGCAATCAACGGCGCCACTACTAAAGCAACCACACTCATAAGCTTAATCAAAATATTAAGCGAAGGCCCCGCAGTATCTTTAAATGGGTCCCCAACCGTATCGCCAGTAACCGCAGCCGCATGCCGCGCGGAGCCTTTTCCATGATTTTCTTTAATATTCTTAGGCTCTTCTTCGATTTGCTTCTTGGCGTTATCCCAAGCACCACCGGAGTTAGACATGAAAATCGCCAACAAAACTCCCGAAGAAGTAGCTCCAGCCAAAAGACCGCCCAATACCAAGCCCGTGCGATCAACAAAGCCGGCAATGACCGGCACTAAAATCGCCAACAAGCCAGGATTAACCATCTCTCTTAGCGCAGCTTGCGTAGAAATGTCGACGCAGCGAGCATGATCAGCCTTAGCAGTTCCTGCCATAAGCCCGGGGATTTCTTTGAATTGACGTCTCACTTCTTTAATCATCTCAAAGGCTGCATTGCCGACAGCTTTCATGGCCATCGAGGAAAACAAAAAGGGCAACATCGCTCCAATAAAGAGGCCGGCCATGACATGAGGTTGGCTTACATCGATAACGATTTCAGAGGGACTTTTACCTGTAGCAATGGCCAACTGGGTTTGGTAAGCACCAAACAGCGCCAAGGCGGTAAGCGCGGCTGAGCCAATGGCAAAGCCTTTGCCGATGGCAGCAGTGGTATTTCCCACGGCATCAAGACTGTCGGTACGCTCGCGAACTTTTGGATCAAGCCCGGCCATTTCGGCAATACCGCCGGCGTTGTCCGCGATGGGACCATAAGCATCCACTGCCAACTGAATTCCAGTCGTGGAAAGCATACCCAAAGCCGCAATGGCAATCCCATACATGCCGGATATTTGATAAGCGACGATAATGGCAACTGCGATCAAAACAATCGGAATCGCGGTGGATCTCATACCAACGGCGAGTCCTGAAATAATCGTAGTGGCAGCACCAGTGCCGGTCGAGGCGACAATTTCATTAACCGGTGCACGGCCCTTCGCACAATAATATTCGGTGATAAATCCAACCCCAATTCCAGCACCCAAACCCGCCGCCATGGCGCCAAATAGGCCCCATTTTTGAAACAACATTTGGCCACCTGGGGCATAAAACCATTCTGGCACCAGCAGGTGAATAGCGACACCCGATCCGATCAACATCAATAATCCAGCGGACCACGTGCCCATATTTAGCGCGGTTTGAGGATTGCCATTCTCCGAAGTGCGCACCCACAAAGTGCCTAGCATAGAAGCGATGATGCCGATCGATGCTAAAACTAAGGGCAA
This sequence comes from uncultured Myxococcales bacterium, assembly GCA_964368985.1. Taxonomy (GTDB): domain Bacteria; phylum Myxococcota; class UBA727; order UBA727; family JABDBI01. The sequence continues at coordinate 52,399 of CAYJDW010000008.1, read as the reverse complement.
ATAAACAAAGATGAGCGTTTTTTCAAATTGCTCGATGTTGCCGCTGGTAAAATTGACGATAACCAAAGTGGCCCCAATAATCATTGAAGAAACAATGGCACCCACATAGGATTCAAATAAATCCGCCCCCATGCCGGCGACGTCGCCCACATTATCACCAACGTTGTCAGCAATTACGGCCGGATTTCGTGGATCATCTTCAGGAATCCCTGCTTCGATTTTCCCCACTAAATCAGCACCAACATCGGCCGCCTTTGTAAAAATACCGCCGCCAACGCGAGCAAACAGCGCGATCGATGATGCACCCATGGAAAAGCCCGATAGAATCATCAACACGTCTTCAACATGGCTATCCCCTGCGAGTTCGGGCACAAGCCGATAAATAAAAAACAAAGCGCTGAGGCCCAAAACCCCAAGCCCCACCACGCTCATTCCCATGACGGTACCGCCAGAGAACGCGATATGAAGTGCCTTTGAGAGGCTATCTCGAGCAGCAGCAGTTGTCCTCACATTGGCGGCGGTAGCTACCCGCATCCCAAAAAATCCAGCGAGCCCAGAGCAAATAGCGCCAACCGCAAATGCCGTCGCCTGCAACATAAGAACTGGACGCCCCCAATGAGAAAGCGCCAAACAGGCAGAAATAGCCACGACGAAATAGCTCAGCAGCTTATATTCTCGTTTAAGAAAGGCCATTGCGCCTTCTCGAATGGCCTCGGATATTTCAATCATGCGGGCATCGCCGGGGTCGGCTGCATTTATTCGAGCGCTTTTTATCGCCGCAAAAGCCAAAGCACACAAGCCCACGAGCGGGGCAATATATAAAACTGCTTCCATCTATTTTACTCCGTAAAATCAATGCCAAGTTATTAAAGTTTGACTCGGATTAACGGATATGAAGTGATGGGTCAACTACGAGGACAAATGGCAGGGAGAGTGGTGATTAAGTGGGGGAGTTTAGAATATATATTTTCCCATTTTCCCTTTTTTCAGAGACGGTCGATAAACGCTAAACTTCCATATTTGTCATTCTCGTTTATCATCCTCGTGCTTGACACGAGGATCCACGCAGTGCCCCATAAACTGGATACTCGGGTCAAGCCCGAGTATGACAAATCAGCGTTTATCGACCGTCTCTGAAAAAAGGGGAGGCGCGGCGGCGGGGGGAATTTTAGCTTGGAGAATGCCTAACACCTTTCCCAATCAAACACCGACCGCGTCGCCTCGCCATAGCTGGTCAAAGCCCCTTTCGGACCGGTGGCATTTTCTCTTATAAAAACCCAGTTTTGCCAGCTCGACAGGCGGCCGAAAATTTTCGTGGCCATCGTTTCAGAGCCAGGGCTGCGTAGGTTTGCCTCCATCGCGCTCAAAGCATCGGGGGATAAGGCCGTACGTTCTTCCAAGCTTACGCGAACTTCGTCGTGAAAATCGATATCGTCGAGGAGGAAAGTTATTAATCCTAGTTCATAGGCTTCTTTCATGGAAATGGGCTTTCCATGGCAATGCTGGTAGATGCGCTCAAGCTTTGGGCCGTGGCCAAAAAAGCGGGCTTCTAAGCGGCTGAGTTCGTTCCAGCCTGGCAATAGGCCCTGATTGATGGGGGTTAATGCGATTGAGGATGATTTTTGACCGTCCAGGGCATAACTGCGATCGGCAATGAATAATAATTCGGCTAAAAGGCCTACGAAAGTGGATGATTCCTCCACCGCGCACATGATGGAACGAGAGGAGACTTCCACGCGTTTTAAAACGCGGGCGGCGTGCAGCAAAACTTCGCGTAAAAACCATGGGGCGGCGGGCTCCAATGCTCGATAAAGTGGTCGCTCAGCTTGCAGCATATATTCGGGATTACCCAATACTGAAAATTGCCATAGGCCATGCTCACGGTGGAAAAATCGCAAACGCAAAATAGCGTCGTCGAGCTCTCTCATTGCGCGTAAAATCCACAAATCACTGCCGCGCTCAAGCATGGCAGAAATATTATCGGGCTCAGCAGACTCAGGGCCGCAAATAGTTATTTTGGCGATGCGGTCGGTGCTTAAGGAAACGTCGACAAATTTATAGGAAAATCCATCACTTTTGATGTCGGCCTTAATTTCTGGCCAGGAGATGCCACTTAGTTTTTGTGACGGCCCTTTCAATGAGCTTACTTCAGCTTTCAATCCCTCTTCCCATTTGGTTTTGGTATAAACCCCATCCACCAAATTTAAATCTTTGGCTTTTTGCCCCTTAAAACCCTCCACCAAGGTGCAAAAAACATCCGCGACATCACGCCTAATCACGCGTTTATCAACCAGGCGAGTAAGCCCGCCGGTGCCGGGCAAAACCCCAAGCAAGGGCACTTCGGGAAGCGACACATTGGCATTTTTATCATCTAATAAAATAATTTTATCGCACGCCAAAGCCAGCTCATAGCCCCCACCAGCGGCAGTGCCATTTAAAGCGCAGATAAACTTTTTATGGGAATATTTTGAGGCTTCTTCCATATAAAGACGTGTTTCATTGGTGTATTTGCAAAAGTTTACTTTAAATGCATGGCTACTTTTTTTCAGCATATAAATATTAGCACCGGCAGAAAAAATCTGCTGATGCGCACTGGTGATGGTCACAACACTCACGCTCGGGTGTTCAAAACGCAGGCGATTGATGGCATCATGCAGTTCAATATCGACGCCAAGATCATAGCTGTTGAGCTTAAGCGGGGTATCGCCGCGCAGGCTGCTCTCAGCATCGATACCGAGGAGAATAGTGGCTTCATCGTTGTCGATTATTAACTTGAGATGGCGATAGCGCTCGGGCGCAGCGGAAAAGGCAAATTGATCAGGGTCGGCATAGGATTTAACTGACATGGCGTGCTCCATCAAAGCTGGTGTTGATGAGGTTAGCGCGCAACTTGGATTGTTCAATAAAAAAGGCAGCTTA
>CAYJDW010000008.1:0-49380 GCA_964368985.1 uncultured Myxococcales bacterium | reverse complement strand
TGGTGTTGATGAGGTTAGCGCGCAACTTGGATTGTTCAATAAAAAAGGCAGCTTAAGAAAGCTGCCTTATAATCAAACCTTGACGCAATTATAAGCAGCTTTTCATCAGCTTACGATTGCTCAAGCAAGCACTGTCACCAGCGCAATCATCTTCAGATGGTATTTGGTCTTCACTTGTAATGCCTGCTGCTTTCACATCCTTACATCCACCCAAAACTTTACCAACGACGAAATTTTTAATTTTGCTAAATGCATCTTTAACAAAGCCCAAAAATTGATCGCTGTTTTGGTCAAGAACCAATTCCTGTGAGTCGATATTAACCTCAGCAGCCTCATCGGAGTTGGCGAAAACACCAAAACTAACAACGAGTGAAAGAGTGCAAATTTTCAATAGATTTAACATAGCTATTTATCCTTATTTACTTAGTGGTTAATGTTTAGCTATTTTTACTTAATAAATAACACAAAAAATGCAGCAAAATTTTACATTTTTTTCAATTCTTTTATCTATCAATCAGTTAAGCAAATAAATATGCTTCGCAGTCTGAGCATTCACAAAATCAAGAATAATTATATTAGGATTTTGATTTCGCCACTCATCTATCCATTGAGGAAGCTCTTTTACGACATCTTTAGCCATATCTTTTAAGCTGCGATATCTGCTGCCCAGCGGAATCAGTCCCTTGGCGATGGTGGAAGTGCTCGGGGTCATTTGGGACTGGGTAACGAAAAATTTATTTTGATTATCGTTATTGGTGCGCTTCTTCATATTGGCATCCAGTTTTGCTTTCAAACTAGCGGTGTCGTCGACGTCAGGCCAATAATCATTGATGGCAGCCTTTCGATGCCAAAATCCATCAAATTGGTCGGCAATATTTTTGTCTTTATAGAGTAAAAATACTTGTTTGCCTCTTCTTGATATTTCGCCAACAGTCGCGCTAGGGCCAGCAAGCTCGCTCTTATTTACTAATTTATTAGTAAAAGCGGTATTAATCATAGCCGCTAATTTTTGGTGATTAAATTCCTCCTCCCCAGCTTTGCCGAGATAGTTGAGGTCGGCCACTTGAATAATGAGTATCTCTTTGGGGTTCTCGCTCATAAATCGAGTAATTTGCGACAATACTTCAGAAAATTTTGGACCATAAAGCCCGTGGACGGTGTAGAAGTCTTTTTTATTATCGCGATAAATCACTCGTAAATCTAAATAGCGAATGCCGTCGTTAAGCTGCTCATAGATAGTTCGGTCTTGGGCCATCGCCCAATTTTTAGCGATGGTGGTAACCGCAAATCCTACGCCCACCAGCTTAAGCGCATTTATTTTATCGCTAAATCCCTGCCCTTTTCCGAATTCATGCTCAAGGGCATAGGTCGCCGAATCATGACTTCCCGGGATGAACAGCTGGTTGAGAGGTTTATTGGCAATGTCCTTAGCCAACACGGTCATCCAGTTGGCTCCCGTGACCGTGTTGGCCATCACATAAAGGCTCAACAAATTTGACATACAAATAACGTTTAAAACTCTCATGTAATTACCCAATTTAAAACATAAAATACTTTAAATAATTAACAAATAGAAAACACTAAGCATTCGGTTTTTTCTAATCACTTATTTTTCTCACTAATTTCAATAAATTAGCCAAACAGAAAAATTATTTTTGGATCGCCTAAAAAGAACCCATCATCTCCTGAGCTTGCTCCAAGTTCTGACCGGGTGCATCAGCTGCGAGCATGGGAACTTGGTCACAGCGGAAAGGGGCGAGGAAACTCAAGGGGTGAGGGGTATCTATTCTAAGGCCAGATCGCGCATCGATGCGTGCTTCACACATGCTCTCGGGCAGAGTCCATCCTTGATCCGGAACACCTTTTAAAGCAGCGGCGAAAAAATTATTAAAAAGCGGTACAGCAGTGCGGCCCCCTTGCTCATAAACGCCGAGAGGCTCATCCATTTTGTCATTGCCGACCCAAACGATACTTAACAGATTTTTTGCATAGCCGGCAAACCACGTGTCGTAGCTGTCGTTAGTGGTTCCGGTTTTACCAGCGATGGTGCGGCCCAAAACATTGGTGCGTTGACCGGTTCCTTCATGGGCAGCCTCGTTGAGCAAATAATGCATGGTATAAGCATCTTCTTTCTCCATAACCATGTTTTTTGGGGCGTAAAACTGCGCTACGGCTAAACCAAAACGATCACCACGCTGGATCCACGGGTCGATGGCGCTCGCCTCGAATGACAAACGCTTTTCATCGCGATCCACCACTTCTTTCACTAATATCGGCTTAATGTCTTCGCCCAAATTCGCAATCATCGAGAAAACCCGCATGAGTTCCCACGGCGTGATGCACGACGAGCCAATGGCCGTGCCTAGCTCGGATTTAAGCGGCGTTTTAATTCCCAAACGACTCGCCCATTCCAACACATTTTTCGTTCCCACGTCGCTCATGACATTGATGGTGGGAACATTCATTGAGCGCATCACCGCTTCATGCACTGTTACTTCGCCGGCATATTTTTGACCCAAATTTTGCGGTTTCCATGTGTTTTCGGAATCGCCCCGAAAAGTCAAAGGCGCATCAAGCACCATGGTGGCTGGCGTATAATGCTTTAAAGCAATCGCCGCCGAATAAACCACCGGCTTAAACGCCGATCCTGGCTGACGACATGCTTGATAAATGCGATTAAACTCACTTTTATCAAAAGAATAGCCGCCACTCATCGCGTTTATATAGCCAGTTTGAGGCTCCAGCGCGATCATCGCCCCTTCAATAGTGGGCTCTTGTTCGAGGGAAAATAGCGGGATTGCCGCGCCCGAAAGGCTGCCGACAAAAAGATTAAAACTATCCTGAAAGCCAGAAGTCTGCGCCCGATTCGCCATTTCGTTTAGGGATCGCTCCTTCACCAAAATAATATCGCCACTTTTAAGAATACTCCCCACCTGGGACAAAAGATAACTTTGATAATTATTTTTAGGCTCCCGTGCCCGTGCCCAATACATCTCCGAGAGCGGTATGGCGCCCTTCTTTTCGCCTGTATCGATGAAAAGGGCGTTTATCTCGGCATCCACACGTTCAACTTGGGCTAGGAAAAAATTCTCTCCCTGCTGAAAGAGATTTTTTTGATTGATATCGCGCATGGTTAAAAAGGCTTTTTCTTGCTCGTTCTCGGTTTTTGGCTGAAAAATCGGCCCTAAAAATCCTTGGCGTTTGTCGATGTCGATCAGACCATTTTTGAGCACCTTTTGCATGGCGCGTTCACGCTCAATATCGACGGTGGTGTAAATCTTTAGACCTTGGGTATATAAAACAGTCTCACCATATTTCTCCATCAGCTCTCGACGGATATGCTCGGAAAAATAGGGTGCTTGCGTTCTAAAGCTATTTTCTCGGGCAAAGACTTCCAGATTTTTATTCTCTCTCAAGGCCTGCGCTTTTTCTTGTGCACTAATATAACCGTCCTCCACCATGCGACCCAGCACATAGGTTTGACGAGCGATGGCGGCACTCATGTTTACTTGCGGCGAAAAACGGCTCGGGGCTTGGGGCAGGCCGGCTATCATAGCCAGCTGGCCGATACTTAAATCCTTAAGTTCCTTTTTAAAATAATTGAGCGCTGCAGCCGCCACGCCGTAGGAACCATGGCCCAAATAGACTTCGTTTAAATACATCCATAAAATATCTTCTTTCGCTAAATGCATTTCTAGGCGGCGCGCCAAAATGGCTTCTTTAATTTTGCGAGAAATGGTGCGTGCGGTAGCTTTTTCAAAGCCATCCTGCTCAATCAAAAGGCCCTTGGCCAATTGTTGCGTGATGGTAGAAGCGCCTCGCAAAGAGCTACGATGTCCACGCACCGACTGCCAAACTGAATTTATGATGCCCAAGAAATCGATGCCGTGGTGCTCATAAAAATGTTTATCTTCCGATGCAATAAAAGCCTGGGCCACCTGGGCTGGCAGCTGACTTTTAGGGACGACTATGCGGGTAAAAACGCCAAATTCCGCGATCAGTTCCCCATTTTGGGCAAAAACTTGGGATTTAAGACCAGGCCGATAATCCTTCACCGCCATCACTTTCGGAATGTCTGATCGAAAAAATCCGTAAAGGGCAAAGCCTAGGACCACTGCCATTACCAGGCTCAAAGAAGCGAGGAAGGCCATCAGACCGAATATTTTTCGCCAAGCTTTTGATTTATTGCTAGTTTTATCCAAAATCCACTCCCCATGCTGGTCCTCTCCACCTTAAGCAATATCCCGCGACAGGTGTTGTATAGACCCAAGCAATATGCAATAGCTAAACTTGAAACCCAGATAAAAAGTATATTATTTATACCTAACTTAGCGCACTTACAGCAACAACTACTGACGAAATCAAATTGTCCGGCCGAACGAAGCGCGAGTTAGTAAACATTAAGAAGATGATTATGGCAATAAAAACCGCTTCACATGAAAATATCGCGACCGACCTTGAGCCCGTGGATATTGCAAAGCAATGCGCCCTCGCCGCCGACGAAAAAAAGGCCAGCGATATTATTATCCTCGATGTCTCTCAATTAACGAGCTTCGCAGATTATTTCGTTATTTGCTCAGCTCCCAGCGAAAGACAAGTTCAAGCTATCGTTAACAACGTTCAAGACGTGCTCCGACAGGCTCAAGTCAGACCAATCGGCGTTGAAGGTTTAGAAACTTCCTCATGGGTATTAGCCGATTTTGGCGACGTGATTTTCCACTGCTTCACCGACGCCGCTCGAGAATATTATGACCTCGAAGGCTTCTGGATCGATGCGCCGAGAATTACTGCTTAATGAAACTAGTCGTGCTCATGCCCACGCGAGCGGTGAAAGATCCGCTCATCATTGAAGGCGTGGATTATCTCAAGCGATTGCGATCACCCTGGTCAGCAAGCCATCAATTCTTAAATCCCAAAAAAGCTTTCGATGAAGCTCGAGCGCGAGAGCGCATTGAAGCTGAAGGGATTGAGTTATTGCAAAAAAGTGCGGGATATTATCGCGTGGCTTTGAGCGATACAGGCTCAAGTTATTCTTCCGAACATTTTTCAAAATGGCTCCGCAAACTCAGCCATAATCAAGCTAAAATCGCTTTTTTAATCGGTGGTGCTTTTGGTCTATCCGAAGCCGTCATCAAAGAAGCCAATATCTGCTTATCGCTCTCCGCGATGACCCTGCCTCACCGGATGGCTTTCTTAGTGCTCTCCGAGCAAATTTACCGCGCTTCGGAAATTGAGCGCGGGAGTGCTTATCACAAATAACCGAAGCGAACGATATCGCGGGATTAAAGCCAATTAGCGAGGCTTTCGTGAACTACTGGCCGGTCTTCGCGAACTACTCGTCGGCCGTCTGCGCTGCCCTGTACGCGCTGGCGCATCGGATTTAGCTCGTTCTTCGCGGATTTTTTGCAAAGACTTATCGATCGCTTCACCGCTATTATCTTCGGATAGCTCAAAATCGATATGACCGCGATCCGCATTTACATTGATCAATTTCACCCGAACTTTTTGCCCCACCATTAAAATGCGATTGGAGCCACTGATCACCAATGACATTTTTTCCGGCACAAAATTAACGCGGCTTTTACTGATAGTGGCGATATGCACCAGGCCTTCCACGTGATGCTCAGTAACCCGCACGAAGAAGCCAAATTCGGTGCATGAAACAATCACCGCATCAAAGATTTCGCCCACGTGGCCTGCCATGAAAGTTGCTGAAAAGAGGCGGTTGATCTTGCGCTCTAAGTCAGTGGCCTTCACTTCTCTTTGGCTGATTGATTCGGCAATAGTTGCCATCATCGATTCAGGAATTTGCTTCGAACGATTTTTTTCAAACAAGGTATAGCGCAGCTGACGGTGCACGATCAAATCGGCATAGCGTCTAATGGGCGAGGTAAAATGCAAATACGCCGAGGATGCCAAACCAAAGTGCATGAGATTTTGTTCGCTATAACGCGCCTGCATCATCGCTCTGAGCATGAGATTGCTCAAGGTCTCTTTGTATTGGCTGTCAGCATAAGTCTGGATGATCTTTTGCAAAGCTTTCGGCTCGGTAATACTCGCCGCATTGGTTTTAACGCCTTCTTTGAGCACACCAAAAGCCAGTGCAGTTTTGAAAAAATTCTCTAACTTTTCCTGATTCGGCGGCTCATGGACGCGGTAGAGGGAGGGAATATTTTTCTTATCAAAATATTCAGCCACGACTTCATTGGTGGCCACCATTAAATCTTCAATAATGCGGTGCGATTCAAGGCGGCTAAGCGGGTTGATGGTTAAAGGCTCGCCATTATCGTCAAGCGCAATCACGCTTTCTACAATATCAAAATCGATGGCGCCGCGACGTTCCCGATTACGACGCAAGATCTCGGCGGCTTTTTTAAGTAAGATTAGGCTCGTTTGCACCGCTTCAGGAATGATTTGTTCAGCTTTTGGTTTTTGATCGTAAAAGGCTTGCACCTGGCCATAGGTCAAACGCGCCTGACTCTTTATCAGGGATTCTTTAAGCTTAACGTTAGAAATGCCGCCTTTCGGTCCCAGTTCAAAAGATGCTGAAAGAGCTAATCTGTCAACTTTTGGCTTCAATGAACAAAGCCCATTGCTAAGCTGCTCAGGCAACATAGGCACACAGTGGCCGGGATAATAAATGCTGGTGCCCCGTGAAAGCGCTTCTTCGTCGAGAGCGGAGCCCATTTTTACATAATGACTCACATCGGCGATGGCGACAGTCACTTCGATATTTTTGCCTTTTTCTTGAGCAAAAACCGCATCGTCAAAATCTTTCGCGGTTTCACCATCGATAGTGCACAAGGCCAAATCTCTAAGATCGGTGCGCGTTTTCTTATCGGAATCCCTCACCGTATCGCCAAAAACATCGGCTTCTTGGTGGATGATTTTAGCAAAGTCCACGGAAACTTCTGCTTCCGCTAAAAAACGATCAATTTTAGCGCTCAGGCTCATTTCCGGGGCCAAAACTCTTAAAATGACGACCGTTTCTCCGGCTCTACGATCAAATTTGATCAGGGCTTTTACTTTAGATTTAGGAGGAATAGGCAGCTCGAGGCCACGCTTAATTTCGCTGACTAAATAGTTCCGATTACCCACTGCCACGAATTCTTCCGGGCCTTTTTTATAATATTGGCCAAAAATAATTTTCTTATCTTCGTAGGAGCGCTCTGAAGAACGGTTTTCTTGCGGGTGGGGACGGTTGGTATTCTTTTTCATGCGTTACTTTTATATTAAGTTTGTATTAGTTCTTTTTTCTAGAATTTCTATCGGCCTAAGCAGCCACCAACACCATAGCACCATTGGTCAGTTTCAACAATGTTTGTGGCTGGCCAAGCTTTAAAAAGCCTTAAATTTGCCAAGTATTAGAGCCATGCAACAAATCCCGTACTTGAGTTGTTCGCGCTTGCGACCTAATGGCTTGATCTTGCTCGGCTTTAAGATCCTCATAAGTTGGTCTTTCGACGCTTTGGAAGATCCCGATCGGCATAGGGAAATCCGGCCATAACATCGACCCAAGTATGGAGGCTTTAAGGCCCCCCATTTTAGGCTGATGGACACAAATTTCGGGGTGATCAGCCGCCACAATCATGGGACTAAGCGAGTTTTGATCCACGGCGATGGCTTTTTTACCACCATCAAATAACCATGGCTCGTTTTCCTTAAGCGTAATGATATTTTGGTCTTTCTTCGCTTTGTCCCGCACATGATCAAAAGCTTCATCATTAAACACCACACAAGTTTGCATGATTTCGATGAAGGACGTGCCTTTATGCCGGATGGCTGCTTGCAGCATTTGACTCAAATGTTGGGCATCGTTGTCGACGCTGCGCGCTACAAATCCTGCTCCCGCTGAAAGCGCAAATAAGATCGGATTGATCGGCTCTTCTAATGACCCAAAAGGCGTCGATTTGGCTTTTTGCCCTCGAAGCGAAGTGGGCGAATATTGTCCTTTAGTCAGGCCATAAATTTGGTTATTGAACAAAAGCACGGTGATGTCGATATTACGGCGAAACAAATGCAACAAATGATTTGCGCCAATCGACAAGCCATCGCCGTCGCCCGTCACCAAAAAAACATTAAGTTCAGGCCGAGCCAGCTTCACCCCACTGGCAATGGCAGGAGCGCGACCGTGGATGGTGTGAAGTCCGTAGGTATTCATGTAATAGGGAAAACGTGCAGCACAGCCAATGCCGGAAACAAAGACGGTATTTTCGCGACTCATCTGTAAATCAGCAAGCGTCTTTTGTACCGTGGCCAAAATGGCATAATCACCGCATCCTGGGCACCAGCGTACTTCGTTCTCGTTTTGATAATCTTTTTTGCCTAAAATATTCATAGCGCTGCCTCATATGCCGCAGGACATAGCTTTCCCACATGATTGACGATCTCATCCACCAAAAAGGATTTGCCGGTCATTTTATTGAACGCACTCGCATCCACCAAAAATTTCGCTCGCAGCAAAGTCCGCATTTGACCTTGGTTTTGTTCAACCACCACAACTTTTTTAAAGCGTCGCATCACGTCGCCGATTTGATCGTGCAAAGGATTTACGAGCCGGATATGCAAATGGGAAACTTTCATTCCTCTCGCCATCAAATCCATCGTGGCCTGCCGAATAGATCCGAAAGTTCCCCCAAAACCCACCAACAAAATATCGCCACTCTCGGCGCCAAAGAGCTCCGGGGGCGGAATGACAGTCTTTACTTTATCAATTTTTTGAGCACGTAAATTGCTCATATTTTGGTGGTTGTCGGGGTCATAGCTCACTTTTCCCGTCATCATATCTTTTTCTAAGCCACCAAGCTGGTGAATCGTGCCCTCACGCCCAGGCAATACCCACGCACGACTGAGATATTTTTCGCTGCGTTGATAAGCCTTAAAAGGTTCATAATATGGCTCATGACTCACCTCGATCGGCTCAATGTCCTCGAGATTCACGATTTTCCACGGGGCCGAACTATTGGCGATGAAGGCATCGCTCAAAATTACCACCGGCGTCATGAAATTTATGGCAATCCGCGCCGCATCAATGGCAGCTCTAAAACAATCCTCGGGACTATAAGCAGCAATCACCGGCAGCGGCGCTTCACCGCTGCGTCCATAAAGCGCCTGCAATAAATCACCCTGTTCAGTTTTAGTGGGCATGCCGGTGGAAGGCCCGGCCCGTTGAACATCGATGACGATCAAGGGCAGTTCAACCATCACCGCGTAGCCAAGGGCCTCAGCTTTTAGCGCAAAACCCGGACCAGAAGTGGCTGTAACGCCGAGACTTCCGCCATAAGATGCGCCAATACTTGCGCAGATGGCCGCCATTTCATCTTCAACTTGAAAAGTATTGGCACCAAAAGCCCGCGCTTGAGCAAGCTCATGCAAAATATCTGAGGCCGGCGTAATGGGATAACTCGCATAAAAAAGCGGTATGTTCGCTTTCACACTCGCGCTGATGAGGCCAAGCGCCAAAGCCTTGTTGCCCGTCAATGCTCTATAAATCCCTTTAGGCAAAGGTGCTTCGGCGATACTTTGCGGCGGCGGCATGGTTTCGGTATTTTCGCCATAAGCAAAGCCAGATTGAAAAGCTAAAAGATTGGCTTTTTTTAGTTCAGGATGCTTGGAAAATTTATCCTCAATAAATTTAATTTCTTTCTCTTGGTCCCGTGAATAAAGCCAATAAAGTAAACCAAGGCAGAAAAAATTCTTACACTTTTGTACATCTCGCGTACTTAAAGTTGTTTCTTTCAGGGCGTGACGTAAAACCCCATTCATATCGATAGAAATAACCTGATAGCTCGCCAGCGACCCATCATCCAAAGGATTCGAGCTATAGCCAGCTTTAGCCAGCGCGAGCTCATTAAATGCCGCGTTATTGACGATCAAAAGACCGCCCTGGCGCAGATCTTTCACATTGGCCTTAAGAGCAGCCGGATTTAAAGCCACCAACACATCTGGCCGATCCCCAGCCGTGAAAATTTTATGATCCGCAAATTGAATTTGAAAGCCCGAAACCCCAGCCAAAGTACCCGCTGGCGCCCGAATTTCTGCAGGAAAATCCGGCATGGTAGATAAATCATTGCGATCCACCCCGCAAGCCTTGACCCACTCGCTGCCGAGGAGTTGCATGCCGTCGCCTGAATCTCCAGCCAGGCGCACAATGGCATGGCTTAAAGTCGCTGGCTCTTTTTCCATGGTTTAGTCCTTTTAATTAGCATCAACGAATTTTAGGGCCTTATCACTCCCAAAAGCGTTCTAATAGCTATTTCGGCTTATGCTAAAGCTGGTTGCCAAAAATATTAGGGATTAACAATACAGTAATAACGATTAGATAAAAGGGGAAATTATACTGGGTTTTATAAAACTCAGTGAATACCGCTAAAAACTTGTTCTGGCCTCAATTCAGCCCAAAACTACTCCCTCGCCCGCTTGCGGGAGAGGGCTCGGGGAGAGGGTGGAGACACGAAGACGAGGGCTTTTTGATGAAAGCCCGCGTTTATGTTGCTCCACCCTCTCCCTAGCCTCTCCCGCAAGCGGGAGAGGGGTTGTTGTGCTAACAAGAAATGGGTGGCGATGATTAAACGCCAGAAGCGAAAGAGCTTATGGATTAATATTCAACGAAATCGACATCCCATCACTCCCACTGAGCGAGGTCACAAGATCCGCATCCTGATCTGCATCTAAACGCCCAGCAACCACTTCATAAGGCGAAAGCCCAGCTGCATATTTAGTGGTGCTCAGGGCATTTAAAGCTCCGTCTAGCGTCACCAAAGTCACAGTTCCATCTTCTTTGTTGGCTGCGACAATATCAAGGTTGCCGTCGAGATTTGCATCGACCAAAATAACTGAAATAGGATCAGGGCCAACATCAAACTGGTTCAGGCTCACCGCGAAAGTCCCCGGACTCATGGGATTGTTTAAGGCTACCGAAACTTTATCGCTTCCTGATTCGGCAATGGCGATATCGTTTAGACCATCGTTATTGAGATCGCCCACGGCCACTGCCACCGGTGCGCTTCCAGGCGCCAGGGGATAAGAGGTTTTTGTGGGATAAAGGATATTTTCGCCCCCGCTCAAACGCACCTCAAAGAGGTCGCTTCCCGTATAAGGAATAACCACGTCCATACCTGACAGGTTGTCGAAATTGCCAGTGGCCACATCATTCGGTTCAACAGGAATACCAACATCATTGAGGATGGTGCTAAACACACCCAAACCATTATTGTAGAGAAGACTAACGCTTTCATTACCAATATTAGTTATGACAACATCAAGATCACCGTCGCCACCAATATCAGTAACAACCATTGATTGAGGCGTATTTAAGGTCGAAGAATAACTGGCATTGAAACTAAAAAGGCCATTTTGATCATTGAAAAATACTCGAAGCTCACTGGAAGTTTTTTCCAATATAAGAAAGTCCGGGTAAGTATCACCATTAATATCACTCAATGCCACATTCACCGCGCTTCCCGTCGCCAGATAAGGAGCACTGGTGCCAAAATTACCATCCCCAAGGTTGAGGCGGATTTTAGCATTTCCTTCGCCAGGGCATGCAATAGCAATATCGAGATCCCCATCGAGATCCACATCACCTAAGGCTAATCCTTTTGCAAAAAGGCAATTAGAGTCGATGCTTACCGAGCTAAAAGTGCCGTTGATGCTGCCTAGCACTACCACCACACCGTCAGATTGGGTACTAAGAATTAGGTCCAAATAAGTATCGCCATTAACATCGCTAATGCTTATATCTTGAGCCCCAGAGCCGCTTGTATAATCAAGTCGGCTAAAGACACCGTTGTCATTGGTCAGCACGGTCGCTGAGCCGGTGAAGCAGGAAATTGCTAAATCGCTATCGCCATCTTGATCCAAGTCTCGGGCTTCGATTCCACTAGGGTTATCGCATACGTTATAGGTGGCGAGCATAATATGAATATTTTTTGCATTAAAAATAGACAAGATACCTAAGCCATCATTATCAAAAATGGTCACGCTATCGTCATCTTCATTAGCAACTGCAACATCAAGATCAGAATCAGAATCAAAATCACCTAGAGCAACGCCACTCGGATTAAAAAGACCACCATAGATGACGCCCGGACTAAAAGTTCCTAAGCCAGAATTTAAATATACTGAAATATTGTCACTTAGTGGATTTACGACAACTAAATCAGCTCCGTTTTGATTATCTAAATCACCCACTGCAATCGCTGCCGGTCCGCTGCCCGTAACATAAAGAGCGTTAAAAGCAAAAGTACCATCATTATTGCCAAAAAAGACCGACATGGTGTTATCGCCTGAATTCGTCACGACTAGATCTAAAAACAGGTCGCCATTAAGATCAGCGAGTGCAAGACTCGAAGGAACATTGCCCGTCGGAGGGCCCACCACGCAAACAAAGGCGCCAGTGCCAGTGCCTAAACAAACATTAGTATTGTTTGAACTCGCGTTAACAGTGACTAAATCAAGAATTTGATCCCCATTAATATCCGCCGTAGCAATATTCACCGGCATACCCGCTATCGGTATTGAGGTCGGCGCTAGAAAGGCGCCACTTTCGTCACCTAAAAGGATAGAAATAGTATCGTTGAGCGGGTTGGTTAAAGCCGCATCAGCAAAACCATCGCCATTAAAATCCCCGCTTGCGATAGCAGTAGGTTCATTCCCGCCAGGAAACACGCGGCCGGCAAGGAAATTTTGCAAACCACAGCTACTTATCAAACTATCGCAGTGGCTTTTTCCCTTGCTACAAGCAATTAGGCCCGCATCGCAAGGCGCTTGAAGGCCAGTACTACATACAACTTCAGTAGGTCCATCGGGCTGATTTTTGCAATAGTTATCGCCATCTTGATTGGTGATACCATTATGACCGTTTTTATTAAAGAAATCGGTATATTTTGGCCTTGGCGGTGGAGTGGTTTTTGGCGGGTAAAGCTCTTTGTCTTCGGGTTTAGGATCTTTTTTCTTATCCGCCACTTTTTCAGCAGCATCTTGAGGTGATTCAATGGGCCTGGCATCATTAATCTGATTGTGGTTTTCTAAACCACATGAAGCAATAATTAATAAGGCAAATATTCCAAGAAAATTAATCATAAGTTTTCACCCCAATAAAAACCTTTTTTTTAATATAAAATTAAAAAGGCATTAAATGAAATAAAAACCCATTTTTTAATGACGCTCTAGCATAAACCCTCAAGGGCTCTCAGCGTTATTATCAACCCTTCAGGAGGCCTAAGGTCATTGCCAGCCACACCCAATTTCATGACTTATACCGATACCTTGCTCGCTAACCCGCGCCACCAAAGCTTTTACCATCAAGCCATTTTTCACGGCTTCGACTAATTTTTGCCCATACACTTTATCGATGTGATGCGCGGGACTGAAGCTCTCACAATCATCGCGCTGAATAACAAAAATAAGACATGCATGAAAACCTTGTGCTTTCATCAGCATGAGATCATCGATATGTTTTTGGGCTCGGAGAGATAAGGCATCAGGAAACTGCGCAAACTTTCCGATCTTTAAGGTCACATTTTTGATTTCGAGATAACACGGCCTCTCACCCAGGGAACTTTCCGACAATAAAAAATCCACCCGCGAGCGTAAATCAGGGCCATAAGGCACTTCTGCTTTTAGCTCGCCATAATGCGCCAAAAAACCGAGCTCGGGATGCTTAAGACTTTCGCGAATCAAGCGATTTGGCACCGCCGTATTCACCCCCACCCATGCCTGATTAATTTTGATGCCTTGCACGGAAAAGCGAGTGGAGCGCTTGGGATCGTTATTTTTCGTCAATAACACTTCATTTTTAGGCTCAAGCAGTCCCTGCATTGATCCCGTATTGGCAGTATGAGCAACAATCTGCTCTCCTGAAGGCAGCTCGATGTCCATAAAAAAACGTTTGCGCCGAGCAAGCAAATAGCCTTTTAGGGTGGGCTCATTAAAGAGGAGCATTATCATCCTTATAAATTATAGAAGGAACTAAAAATTATCGTCCATTTCATTGCAGATTCGCTCATAAAATCTATCTCTTTCGGGTTAATAAGAAATACATAGTTTTTTGAAAATGCCCGATTTATTTTGGTTTGCCTTTTATTGATCTCCAAATAGCGCCCCCAGCAGCTAAAACATGAAAAGCCGGGGGGCTAAACCATGAAAAATCTATTGGCATCAACCATTATACTTTTGGCCACCGCATCATTTGCGGTTGTGCCCAACCTTCTTGAATGCACTGGTGAGGGGATAGCTTTATCCTATTTAGAAAACGACGGCAGGGTTTCATTAAGACTAGTCGACGGTAAAAAAGCCGTAAAAATAGATTCCGTGGCTGGGATTATAAGCACCCCAAGCCCGCTCGGCACGCTAATAACAGCGATAGACCAGATTTTTCCAAGCGAAACTCACTATGTGTCCTTCGTAATGCCTCGCATCAATTTTATGAGCGGCCAAACCAGTATGCCCGTAATAACAAGCCTCATTGAACACGTCTCCCGAAAAAACGAGCGTGCAGATGGTTTAGTGGATGAAGTCACTCGGGTGGTGATGATTAAATGCGAAGCGCTCATTTTTGCGCCGCCTTGCGAGGAATTTCCTCCTTCAGAGCCTACTAATTCCTAAAATATTTAGGGCCTGATAAAATTAGAAACCCCAAAAACAAAGAGCCCACTAAAGGCTCTTTGAAGGAACAAACAATATTTATTAGCGCGTCGTAAATGCGCTAATAAATACCTTTTGGCAATATATGATTAGTAGCACGCTAAAATTATTAAAGCTTTTTTTTAATATTTATCCAAAATATAATTAATATAATTTAACCCTTAAGACTTTTGAATGATACCCACCAGGCCCATATCTTGAGCCAATTGAAGCGCGCAGTCAGGATTATCAATATCGAGCAAGGCCCAAACTTTAAGGGTGGTGTAGTGACGCACCCACAAGGCGGAGGCCAAGCCAGGCTCGTGGGAGGCGAAATCATTTTCTTGGGATTTTTTTTTCTTGGTCACTTTGCGATCATAGAGTGGCAAAAAATCTTTGCTGCCGCTTGCGGCAATTAGTGTAGTTAAACCAGCCTGCTCCAAACTCTGGGCTATCTTTACCCCATCGGTCGCATCCATGCCGCCGGGCATGAGTTCTTCGATGGTCAATAAAACCCAAATTTCACCAAGTTCTTCAGAAAGTCGGCTAAAAAGCTCGAGCACAGGCTTTAAACGTTTTTCCAAAGGCCAATCGCTAAAGCGAGGCGAGAGCATGCGCGCCCATAGGCCGTCTTGATCGGCAGCAATAACGGCGCGGTCGATACCGCGGGATTTGAGAAGGCGCGCTGCCTTAAGATGTTGTTCGATGACGTCCGCTAAAAAAGCCTCTTGCCAAAGTGAACTTGAGTTCTCCATGCCAGGAAAAAAGAGCATGGGCATGGTGTTTTCGCTAATTTCCCCCAAATCTTTAAGATCTTTTTCAAGGTTAATACGCAAAAAGGAATAGTGTTCACCTGCACTAAAATTTAATGAGGAGGTGATAGATTTTTCTAAAGCAAGCTTCATAAAGAACTCGAAATCTTCATAGAGGTAATAAATGCTCAGCAGGCACCAGGTTGATAGCGGCCTTGATATCCTAGTTAAAGAGGGCTTTTCGCGATTTTCAGGCAAGCGGGTAGCCATTTTGGCCAACCAAGCCAGTGTTGATCGAAATATTGACCACATCGTGCCTCTGGCCCTCAAATATGGCGTCAAGGTGGTGAAACTCTTCGCCCCTGAACATGGTTTTAACGGCATTTTGCAAGATATGGAGCACGTAGGCGAGAATTTCGACCCCAAATTGGGCTTGCCTATTATCAGTCTTTATGGTGACCACAAAGAAAGTTTAACCCTGCAAAGTAAACATTTATATGACGTAGATATTTTGCTGTGTGATCTGCAAGATATCGGCTCCCGTTATTATACATTTCATTGCACCATCGCCTGGGCCATGGCTGCCTGCCAGGCCAGCAATACGCGTTTGGTGGTGGTGGATCGGCCAAATCCCATCAATGCTCATCAAGTTGAAGGCAATTTGGTACAAAAAACTCATTTTTCTTTCGTGGGTGCTTATCCCCTTCCCAATCGCCACGGCTTCACCATGGGCGAACTCGTGCATTATGTGCGTGACGTGCTCAAAGTTGATTTTGATTTAGACGTGGTATGGATGAAAAATTATCGTCGAGAACTTTATTTTGATGAAATAGATTTGCCTTTCATTTCCCCTTCCCCAAATATGCCCTCCGTCGAGGCTGCCTTGGTTTATCCTGGCATGTGTTTGATTGAAGGAACCAATCTTTCCGAAGGTCGCGGTACCTGCACGCCATTTTCCCTCGTGGGGGCACCTTATATTGATGCAGAAGAATTTAAAAAACGCATCGATAAGTTTGAAGCACCCGGTGTAAAAATCCGCCCCTGTTCCTTTAAACCCAAATTCCAAAAACACGCCGACCAAAACTGTCATGGCATTTATATCCACGTGACCGATCGCGCCAAGTTTAAACCGTTGCGCTTCGCCCTGGGCGTCATTAAGGCCGCTATGAGCTTTGAAGGTTTTGATTGGCGACAAGAGCCTTATGAATTTGAGAATGACCGTCTCGCCATTGACTTGCTTTTGGGTGAAGAAGCTATTCGCCCCCAACTCGCCCACGAAAATCATCTCGAGGGAATTTTCGCCATGCTTGCGCGGGTGGAAAATCAATTTGCCGAGAGAAGAGCTGACTACTTGCGCTATTAATACCCTTTGAAATTGCACGGATTTTAAACTATGACATTTTGGAAAACTCTTATCAGGATGGGAATTCTTATTGCTAGTTTCTGTGTTCAAGCCACAGAAGAAGAAAATAAGCCTTTCGTCATCACACTCAGCCTAAACGAAGAAGAACAAGTTTTTGAGGAGCTGAAAGCAAGTGGGCAGGAATTAATGGCTGCCACAGATTTTGTCGGGGCTCTCGGCATACTGAAAACTTGGGAACAAAGCGATAGCAATGGCACGAATGATGAACCGGTGTGCGGGCAGGTATTGGAAAGGGTACAAAGTTTTCTCGAACGGGTACACACAGACCGCGCATCATATGTTGTAATACAAAGAAATAACAAAAATCATTTTGTCACGACGAGGCAATCGTGCCTCGAAATGAACAACGCGTTGCAAGGGTTTTTGTTCGTGGAGAAAGAATGACTCTCCTATCTATCGTCATTGCGAGCGTAGCGCGGCAATCCAGGCATATTGCCACTTCAATGGATGGTCGCGCTACGCTCACAATGACGGCTGCTAGAAGCTCTAATCTATAAAATTGGTCTAGAAAAAATGGCAAAACGTCGATTCAGTAGTGCTCAACTTAAGCGATTGAAGGATATTCAAGCGCAACGTTTAGCGCGTTCAAAAAATATAACGAATGATGATGAACTAAGCGATCTTAGTTTAGGTCCGGAACAATCCGGAGTCTTGATTACCCATAATAGCACGATGGTCATCGTGAAAAGCCAAGATGGAAAACTATTCAGCTGCACGCTTAGGCAAAATTTAGGCGCGCTGGTGACAGGCGATAACGTTATATGGCAGGCAGTAAATGAACACATCGGCGTGGTAATTGCCTGCGAGCCTCGACGATCAGTGATAATGCGACCTGATCTTCGTGGAACGAAACCCATTGTTGCCAATGTAGATTTAATGGTTGTCGTCGTAGCCTTAGCGCCGCTTCCTCAAAGAACTACCATCGACAGATATTTAATTTTAGCGCAAATGATGAAGCTTAATGCACTCATCGTCATTAATAAATTTGATCTTTTTAATGCAAGTGAACATCAGTTTCTCCTCGATCAAATTAAAATTTATGAGCACCTTGGTTATAAAACTATTAAAATTAGTTCGAAAACAAAATTAGGTTTTGGTGAACTTACTGAAGCTCTTAAAGATATCAACAGTATTCTCGTCGGCCAGTCTGGCGCTGGAAAATCTTCCTTACTTAATTCACTTGTTCCCGACGCGCAAGCGCAAATCGGAGCTCTTTCTAGTGATGATAAACTTGGTCGACAAACCACCACCGCTTCAAAGCTTTATCATTTACCCGCGGGGGGAAATCTCATCGATTCTCCCGGTATCCATCAATTTAATCTGCGACATTTTACGCAAGAGCAAATTCTGAAAGGTTTTGAAGAATTTGCGCCTTTCGTCGGCAAATGCCAATTTCGCAATTGTCTTCATGCCCACGAACCTAACTGCGCTTTAATACAAGCTGCCGAGAATGGCGAAATCGCACCTTTTCGTTTGGAAAATTATCACGCTATACTTTTGGACCATGCTTAAGACTATTGAAAAAAAATAACCGTATCCGCGCTAATCGAAGCATGAGGCCTCTTCATTATCACCTTCATTAAGTGTTTGTGATCGAGATATTGCTGCCGCCGTTTGCTCTTTAAAGCCTCCAGATTTATTTTGATTCCCGTTTTTTTATGGCGCGCATAAGCGATGAGACTCGCCGCCAAGAGCTGTAATCGCTCAACATGAAGCGGGATAAATTCGGTTTTATGATCTTTAATAAATTCAATACCAGCCACACTCCACCATGAATCATTGATATATTTTATTTTATTAAATTCAAAATATTCCCAATTTTCCTTTATTCTCTCTTCGCTAAGAGCAAGATAATCATCTATTTCTCGAAAAGTTTCTGGTCCAGTCTTTAATGCATTTAAATCGAGCAAGGTAAATAAATTGCGGGCCTTCGCTCGTTTAAGAATATCGACAATATATTTTCCTGTAGGATTCAAAGGGGTTGTTGTCGACGAAACATACACTTCAAAAGGATCACATTTCTCTAACAATCCACTGGAATATCCATGCGTTGCAAAAGAAAAAATCACGATAACGACAAATGCAATTTTCATATGCGTTCACCTAACTGTCTATTATTTTTATCACTGCAAGGGCACGTGCATATATCTGCCTCTTCGCATCCCTGAGCATTTCAATATTTACGGAAACATCTTTTTTATATTTTTTAGCAAAATCAATCTGCCCTGCAATTTCTTCCATTAAGCCGGGTTTCGATATGCCAATTTTAAGCCATTTGTCGCCGCAATGAAGCAGTAAATTATCAACTCCAAACAATAGTTTTTTATTGTACTTAATGTCTTTATAACTAAATATAAAATTCTGATTTGATGGCCTGCGATTTGAAACAAATAATAATTTGATCAAATCATGTTCAGTTGTCGCGATATTAGGGCTATTTAGGAAATTAATAGTGACGAGATGATTGTTTTTTTTTGCTCCCTCTAGTTGGAGAAACATGGACTTTTCTAAATCTTTGCTCACCTCTAAAAGCTTCACCCCTTCATGCTTAACGAAGGCCAATACGTGCTCGTCAGAAGCATTAAATTCTAGTTCGAAAGGGTCATAAGCGATGGAAGTGGCCCCCAGGGGAAGGGCCAATAACAATAATGAGAGGAAATTCTTTTTCATGCTGATACCTATTTATTGACGATGCGTAAGAAATCACTCCCTTTTAGGAGCTGTTGTTTTTTACGGTTTCTAAGGGCTGTGATATCGATTTCAACTTCTGCGCCCAACGATTTAGCCTTTTCCAGTGTGGCGTAAAAATAATCTTGAATATGCGGATAAAAAAGTTCTATCTCAACATCTTTATTGCCCCTTTTATAGCTCATGAATGTACTGTTAAATTTTTCCCCAAATAGCGTTAAGGAGTCATAACATTTAATTTTATCGCTCGAATAAGTGATAAAATTGCTTGAGGGTAATGGCGAAGAGAGAACTTCCATAGTCCTTATTATTTTTTGCTGCCCATACTCATCCATATGACTTAAGTCAAAGATACGCAAAAATAAACTTTCCCGGCGCGCTCTATTTACCAGATCGGTGACTGAACGATCCTCGTGACGGGGGAAGGATAATAAAGTGTGCATTTTTTTATCTAATAATGCGCCTGGGGAAGCAGCTTCGGGATGCCGAATCACAATTTCAAATGGATCGACCCTAAAGTCCTCCGCATATAAACAAAAACCACTGAGGAGTATAACTATGGGTAATAATAATCTCATCGTATTGCCACCGCCTATGACACCAGGTTAGATGACAATAAAACAACTGAATTAATTCTCTATTCCTGAATTTAAATAATTATTAATTAGGCAAATTTAATAACAACTAAAAACAATAAAAATCATCTCTTGCCAAATAATATTCGATAAAGGCGAGATGACTTAGAACTCGAACGGTAGGTTTTTATATGGGCTTGCCTAAATAATCCCTCCAAGGTTGGACGCAATCTTAGAACTTCTTTTTCAGAAGCAAACTCAACTTCAACTTCGAATATTTCAATATTCGTGGGATAGGTCGAATGATCAAATTCGATCATTATCGACGTGTTATCGATAAAGATGGGCAAAACGGTGCGTGTATTTGTGAAAGAGCCAATAATTTGTAAGCCCGTATTGGTCGATATTCTCATACTGCGATAGAGCGAATTTTTAGTGCTTAGTTCACTGGGCGACGACGTTGGCAAATGAAAAAATGCATCGAGCGGTGATAATAGTTGATCACGCAAAAGTTGCGCAATGTCGTCGCCAACCTTCGCTTCATATTCCAAACGAACAGAAAGATTATTCGGCACACTTTTATCCGCCAAAGATTGCTTCGAACACATAAAATATTCGTGATTCTCTTTTCTGAGACGAAGGCTGATGCCGTTTCTTTTGAGGCGGAGCGTCGGAGTGTCGAAGTAACTGTTGTCCTGCTTTAGGACAGACACTTTGCCTGAGCTGAGAGGTCGCAAAAACTGGAAGAAGTGATCAAAATCAGCTTTGGAAGCTAGTCGGTATTTAAGTTCGATTTCTTTTTTCATGGTGTCCAAAGCCCCTGATTTTTTGATTTGGTCGTTCCTAACAAGAAGGGGTTGATAATGGAATATCGCGTTGACCAAGATAGCATGGGAAGCATCAATGTTCCTAAACAAGCCTATTTTGGAGCACAAACTCAAAGAAGCATCGAGAATTTTCCCATCGGTCGCGAAACTATGCCTGAAAGTTTTCTTCGCGCACTGGCCATCATCAAACAAGCGGCAGCCCTGGCAAATAACCAACTGGGGCAGTTAGACGAAGAGATGACACAACTGATCGTAAGAGCCGCAGGCGAAATTATTGAAGGGCGCCTGATGGAACAGTTTCCGCTTAAAATTTGGCAAACCGGTTCGGGAACACAAACCAATATGAATATGAACGAGGTCATTGCCAACCGCGCCAATGAAATTGCCGGCAAGCCCCTCGGGGCCAAATCGCCCATTCACTGTAATGACCATGTGAATATGAGCCAAAGTACCAACGATATTTTTCCTAGCGCTATGCACGTGAGTGCCGCCATGGAAGTCAGGTTCAAACTATTAAAAAACATTGACCAACTGGCCAAAACTTTCGAACAAAAAGCCGAAAAATTTAGAGGGGTAGTAAAAATGGGCCGGACCCATTTGCAAGACGCCACGCCCGTCACCTTGGGTCAAGAAATGGGTGGCTATGCAGCACAACTTCGTTCTGCTGAAAAAGCGATCAAGGATTGCCTTCCTTACATCTATGAACTGGCCGCGGGCGGTACCGCAGTAGGCACAGGCCTCAACAGTCATCGTGAATTTGGTGAAAGAATTGCAGCCTTGATTTCCCAAAAAACCGGCCTTCCCTTTATCAGCGCTCCCAATAAATTTGCCGCCATGGCCGGCCATGATGCCTGCACGTTTTTATCCGGCGCCCTCAATATGCTCGCCGTTGCTTTTATGAAAATCGCCAATGACATTCGCTGGATGGCCAGCGGTCCTAGAGGGGGATTGTGCGAAATAACTATCGCCGAAAATGAGCCAGGATCTTCAATAATGCCTGGAAAAGTAAATCCAACGCAAAGCGAAGCCGCCACCATGGTTTGCTGCCAAGTAATGGGAAACCACGTCGCTATTAGCATGGCGTGCTCGCAAGGAAACTTTGAGCTCAATGTATTCAAGCCGGTGATAATGAGGAATTTATTAAATTCCATCGAGCTTCTAAGCGATTCGATAAAATGCTTCGATGAAAAATGCGCACAGTCGATTGAGCCGAATATGGACAAAATCAACGACAGTAAAAATCGCTCCCTCATGCTGGTGACGGCGCTGACGCCTTATATTGGTTACGATAAAGCGGCCTTAGTGGCGAAAGTGGCGCTTAAAGAAAACAAAACACTGAAAGAAGTGTGCCTCGAGATGAAGTTAATGAGTGAGGCGGAATTTGATGATCGGGTGCGGCCGGAGAAGATGATTGGACCGAGTTTTTGACCTAATTTGCCATCCTCGTGCTTGACACGAGGATCGAGGCAATACCTCATAAGCTGGATACTCGGGTCAAGCACGAGGATGACAGTCGCGCAGGGGAAGTAGTAAGAAAACCAAAGCTCACCAAAATATTCCCACCCAAAAATTATTTCCTATTGATTGATCACGCTTTGATGTGTAAGTCCGTCGTCGACACACATATTTTAAAAGCGATTTAATTCATGGAAGTTTTGCGTATCAGTGGGGGCCATCGTTTTCGCCTGAAGCATGGGCCAAGCGGGGATATTATTGCACTTAAAGCACCCCACCTGATCGCTTTTTCTTGTCGTGGTCTCAATTTTTTAAAGCCAAAAGTTCTGGTCAGCGAGGGAGAACAAGTGAGTCTCGGCCAGCCGCTGGTGGCCCATAAACATGATCTTCGGGTGAAATTATGCTCGCCTGCTTCGGGGCGAGTGCATGAAGTTCGTTTTGGACCTCGGCGATCACTCGAGGCTATTGTTGTCGCGGTTGATGCTGAGGCTGAAAAAAATGTCGTTGCTCAGAAAAAATATAGTTTGAATGAAATTACCGGGCTCGAGAAATCCACGGTTGAGAATATTTTGCTTCTCGCTGGATTATGGCCCTTCCTGGAATGCACATCAGGAAAAAATATCGCTCCTTTCGCCGGTGAAAATCATTCCATCAGCGCCGTACACATTAACCTCGTGCGCACCGAAGCGCATTGGCCCGATCCGAAGATCGCCATTGCCGGCAATAGTGCTGAGCTTAGCGCTGGTATTGCGGCGTTAAAAAGGCTCGCACCAAAGACGCGACTATATTGTGCCCAAGATATGAACCTAGATAAAAGCCTCACTCAAATGGCGGATATTATCAAAGTCGCTCCGAAATATCCTGCAGACAATCTTGGTGTTCAGGCATTTTATGCCGGCGACAAAAATAAAATTGTCGTCGGAGCGGATACTGAACTCGTACTTGATATTGGCCATTTGCTTCTTCATGGTATCCCACGCACTACAAGACTTTATGCCTTAGCGGGCAATGCCGTACATCGGCCTTCGCACTATCGCTCGCGTATTGGGATTGCCGTCGGAGATCTGGTCAAAGAGGCATTAAAAAGCACCGAAGATGTACGTGTGATCGCGGGCGGACTTTTTAAAGGCCAAAAAGTACGCTTTCAAGATTTCTTAGGTCCCAAAGAATATAGCGTTCAAGCTTTAATCGAGGACAAAACGCGCATTCCCTTGGTATTTTTTCGTCTTGGACTTGATCGCTTTTCGTTATCAAAAGCCTGGGCCAGCGGCTTTAAAAAAGAGATGGTCCACGAGGCCACTACCAATAATAATGGTGAAGAGCGCGCTTGTATTCAATGTGGCTATTGCATCGATATATGCCCGGTAAAATTAATGCCCAATCTTATTTTGAAGGCGTCCCTCACTAAAGATATTGAAAAAATGCAGTGGCTTTCAATAAATGACTGTGTTGACTGCGGCCTGTGCACATTCGTGTGCCCATCCAAAATTGAGCTCGGTCAAGAGATTATCAGCGGCAAAGAGCTGATTGCAAAGGAAGGCTAAGTGCTATGCTCAACCGCGTCATGGATAAAATGCTTGAAAAAGCGCGCGCCAAGAATGGTGTTATTCGGCATCAAAAAGCCGCCATTGAAGCGGTCGATACCTTTCTGAGACGATCACCTCATGTCACAAAAGCAGCTCCTCACACCCGCGATGCTCTCGATTTAAAGCGCTTGATGCTTATCGTCGTGGTGGCGCTCTTGCCTTGTTTATTATTCGGCATTTATAATACGGGACGCCAAGCTTATTTAAGTATCGGAGATCGATCTTTCACTTTCCTCGAGGCATTCTTTGAAGGCGCTATTCACGTTTTGCCCTTGGTAATCATTAGTTATGCGGCCGGCGGCCTATGTGAAATGGTCTTTGCGCAAATCAGAAAACACGAAATTGCCGAAGGATTTTTAGTTACCGGCATGCTCTACCCGCTCATTTGCCCCGCCACCATTCCGTGGTGGATGTTTGCGCTTGGCATCATGTTTGGCGTCGTCATAGGCAAAGAAGTTTTTGGCGGAACCGGCCAAAATTTCATGAATCCCGCTTTAGTCGCACGGGCATTTTTATTCTTTGCTTATCCCGCCTCCATGTCCGGAGATATTTGGATAAAAACGCCATTCACTCGACTCAATGATGGCTCACTCGTCGCCAACAGCTATACCACCATCGCAAGTGAAAAAATCAGCGCTTTTATCAGCGGCACCACCCCTCTCATCGATGGATTCTCGGGCGCATCCTTGCTGGGGGTCCTTTCTGAAAACCGTCCTGGGGTCGACTCGCTCAAAAATTTCCATGATATGCACAGCTTTTCCGATATGTTTTACGGCTTCATACCTGGCTCTATCGGAGAGACCTCGACACTCATGTGTCTCATTGGTGCGGTGCTATTGATCGTCACTAAGGTTGCATCGTGGCGAACAATGGCAGGAGTTTTAGCGGGCGGTCTCGTGATGTCCTCGCTCTTTTATTTCGGAGCCGATACCAGCAGCCCACCCGCTTTTCTTATGACACCGCTTGAGCATTTGGTTGTTGGCGGATTTATGTTTGGCGCGATCTTCATGGCCACCGACCCCGTCTCAAGCCCCTTATTAAATAGTTCGCGTCTTATTTATGGCTTTTTGATCGGCTGCTTGTGCGTGCTTATTCGTCTCATCAATCCGGCCTATCCCGAAGGCATGATGTTGGCCATTTTGTTCATGAATATTTTTGCAAGTCTCATCGATCATTATGTGCTCATCGGCATGAAAAAGAGGAGGGATGCTCGTGCGTTCTAGTCGCTATACCATCATCTTTGCCTGCGTCATGAGTATGCTCCTCAGCGTCATTTTATCGGGCGTCTACATGGTCCTAAAGGAGAGGCAAGATGACAATCGCGCGCTCGAGCAACAACTAAGTATTCTTTCCGCTGCCCATATCAGCTCTTCATCGCCAGAAGACGCTAAACGAATTTATAGCGAACGTGTAAAGGTTCTGGTGATTAATAGGCTTGGGCAAACGGTGGAAAATGCGGATCCAAAAACGGTGGATAACAAAAATCTTTCGATCCTCTATGCCATCAAATCATCCGAAAGCTCTGCCATCAGCAGCTATGTCTACCCGGTAGTTGGAGCTGGGTTATGGTCCAAACTTTTTGGTTATTTGGCAGTGGATGCCAGCGGAAAGAACGTCGTGGGATTAGTTTTTTATAAACAGGGCGAAACCCCGGGTCTCGGTGCTGAAATCGATCAGCCATGGTTTACGAAAAATTTCGAAGGAAAAACTTTATTCGATGGCGAAAAATTAGTGGGCATCAAAGTCACCAAAGGCCCGAGTGAACGTGATCCAGAATATAAATACGCCAGTAACCGCATGGTGGATGGCATCAGCGGTGCCAGCATAACTTGTAACGGCGTGAGCGCGATGCTTGCCAAAGAGCCTTCTCGCTATGAGGCATTTTTTAAACGAGTCACAGCCGAGATGATCAATGACCAACATTAAAAAAATGCTCATCAACAATATTTGGCATTCTAACCCGGTAGCCTTTCAAGTATTGGGCATATGCTCCACCCTCGCAGTCACCGTCAAGCTCGCCAATGGCTTGGTCATGGGTGCCGCTCTCACCGTGGTTACCGCGGGAAGCAACGTCGCTATTTCTTTGCTACGTAACTATATTCCTCATCGGATTCGTATCATTGTTCAGCTCGCGGTCATCTCGACCCTGGTTATCGTGGTGGATCAATTTCTTCAGGCCTATTATTTTTCCATGAGCAAACAGCTCTCGGTATTTGTCGGGCTCATTATTACCAACTGCATTGTCATGGGCAGAGCTGAAGCCTTTGCTATGGCCAATGGGCCAGGACCTGCTTTTTGGGATGGCATCAGCAATGGTCTCGGATACGCTTGGGTACTGGCTTTAATCGGAGCGGTGCGCGAAATATTTGGTTCAGGCAGCATTTTAGGAATTAGTGTTATTCCGCCCGCTTTCTTCGAAAATGGTTATGTCAATAATTCTTTGATGGTATTTCCACCTGCCGCTTTCATTCTTTTGGGTTTGTTGATTTGGCTTTCCAAGGCCTTCGGCGGCGCCCAAGGCCAGGAGACCTAAGATGTTTGGAGAAATTGGCCATTTGTTAGGCATTTTAACCACCGCTATTTTCATTGAAAATATTTTGCTCGCCTATTTTTTGGGGATGTGTTCGTTTCTGGCGGTATCAAAGCGCATCGACACCGCCATGGGTTTAGGCATCGCCGTGGTTTTCGTTTTAGGATTGACTGCGCCGCTCAACTGGCTGATCAACACTTATTTATTACAACCTGGCTCCCTGGCCTGGGCTGGTCTCCCCGAGGTGGATTTAAGTTTTCTCCAATTTATTTCGTTCATTTCGGTGATCGCCGCTGTTACGCAGCTGGTGGAAATTATTATCGAGAAATTTAGCCCCAAACTCTATGTTTCTCTTGGCATTTTTTTGCCGCTCATCGCCGTCAACTGCGCTATTTTAGGAGTTTCCCTATTTATGGCAGAACGCGGTTATACCCTGATCGAAACTACCGTATTTGCAATCGGATCTGGTATTGGATGGTGGCTCGCCATCATTGGTATGGCTTCTATCAGAGATAAAATTAGTTCTTCTCATATTCCGAAAGGTCTTGAGGGCTTAGGCATAACCATGATCACCACCGGGCTTATGGCCATTGGTTTCATGTGTTTTGGCGGTATTAATCTTACGAAAAAAACCGATGATGCGGCGATATTATCGGAATCCTCGCCAAGCATCCAAGTGGTCGATAACAGCGCACATTAGGTGAAATTATGATGACCGTAATTTTAGCAGGCACAGTAGTTTTTACTGGCATCATCGTTTTATTAACGGTGGCATTGCTGATGGCCGTCAATAAATTAGTAGCGCAAGGTCCCGTGGCGGTTTTAGTCAATGGCGAAAAAGAGCTCATGATACAGCCAGGCCAAACTTTGCTCGGTGCCCTTGCCAATCAAAAAATATTTATCCCCTCGGCCTGCGGCGGCGGGGGCACCTGTGCCATGTGTAAATGCAAAGTTCTCTCGGGAGGTGGGGATATTTTGCCGACGGAACGAACCCATATTTCCTTGGGAGAAGCGCGGCAACATGTACGCTTAGCATGCCAAGTAAAAATTCGTGAGCCGATGAAAATCGAAGTGCCAGAAGAAATTTTTTCCATTCGCCAATACACCGGAACCGTGGAATCAAACGACAACGTTTCCACTTTCATCAAATATTTCAACATGAAAATCGATGATGGACAGGCGCTCAAATTTAAGGCTGGTGGCTATGTGCAAATCACGGTGCCGACGGGAGAATATGCCTTTAAAGATTTCGAAATCGCTCCTGAATATCGCGGCGATTGGGACAAATTTGATCTGTGGCGCTATCGCACTAAAGTTACTGAACCAGTTTTTCGCGCTTATTCCATGGCGAATCACCCCGCTGAAGGCAACCGCGTCGCCTTAACCATTCGCATCGCCCCTCCGCCACTAAACGCCCCCCCTGAGGTTTCACCAGGACTTTGTTCGAGCTATATTTTTAGCCTTAAAGCCGGTGACAAAGTCCATTTCTCTGGGCCTTATGGCGAATTTTTTATCAAGGATACTGAGCGTGAGATGGTCTATATCGGCGGAGGTGCCGGCATGGCGCCCATGCGAAGCCATTTATTTCACCTTTTTCATACGCTGAAAACCAAACGCAAAGTTAGTTTTTTCTATGGCGCTCGATCTTTGCGAGAAAATTTTATGGCAGAAGAGTTTCAGGCGATCGAGAAAGAATTTCCGAACTTCAACTATATTTTGGCGCTCTCCGATCCATTGCCTGAAGATAATTGGACTGGGCCTAAAGGCTTTATTCATCAAGTGGCGCTCGAGCAATATTTGAAGAAGCACGAGGATCCCACGGAGATCGAATACTATCTTTGCGGCCCTCCGATGATGATCGATTCGGTGGTAAAGATGCTCTCTGAGCTTGGTGTGGATGATGAGATGATTGCCTTCGATGCGTTTTGATTATGACAATGTTTAAAGCGAAAACCGATTTTTTCGTCATTGCGAGCGAAGCGCGGCAATCTATGCCTAGTGCTCCGTCCTTTGGATTGCCGCGCTTCGCTCGCAATAGCAAGGTGGGGGGCGCCATTCAGCATATAAGCAGGGCCTTCATTATAATCCTAGCGCTCACCCTCCCCGCCTGCCCACACTCATGCTCCGAACCAGCCCAAAACCTCCAATTCAGCGGCCAAACCATGGGCACCACCTATTCGGTGGTCATCAATAATTCCTCGAGGCTAAAAATAGATGTCGCAGATCTAAAGATTCCCGTCGACAAATGCCTGGAAAAAATCAATGATATTTTCTCCACTTATCGCAAAAAGAGCACCATCTCGCGCTTTAATCATTGGAAATCCAAGCGTCCAATGACTGTTGAGCCTGATTTGGCCTTAGTGGCGAAGCGCGCCTTAGAAATCGGCACGCACACAAATAGTGCTTTTAATATTACTCTCGATCCGCTGATTAATTTATGGGGCTTCGATCGAGGAGGACGCATTACGAGAAAGCCCAGCGCGCGGCGTATTAGAGAAGCTTTGCTGCTAAGCGATCAAGGCCAGATCCAAGTTGATAAGCGCAGCATCATGAAGAGCAATCCCCAAATTTCCATCAATCTCAGTGGCATAGCCAAAGGCTGGGCAGTGGATGAGATTGCTCGCTTGATTAAAAGTGCCGGCCTAAACGATTTTCTCGTCGAGATCGGCGGTGAAATGGTGGCGAGTGGAAGAAATCCCCGGCAACATAATTGGACGATTGGTATCGAGGATCCCCGCTTCCCCGGTGACTCAAAGCAACTTGTTGCCCGTGCAAATATTAGCGACTTAGCTCTAGCTAGTTCCGGAAATTATCTCAATTTTTTCACCGATAGCGATGGAACTGATTACCATCACCTCATCGATCCTCGCACTGGCTACCCAGTTAAAAACGATATTTTAAGCGTCTCAGTGATTGCGAAGACCTGCATGGACGCTGACGCCCTGGCTACTTCGGCAATGATTTTAGGAGAGGAGGAAGTAAGAAAGTTAGCGAAAAAATTCGATGGTGCAAGCTTCATGTTTGTGCGTCTGGTCAACGATAAACTTAGTTTAAGCTTTGTCGCTGGCTTCGAAAAATATCTCTCGCATAGTTAAGAATGGGGCGATGGAACCGAAAAAAACTTTGCTCTAGGTTAACACCTTATTTTCATTACGAAATCAAAGATCGACTCCCCACTTTTGCCTAGGTTTTTGCGCGCTAAAATAGCCCTTAGATATTATTTCAACCTAAGGAAAAATCATGCCAACACCTGCCAAGAGTCCAATTCCCGAAGGAATGCATTCCGTCACCCCACACCTGTGGTTTAACGGCGATTGCAAAAAAGCAGTTGAATTCTACCAAAAAGCTTTCAGCGCCGAGTTGATGGGCCCCATCGCCTTCGATTCACACCAAGACACCGTCATGCACGCCATGATCCGCGTGGGCAATTCCAATATGATGATGGCTGATGCATGGCCAGATAGCCCCGAAAAAGGCCCAACCAGCTTTTCAAGCGTCGGTATGTGGCTCTATGTCAATGATTGTGACGCAGCTTTCAAACAAGCATGCGCCGCCGGCTGCGAAGTGCTCATGCCAATGATGGACACTTTTTGGGGAGACCGCATGGGCAAAATCAGAGATCCATTTGGTCATTGCTGGGCCATTGCTTCCCTCAAGTTCGTCATGACCAAAGAAGAAGTTGAACATGGCATGAAAGAATGGGAACACAGCATAGCCGGCTGCTGCTAATTCCAAAGCTCCTAAAATCCAGCATCGAAGAATTAGTTCTACGATGCTGGATTTTTTTTATCCTAAAATTTCAAATTTAATCGCTGGGCAATAAAAGTCACAATTTCCGGAAATTCAAGCTTTAGATAATCACCCCCAAAGTGTCCTGCTTTTGGGAACTCGAAATAATATGTTTCAAGCACTTCGTTTAAAAATCGTGCTTCTTCCACCGGAATCCATGGATCATCTTTGCCAGCGAAGAGAGCTATCCATTCCTGATTATTTTTCACCGCCTTAAAATCCCACGGTCGATCAAAATAGCCACTTTGTTTTTCGGTCTCGAGTCCCAGATCCGTATGATAGGCACCCACTAAAATTGAGCCTAAAATTTTATTTTGTTGGGCAAAACGCATAGCGGCGATCGCGCCCGAAGAATGCCCGATTAAAATAGTATTTTCATCCGCTCCAAGCTTCTTCACAAAGGGCAGCCACGATGATTCGCGCGCTAAAATATTGTCAGGAAATTCTTCAGCGATAACCAAAAGATCTACTTCGCTAAGCTTTTGTTTGAGATAAGGAAACCAATTATCACCTGGTCCCCCGCCGCCATTACCGGGCAGAAAAATTATTTTGGTTCTTGGCATAATGTTTTCCTCGAAGTGCTACTCACCGTTTTAAGGGCTTCCTATATCATTTTTTCTATCATCGCTGCGGGGGGAGCCCTGAATCTTCTTCGCGTTAGCTCTTTCTCGTCATTGCGAGCGTAGCGCGGCAATCCAGACGTCATGCCTCTGCGCATGGATTGCCGCGCTGCGCTCGCAATGACGATTGAGGGGCACTCCAGTGAGAAGCGAGGAGGCATTTTTTTGGGGGTTGATTGGTTAGTAATTTTTATTCGCTCTTGGTTCCTAAAAACCTTTGCGCAGGACCTACTATGAAACTTTCAGGCATCATCATCCCCAATATTACGATTTTTAATCACGATGAGACCATCAACTACCAAAAAACTGTTGACCATGTCTTGTGGCTGATTGAGCAAGGCGCCGATGCCATCACTCCTGCAGGTAGTTCGGGGGAATTACCTGCTTTATCTTTAGGAGAGGCCAAAGAATTGATCGAAGCGGTTAGAAATGGCGTCGACAAACGTGTTCCGGTTTACCCGGCCACTGGGCGCTATTCCACTGCGGACACCATCGCCCTTACGCACTTCGCTGAAAAAATCGGAGCCGATGGCGTGATGATTTCGCTTCCCTACGTAATGCTGCCCGATCGACATTCCCTCATGGAGCATTTTCGTGCGATTCGCCGAGCAACCTCTTTGCCTATTCTCCTCTACAACAATCCGTGGATGTATGGCGTTGAGCTGAGCTCTCCGGACTTATGTCTCTTGGCAAATGAAGGCGTGATTCAGGGCGTTAAAGTTTCTCAAGGCGATCCCTTCAAAGTAAACGAATTGAAATATTTGGCCGGCGATCGAGTTTCAGCCTATTATGGCCACGATTACGCAGCCCTCGAAGCCCTTCTCGCGGGCGCTGACGGTTGGTTTTCCGCAATATTAAACGTGTTTCCGCGGGCTGCTAAAGAACTATGGACAAGCGTTAATCCAGCAAATCTAAACGTTAGTCGACAAATTTGGCACCAAAGATTTATGCCCTTTGTTTATCACGTCATGAATGAACGCGTTCTCGGCAGCCCGCATCCTTTGGCCCTCTACAAGGCAGCACTTAACATTCTTGGAAGAGAAGTGGGTGAGCCAAGAAAACCTCTTCAACCATTGAGCAAAGAGCAACATAAAAATCTAGAACTTCTTTTGAAGCACATGGAGTAGACCTATCTTGCCAAATAGCCGCCGCTCAGAACAATTGTCCGCGATACTCTTGCCTTTACGATCCAAAAGCCCTGCCCTCAACGACATTGCGGCCAATGGACTGTCCTTGCCGGTGGCGCAAGAACTTGCCAGGCAATATTATCCCGCAAACTCAGCCTCACCTCAAATTATGTCGTCCGGCATTTCTCAGATTTGGGACGAAGATTTGCGCCATCATTTGGTGTGTAATTTATACGATGAATCGGGTGGAGAAAATGTAAAAGAATCCCACATTGCCTTGCTCGAACGATTCGTGCGCGGCGTGGGACTCGATCCCAAAACTATCAAAACCATTCCTGGCAGCCCCACCGACGAGCTCATAAATACTTTTTTGCACACCTGTCTTTCAGGTCCCGATTACCGAGCCTTGGCGATCTTACATTCTTTTGAAGATTTATTTGCCCCGCTTTGTGGCTTGATCGCTGCTGGCATCGAGAAAAGTGGCGTCGTTGATCACCACACCGGAGAATTTTTTCGCCTTCACGCAGTGGCCGATATTTTACATGCTGAACGCATGCGGGTCGCGATGCTTAAAGCAGCTGATAGCGAGGAGAAGTGGCGCGAATGCTTAGTTCTCGTGGAGCGTGGAGCGAACTTGTTGTTTAGGCTTTTTGATGGGGCTGCGAGGGCAAAGTAAGTCTATTCGTCGTCATTGCGAGCGGAGCGCGGCAATCCATGCCTTGTGCCACTTCCCTTGGATTGCCACGCTCCGCTCGCAATGACGAATAATCTCAGGGATTTCCTAAAGGCACAAGAACGAAATCCGGCCCCAATACATCCAAAATTTTATGGCGGAATCGCTCAACGGTTTCGTATTCCTC
Source organism: uncultured Myxococcales bacterium (assembly GCA_964368985.1). Lineage (GTDB taxonomy): Bacteria > Myxococcota > UBA727 > UBA727 > JABDBI01. Next base: position 16,523 of record CAYJDW010000008.1, on the reverse strand, counting down.
TTTAGCCGATTGATGCTCAACGCGAACGCCTTCAAATCCTAGCAACTCAGTCATTTCCTCGAGGCTTGCTGTCCTTAACTTCTCGGGAGGTATTTTGGGGAGTTCTGCGCGAGCTGCTTTCCTATTTTGCAGGTATTGCTTAAATAAGGCGTCAAATTCTCCATAGAGTTTGGTAATTTCCTGGTGCTTATCGGGTGAAACTAAGCCCTTATCCCTCAAGCTCATCAAAGTCCTAAATGTAGAAGTCCCCAGATCGCTAAAAGATGAAGCATCCACCACACTCGTTCTCAAAGAGGAAACCAGCACCTTTTGCAAGTCTCGACTCTCATTAGCCGAGGCACTCTCGAGCTTATTTATAGCTGCTTGGAACAGCATATCGTAAGAATTATTAGTGTATCCTTCAAGCAATCTATTATAATCACCAAAAAAAGTCTTAAAATTATTTTCATCAATCTTTGTATTTAATAAAAGATTCTCGGCATTCACCTTGCCAAAAGACGAGCATTGACTAGTAGAAAATTTCTTCAATAATTCAGCAAGCTTTATCGCAGTGATACTAGCTTCTTCTGACTCAAAGATAGTTTGAAGTTTTTTTTGCTCAGCTTCACAAATTTTGCGACTGATTTCCTGGCTCAAGCTATCCATGCCGGGGGAAGGTTTTTCCTCCGCTAAATTTTGATTTAGCTTTTGGCCTTCTTCGTGCTTATCCTGAGCAATCTCAACTTCCGTGGACTCCTTAACCTGAGTCTCGGTTTTTTCTGCCGCACTAAGCTCTTTCGTTGGCTTATTCGTACGCGGAAAAAACCATAACAACGCAAGAACTGCAACAACAAAAAACATAAGCATAGGTGCCAATATTTTTTTAACCATTTGCTGCCTTCTTTAATGTTTCCCTTACCCAAAGGTTCATGCTTTTATGGGATCGCATAGCGGCCAAATAAAATATTTGGTGTTCCTCAGGCGTAGCACGAACAGGAAAATTACCAGAAAAAGGCTTCTCAGGGGCTTCGCCACGTTTTTTGCAAAAATCCAAATAATCTTCAACCGAATCTTTAAATGCTTTTTTAAGTTCAGCCACACTCTTACCTTGAAAAGTAATGACATCTTTTAGATTCGCAACTTCACCGTGGAAAATTTCCGACTCATCATCGAATTCTACTTTGGCAACATAATCTTTATATTTCATCATTTTTTCACCCCAGCTGCTTCTAAAAATCTCCTCATTGAAACCAGAGCTCCCTTGTCCGTTTCCTTTTGTGGGTGAGGTCTATGAAAAACAGCTCTTACACCATTTAAAGCGATTCTCACCCTGGAACCTCGACCCTCCGAGAGCTCTGCCCCTAAGGCTTTCAATAAAACTTCAATCTCCTGCCAAGATACATCCGATTTGATTGGTCTTGCCCAAATAGATTGCAGAGTTCTTTGATGCTTTTTTTGCATTCAATTATGATATCATAATCTTATATCATTCGCAAGTTTGATCTCCAGCCCACTGCTTACTGGCTCTTAAAATGCAGCACTCACACTAACCGCCGCCTTAATCCCCGGCAAAATCGCATTAAAAGCCTCACTCATTTGCTTAAGCACAAGATCTTTCACCACTCCTACCTGACTCTGATGACACTCAACCACAATCTCATCGTGAACCATGTTCACCAAGCGGGCATCCAAGTTGAGCTCCCTAAAACTTTTAAAAACCCGGCACATAGCGAGCTTCGCCACTTCCGCTCCCGTGCCCTGCACCGGGATATTTCGCGCAACCCGCAAAAGATGCGAGAGATTCTCTTGATCCTGCCCGTTTAAATAAGCCCGCCGCCCTAAAGCCGTTTCCACATAACCGCGAGATTTTACTTGCCCTTCGAGACCATCAAGAAATTCTTTTACCCGAGCGAAGCGCTTGAAATAATTATTCATCAGCACTTGAGCTTTGGCTTGGGAAGTAGCCAATTGCTGTGCCAGCGCCTTTTCGCCCATGCCGTAAATAATGCCAAAGTTCAAAATCTTTGCCTGAGCTCTTAAGTGCGCATTTTTCTCGCTGGAAACTTCGGTGTTAAATATCGCCTCGGCTACAACGCTATGGATATCCCGATCATCGTTAAAAATTTGGCACAGTTCTTGATCCTGAGAAAGCGCGGCGAGGATTCTTAGCTCGAAGCCGCCATAATCGAAATAGAGCAAGTGATTCGGCGCATCAGGCTCAATGCAAGCCTGAAAGGCTTCATCGCCAGGCAAAGCTTGGAGATTGGGGTTTAGGCACGTACTGCGTCCTGAAGCACTGGCGATGGCGACAAAAGTTCCATGCAAACGATTATTGACAATTTTCGGCAAAAAATTCTCGCCATAGGTGTTCAACATGCGCCCAAGCTCGCGATAACGAATAAGCAAACGAGCAGCCTCATGGTCAATATTCTTTAATACCGACGAAGAAGTCCCCGAAAGCTTGTGGCCAACTATTTTTTCCAATCGCTCTTTTACAATACTCACTTGGTTTAAATCGATTGCTTCAGGACCAAAGAGCAAAAAACCATCGTCCTTAACAAAATAGGGCTCTAAAGCTCTTTTTACCTGCTCGAGCTCCTCTTCTATCGCCCCCAGCTGGGTGAGCCATTTTTCCTTTTGAAAAGGCAGACCCGCACGCTCCATTGCTACTAATACGGAGATCAATTGACATTCAAGCTGCACCAAAGGGCCGATACCCCGGCGTTCAATCTCATCGAAGGCTTTCTTAAGAACTTTATCAACCCACTCCAAAGCCTCTTCGGGATTGGCGAGCTCAGGGATCTCAAGTTGACTGTTATGATCCTTGGCTAATAATTTTTTCAGAGTCGAAAGACACAGAAGCTTAAGATTTGGTTTTAACTCGTGCAGCGATTGGCTTAAAAACTCTTTCGCATCAAGGCAAACCAGCATTTCTACTTGGCTCAAAGATGCCAAGCTTTGCTCACCTTTTTGGTGACGGTCTAGGTCCAAAAGCCAGTGGCGCTCAGGCGCATTTGGCTCGGGGATCAAAGCTGCATATTTGATCGGCCCCAGGTTCATTAATTCCTCTGTAATTCTCGTTGGTTAAAGCTTCAAGAAGGGCTTTTGAGCGGCCTGAAGCCTCAAAAACAAGTCCTAGCCATTGACCCATAGCCCAAAAAAGGCTAGTCAGCATCAGCGTTTTATTCAATTAAAGCGTTAATCTAGACCGCTTTGCCCAATGTGGAAGCTCTTTTACTAAAAAAAAGAGTGGTAAAGCAAGGAGTTTTTTAATGGCACGTTATCGTGGCCCTAGGCTAAAAATTATTCGTCGACTTGGCACCCCGCTGCCAGGTCTAATGCGTACCGAAGGCGATTTGCGCCGTCCTTATCCACCCGGACAACACGGCCCAACCCGCAGAGCCAAGCTCTCGGACTTTGCTGTTCGTCTGCGTGAAAAGCAAAAATTGCGCTTTCACTATTGCATCAGCGAAAAGCAATTTCGTCGCTATGTGAAGAAAGCATCGGCAGGCAAAGGCAATCCAGGTACTAACCTGTTGCAAGCCCTAGAAACCCGTCTTGATAACGCGGTATTTAGAGCTGGTTTTGCTCCAACCGTGCGCGCAGCGCGCCAAATGACTGGTCACGGCCACTTTTTGGTAAACGGCAAACGGGTAGATATTCCATCTTATCCATTGCGCGTTGGTGATGTCATCGGCATTCACGAAAAAAGCAAGATGCGTGAGCAGTTCAAACTCAACCGCAAAGACCCAAACAATTTGGCATTGCCAAGCTTCATCGATATCGATGATGCGAACTCGGTAGCCAAAATAACTATGAAACCAGCCCGTGAAGATGTGCCGGTTCAAGTGCAAGAGCAATTTGTTATCGAATACTATTCAACCCGATAATAACCGCTTTTCATCTATGCAAAAAACCCCAGTTTCGCACTGGGGTTTTTTTATGGTAAGAATACTTTTACCAGAGTTCCTAAAAATTTGCTCTAGCCAAGCAGTTCAGGCTGTAATAAGACAAGTGCGTATATTTAAGAGGTAAGCGATGTTTTCCATATCTTCCATGTTTTCCCACGCCGGTCCCATTGGCATGTTGGTCATGGCTATTTTAGTGCTATTTTCCGTATTTTCCTGGGCAATTATTTTTACTAAATGGCTCATGCTCAAAGGTCTTCTCAAGCATAACGGCAAATTTATCGATCAATTTTGGCAAACCAAAGACCTAAATCTGCTCTTGGTGCAAGATAATCCAGGCAGCCCCAGCGCTCAGGTTTTTAAAGATGGCGTCCATGAATTTGAACGCCAAAAACAAAAAAACAAAGAACGCGACGATGCTTTCATGGTAATCGAACGCGCTCTCGTGAGATCGGGCCGAAGTGAACTAAAAAGAGCTGAAGCTTCATTGCCAATTCTTGCGTCCATTGGTGCCATTTCTCCCTTCATCGGTCTCTTCGGCACTGTGGTAGGAATCATGTCTTCATTTCACCAAATCGGCGAAGCTGGAAACGCTAATCTTTCCACCGTTGCCCCAGGTATTGCGGAAGCCTTGCTGGCCACCGCATTGGGCCTTTTTGCCGCCATCCCTGCAGTTATGGCCTACAATGTTTTTCAAACCAAACTTAAAGCCCTCCGAGCTGACTTGGAGAATTTTTCCTTGGATCTCTTGGCAGTTTTAAGATCGCAAAAATAGTCAGAACTTCCTAAGTTATGGTGGGACTAAGAGGTTTTTCTCGCAAAAGCGTCGCCAAGCACCTTCTCACAATTCTATGGGTATTTCGTCGCGTATCGGGCACCGCCAAACGGCAGGCATCTTCAATGCCTGCTTGCCGCGACGGCGGGAGGCGCTCGGCGAGAAGGGCCATTTGATAAAAATTCAGCGCTCTAGTTTTGGTTCTTTCTAAATCACGTAAAACTTTCATTTGCTCCGTAATAATATATAAAAGTTTTTTCTTAATTTTGCCCTTGGTTGTTTTGGTAAAAAGATATTGCCCGTAGGGGATTAAAAAACGTGATAAATAATCGATGCGTTGATTGATTGCATAAAGTACTCGCTCATCCCCCAAATCTTTTTTACTGATGATCGATGCATATCTTTTACTCGCGTGACGCAAAATAATATCAGCAACACTGGCCGCAGCGATAGCAAGCCCGCCTCCAGTTTCCATGCCCGTCTCATAATACTGAATCAAGGCCCCGCCCGGTATGACCGCAGTTAATTCAAGTTGGGCTCCTCGCAGACCGGCGTGAAGGGCAATTTTTTTATTTTTAGCGCCAAGAATTTTGCCAATAATCGCTTCCCCGCTCAAGGTAATTAAAATGTTTAACTGATCAGATATTTTTTTTGAAACCCCAAAAGTGAGTGGAATGAGCCCATGACCGGCCCCGGATAAAAGCGAACTAAGGGTCATTTCAGAAATTATTATTCCAACTTTTGGCCCCTTGCGCGCGGCGTATAAAGGCAACATCTCATAAATCGATTGACCGCAAATGGCATCGGTTAATTTCACGACGGTACCGGCAATAGTGAGATTATCCTTGGCGAAATGCCCGTATTCCTTGAGGGCAAGCGTTTTTTTCGTCATGCTTCCGCCAACACCTAATCCCTCTTTTGCACGTTTTTTATGACGCACTCTGGTGTCTTCATCAGCCTTCAAAAGACCCTTGGCGTATTTAAAAGCGTGCCGCTCATGCCACTCTTCGAGCTCCATTTGTTTTTCGCCGTAGGGCCGCATTCTAAGTCGGGGCATCATTATTTCTACATCGCTGGGCTTTATTAAGATATTTTCTATTGCATTAAATTGGTTATTATCAAAGTTCATATAAGTATTCATAAAATTTTTAGCAATCATTCCATAATTTATTAAATCAAGATTTCTTATAAAAGCCTCTTCTGGGCTTTTAATTTTTGGCGATGAGGAGATAAATTGTGTTGATTTTATCGAACTATCGAAAACATCCACCTTGGTGGTATTTTTCTTCGGTACCATCTTTAAATTAGGCTCTTTCGCCACTATCTCTTGATCATGCAATTTAACGCTATGCTTAAAAATTAAAGTCATAATCTTGCCCCCCATGGCTCGCTTATGAGGTATATATTTTCGAATTGGGTTTTGGAGCCGCCCGCGCCGAGTCGTATCGGTAAAATGGTCGATGACAAGGCATTAAATTGTTTTTATTCTGCCACTCTTAGAAAGCAGATTTTTTCTTAGTTTTTTTCATGGTTTTCACGGAGCCACTATGTCTTTAATACGGGCACATGATGTCTTGCGATCGGTTTTTGGTTATGAATCCTTTCGCGGACAACAAAGTCAGGTCATTGAACACCTGATTGCCGGCGGGAATGCGCTCGTTCTCATGCCAACCGGAGGCGGAAAGTCGTTGTGCTTTCAAATTCCCGCGATCATCAGGCCCGGGGTCGCAATCGTGGTTTCTCCTCTCATCGCACTCATGCAAGATCAAGTTGATTCGCTGCTGGAACTTGGCGTTCGCGCAGCTTACAGCAATTCATCTATGTCCTTCGACAAAATGAAAGAAGTGGAAAAGCGTCTCTTAAAAGGCGATCTCGATCTCTTATACGTTGCCCCAGAACGCCTGCTAAACCCCACGTTTTTGGAACTTTTGAAGAAAGCCCCTATCGCTCTCTTTGCCATTGACGAAGCCCATTGCCTTTCTCAATGGGGACATGATTTTCGGCCGGAATATGGCAAACTCACTATTCTTCCTGAGCTCTTTCCTAAAATCCCCCGCATAGCCCTTACCGCTACTGCCGATGAAATGACCAAAGCCGAAATCATCGAGCGGCTTGATTTAAAAGAGGCGCCCATTTTTGCCACCGGTTTTGATCGGCCAAATATTCACTACCAAATAGTCGAAAAGAATAACCCCAAAAAACAACTCCTAGATTTTTTGCAAAGCGAACATGGGAAAGATGCCGGCATTGTTTACTGTCTCTCGCGAAAAAAAGTGGAAGACACGGCCCAGTGGCTCAAATCAATGGGGCTCGATGCCTTGCCTTATCATGCAGGCTTGAGCGCTCGGGATCGTCAGAAAAATCAGGAGTATTTTTTGCGTCATGACGGCGTGATAATGGTCGCCACCATCGCCTTTGGTATGGGCATCGACAAACCCAATGTGCGCTTTGTGGCCCATCTTGATTTACCAAAAAGTATTGAATCTTATTATCAAGAAACCGGAAGAGCCGGCCGCGACGGGCTCCCTGCTCAAGCATGGATGGCCTACGGGCTCCAAGATGTCATCATTCAAAAAGAAATGGTTGCTCAAAGTAATCAAAGCTCAGCCCGCAAACTCCTCGAGAAACAAAAACTAGAAGCCCTCTTAGGCCTATGTGAGACGACCTCCTGCCGTCGCCAAGTACTTCTGAGCTATTTCAAAGAGAGCTATCCAAATTCCTGCCAAAACTGCGACACTTGCCTTAACCCCATCACCACCTTCAATGCGACCGAAGCCGCACGACAGGCCCTTTCCTGCGTGTACCGCACTGGCCAGCATTTCGGCGTCGCACACCTGGTCGATGTTTTAATCGGAAAAGATACCGAGAAAGTTATACGTTTTGATCATCACCGTTTAAGCGTTTTCGGCATCGGCAAGGCACATCCTGGCAATCATTGGCAATCGATTTTTAGACAACTGATTAGTAAGGGTCTCTTAAATATCGATATGGAAAAATTCGGCGCCTTAAAACTCAGCGCATCCAGTACGCCCGTATTAAAAGGGCAAACCGAAGTTTATTTGCGTCCGCTGACAGCGAAGAAAAGTTCATCCAGTAGGAACACCCCCCAGGAAAAGCGCGGGCCCACCAGCTCACCGCTCAATCAAACTCTTTTTGAAGCCTTAAAACTTATGCGTTTAGATCTCGCCAATAAAATGCAAGTTCCGCCTTATGTAATCTTTCACGACCGGACCTTGATTGAAATTGCTCAAAAGAAACCAGCGAGCATCCACGAACTTAAATCGATTCACGGCGTGGGCGAACACAAACTGGAAAAATATGGCGAGACTTTGCTAGCCTTGATTGAGAAAGTGGAACTTGGCCAGCAGGGGCGGGCAGTTTAAGGAGCGGCGAGGGAGCGCGGTGCCGCAAAAATAACTCACTTAATAATCTTCTCAAAATAACTAAGCGCCGCCGCCGATGACCAATCGCGTGGCCCGCTAAACTGCGCAAAAAACTGTCCATCAGGCGAAATCAAAAAAGTCTCGGGATATTTATCGAGACCAAATAATTTAGGCACCACTTTTTCCGCATCAAAAAATACCTTAAAACTAGGTTTATTGGTCGCGATATAATCCATAACCGGATCTTTTTTATCATCCACCGATAAAGCAATAATAGTAAGCTTATAGCCTAAGCTTTTTTCTAACAATTCTAAACTCGGCATCTCGGCCTGGCAGGGCGGGCACCATGTGGCCCAAAGATTTAATAAGACCCATTGGCCCCGATAATGGGAAAAATTATTCTCTTTATTGGTGAGCGGATCCAGCATCGAAATGAGCGGCACAGCGCTGGGTACAAGTTTTACCGCTGCCATTTGATTTTCTAAAAGATATTGGCTTTGCGACAATCTGCGATCAACAATCATATAAAAATAAAAAGTTAGTCCTGCTAGAAATACCAACAAAAAAACAAGCTTAACCACAGGCACTACGCGGTATTTTTTAGGGGGCGGATTGAGGATGTGCTCCTCATTATTATTGGGCTGTTCCATGGGAGCACTAAAGACAATCAGAGCAAATATGTCTATCGGGGTGCTCTCATCGACAAACGCTCTAAATGAGGCTTTCTGCCATTTCCATAAGGATCTTTTTGTTCCTCGAGAATTCTTGAAACAAGTTGAACATGGCCTGAGCCCTTAACCAATGGTGCTCAGCCGCGCGCGAGAAGCGATCGCGAGCAAAGCCAAAATAGTTTTCGTTTAAAACATCAGTTAAATAGCGGATGGCCAAACATAAACTCACCGCCTGCGTATGTAAGACCAGTTCTGCCTTTTCAGCAGGACTAAATAATCCATGCATTTCTCGGCCATAGCCCGACAAAGCATTCTCTGCGATCCTTAAGTCCACTACCGCATCGAGAACATCTTCTTGATGGGGATTGGCCCAGGACCTTAAAGCATCACCCATTTCCAGCGACCAGCCCGAATATCCTAGGGTGTCGAAATCTATCAAACAAACAGCTTGATCGCCGTCAAATAAAATATTGGAAATCTTTGGATCGCCATGGGCATGGCGAGGAGTAGTGTGCAGACCTAAGCTCAAAGCCGCCATTTGCTCGATCATCTTTTCGGCAAGGGGTTTTACTTGCACATAAAAATCATGGTCTTCATGGCTTTTTAAGGCTGCTTTAAGATTATCCACATGAAAAGGATAATCCCCTTTATGCCGACGTTGAGAACGATATTGGTAGGAAAAATCCACCAAGCTTTTATGAAATTGTCCTAAGACCCGCCCCGCTTCCTGAGCCATGGGCAAAGAATTTATCTGATGAAAACTCTCGCCTCGCACATAAGTTAAAGCGCGAAAAATGCGACCCTGATGGTTAAAAAATAAATCCCCGAAACGATTCATTCTGATAGCAGGAGTAGCAATATTAAACTGCGTCAAATATTGACAGATAGCCACACTATCAAAATGAATTCCCTCATCAAAAATTGGTGATACTTCTTGCAAAATATATCTACCATTCTCAGTATCCACTAAAAAAGTCTTATTGATGAGACCTTTTTCTATGGGATTTATGTTTTTTGGAGAGGAAAGATTAGCATACGCATCTATCACTTCGCGGGGGATATTAAATTGCCACATCGTGCGCACCTTCTCACTAAATAATCATTTTTAATGGGTCATGATAGTCGCGCCCACTGGCCTCAGCGACGCCGCGCTGCGTAATTAGGCCATTTAGTGTATTAATGCCCTTAAGTAAAGCGAGATTATTTTTAGCAGCATTGAATACGCCTTCTTTCGCCATCTTTTTTAAATAGGGAAAAGTCGCTTGAGACAAGGCATAAGTCGAAGTCGTTGCCACCGCTCCCGGCATATTAGCGACCCCATAGTGAACAATGCCATCCACAATATAAGTAGGTTTATCGTGCATGGTTCGCTTCACTGTTTCCATGCAACCTCCCTGATCTACTGCCACGTCTACCAATACTGATCCTTTTTCCATTTCTTTAACCATTTCTTTACTAATCAGCCGGGGCGCTCTGGCGCCGGCCAACAAAACCGCCCCTATCACCAAATCGGCCCGCACTATTTGGCTTAAAATAGTACGCTCATTGGAATAAATAGTTTGGACGTGACCCAAAAATAGATCGTCAATCTCTTCGAGGCGGGAGGATGAAATATCGAGCACTGTCACCTGCGCGCCCATTCCTAGCGCTATTTTGGCCGCATTCTTGCCCACGACACCCGCGCCCAAGATCACCACGCGCGCCTTACGAACGCCAGGAACGCCGCTCAATAATATTCCTTTGCCGCCGTGCTGATTTTCCAAACACCAGGCACCCACTTGCACCGCCATGCGCCCAGCCACTTCGCTCATGGGTTTTAATAAAGGCAAATGGCCATTTTCCTCAATAGTTTCATAGGCAATGCCAATAACTTTTTTCTTGAGCAAAGCTTCGGTGAGGTCTGGTTCTGCTGCGAGATGTAAAAAAGTGTAAATGATCTGCCCTTCGCGAAAATATTTAAATTCCTCTAAAAGTGGCTCTTTGACCTTAGTGACAAGGTCAGATCGACGCCACAGATCTTCGGCATGAACCATTTCCGCCCCGGCCTCACTGTATTGCTCGTCAGTGATAAAAGAACCGATGCCCGCGCCCTTCTCCACCAAAACTTTGAGCCCTTCGCTAGTGAGAGCTTTTACCGAAGATGGAATGAGCGCCACGCGATTTTCAAAGTTTTTGATTTCTTTTGGGCAACCAATGATCATAATAAACCTCACGGTCAGAGCTGTTCAATGAGTATATCGCGGTGCCCCCTAAATCGGAGCATAAAAAAACCCGCCTAAGCGGGCTTATTCAACCAGATAATTTTTTTATACTTTTTTCACCACGATACGATCTTTTTCAAATCTCACCGTCACTACTTCGCCTTTTCCGATGGCCAAAGCCGTAAGCGGCAAACGCAAAAAAGTCCCGCTGGTTTTAATTTGCTGTGCCCGGTAAACTCTTTCCTGCCCCGCCTGCGGAGCTGCCCTTCCTCTTGCACCCGCTCCAAAATTATCCTGAAACCACTTTTCCAACGTCTCCACCGGCGACCCATTTGTCTTCAAATGATGCAGCGCGCGCCGAATGGTATTAACAGATGCTAAGCGGCGGCTATGCATCTGTTCAATCGGCGAAATTCCCGAGCAAAGATACGCGATTTGCACATCTTTAAAGGAAACAGCCGAACGTCTTTTTCTTTTTTCTGACATAGTTTTTACTACCCCGTGATTTGAGTGTTAGTTATATGCATGCCCTACACCCTGAAAAGAAGTTAAGTCAAAAAATAACTGCAGCATATTTAGAATTTAAATATGTGCCACTCATAGGTAGTTCAATAAACAGATTTCACTTTATTTTTCAATACCAAACAGGTCACATAAACTGTAGTTTCACTTCATTATCGTAGAATTATTAATGATGCAATCTCGACTTTAGTAGCTCTAACAACTATGAAGTGCTCATATTAATTTTTTGATAAAAAGCAAAATGATAGATTGTCTTTTATTAAAGAGACATGCATAGAAAAATACGCTGAGGGCATGGATAAATCGTTTAATTTCATGCTGTTTAGGAATAAAAATGAAAAAAGAAAACACAAATGCTAAATGCGCCCAATGCAAAAAAAGCTATGACCGGACTACGACACCTAAGGAAGTCTGGCCTTTTTGCTCAAAACGCTGCAAAATGATCGACCTAGGTCAATGGTTAAGTGAAAAATATGTGGTAAATGATGGTGAACCCATTAGTACCGAAAAAACCCACGATGATGAGGATAATAATGAATAATGAAAAAGTAAAACCTGAATCATTTAAAATACTTAATGAAGATTTCCCCCTCATTATCACCGAAAAAGCCCAAAATATGGCTGAGCGAGCCACCAAAGCCGAAGGGGAAGCAGCCAATCTTTTCTTGCGCATCAGCATCAAAGGCGGCGGCTGCGCGGGCTTGCAATATAACTTGGATATCGATGATAAGCCCTCCGCTTATGATATCTGGTGCCAGCTTAATGGTTTGAAGGTTGCGGTCGATATGTTTAGCCTGCGCTATCTGGCAAACACGACGGTGGATTACCAGGAATCGCTGGAAGGGGCGGGCTTTAAGTTTAATAACCCTAATGCGCGAAAGACTTGTGGGTGTGGATCGAGCTTTTCGTGAGATAATTCGAAACCCCCATTTCCCAAAGGTCCTGTAGGGGCCGGCCTCTGTGCCGGCCCTGATCAATTAAAAGCCTATATACAATATTTTTGCTGATGCTTCTGTTTGGTGTCCTGTCGGCGAGGTTATCCATAAACCTTGGTGGCGAAAAGGGCCGGCACGGAGGCCGGCCCTACAAGCCTTGGAAATTGGCCGTTCGAATTCTACATTCCGCGCTGCAAGCCATAAAAAAACTCTCCATACGGAGAGTTTTTTGCATACCCAAAACGTAAATCTTAACGCTTGGAATATTGGAAACGCTTACGAGCACCAGGTTGGCCGTATTTCTTACGCTCAACCATTCTGGCATCACGAGTAAGAAAGCCACCACGCTTGAGCACTGGGCCCAAGTTTTGGGTATCGTCACGTTGCAAAGCACGTGAAATGCCGTGACGCACTGCTCCAGCTTGACCCGACAAACCGCCGCCTTTAACGGTGACATTGATGTCGTAGGTACCGAGAGTTTCGGTGGCTTCAAATGGTTGCTTGATAAGCATTTGCAGGACTTCACGCTTAAAATAATCGCCTAAAGTCTGTCCATTAACAGTAAATTGGCCAGTACCTTTCTTCAACCACACGCGAGCTGCTGAAACTTTTCTACGACCAGTTGCATAAAAACGATTCATAAATCTTACTCCTGAACCTAAATACTCAAGCTCGTCGGATTTTGCGCGACATGCGGGTGAGTAACATCTGTATAAATTTTTAGTTTCTTAAACATTTTGCGGCCAAGCGGACCTTTTGGCAACATGCCACGCACCGCATGTTCGATCACGCGGGTAGGATGTCGTTCAATTTGATCTTCAAAACTCACCGCTTTTTCGCTACCAGTAAAACCTGAGTGACTCCAATACAATTTCTTTGAAGCCTTAGCACCAGTAACTTTTACTTTTTCAGCATTGATCACCACGATAAAATCGCCGGTATCAACATGAGGCGTATAGGTAGGCTTATGCTTACCACGCAGAACTGATGCGATTTTAGTAGCCATCCGTCCAAGAATCTGATCTTTGGCATCAATTAAGTGCCATTGCCTCGAAACTGATTCTACGTTTGCAAACTGTGTCTTCATTACTTAATCCCTACCAACATTCGCGCTCATTGTAATATTAAGGCCCAGCTTCGTTTAAACCGAAACTCAGAGCTTTTTTTGCCACTACGGCGGCTGCCTAATTAGTGTGCACGTAATCGCCCCTGGTTGTGCCTGCTTAAAGGCATATTGTCAAGCAAGCACCTAAATCTAACAGCAAAGAATCTCTCGCATTATGGCATCAGCAAAAAGAGCCCCCTCTTTAGTTATTAAAAGGCGCCCTTCTTTGTCTTCTAACCAGCCATTTAATTTCAATTTTTCCACTACTGAACCCCAATTCCTAGGAAGCCCTTTTAGATGGCGCAGCGCCAATTTTTCAGGGTCTATCCCCTGAGCCATGTTCCTTAAACCAAAAGCGAGAGACTCTCCTAAAGCCTGATCTGCATCCAGACGGTCATAGCTAAAATGCAGATCACTTTTGGGATCGCTCAGCCAGGATTTCAATAAAGATCGGTTCTGCGCACGCTCCAGGCCGCCATCGGGCAAAAAGCGCAATGAATGGGCGGAAGGGCCAAGGCCGATATAGCTTCCCATGCCCCAATAAACCTGATTGTGACGGCTAAAAAAGCCAGGGCGAGCATAGCTAGAAATATCGTATTGTAAAAAGCCCTGAGCCGTGAAGCGCGCCTGCACCAAGCGGTAGATGTCTACTTGGGCATCTTCTTCGGGCTCACACATCCGGCCTTCTTTGATGCGTTTATAAAAATGGGTACCTTCTTCAATGGTCAAAAGATAAGTGCTCACATGGGGCACCCGACTTAGCAAATAATCGACACTTTTCAGGGTGTGATTATGAACCTCCCCAGGAACTCCCAAAATGAGGTCCACTGAAATATTGCTGATGCCCGCATGAACAGCTGCATCAATGGCTTGCTCAGCCATATCATTAGTGTGCTTGCGTCCCAAGACTTTCAAAATGCGATTGTCGAAACTCTGCACGCCAAGGCTTAAGCGATTAATTCCTGCCTTTTTTAATTCACCTACATGATGGGAATTAATATCCTCTGGATTAGCTTCCAAAGTTATTTCAGCGTCTTCTGCGAGCACACCTTCATGGCGAAAATAGTTAATAACTTTTTCAATATCATTATAGGACAGCAATGATGGCGTGCCTCCTCCAAAATAGAGACTTTGCGCCACACCCTGATGCCATGTCGCTGAACGCTCTCGCCACTCTTCTAAAATACTGTCCGCAAAATTTTGGTCGGGTTTTCCCACCACAAAATAAAAGTCGCAATAAGGACAGCGTCTGCGACAATAGGGCACATGAATATAAATGGCAGTGTTCATCTTAAGTTAATTAATTCCATTCGCTAGCCAAGCATTTGTTCGCAAGATAACCAGCGGGTGAATATCCGCAAAGCTGAGGTGTAATCTTGTTCATTAGCTGAGCACACACAAGTCTCAGGCACAACCACCGAAAAACCATTATCTAAGGCCGAGGCAGCACTAAGCACTATACTCGTATGAAAAGGCACACCCACAATGGTGATATTTTTTACTTTTAATTGATCAAGAACTGATCTTAATTCAGTATTAAAAAAAGCATTTGGCCTTGGTTTATTGATGCATATTTCTTTAGTGCGCGGACTGAGTTCGCGAATCACTTCACTTTGCTGACCTACCGATTTTGTCCACTGAGTATTACAAAATATTACTGGCCGCATTCGCTCTCGAAAATATTGCAACTCGCCAAGAATATAAGGAATGATTTCCTTAGCGCCCGGAATAAAGCTATTCCCCGTGCTATCTGCAAATTCGTTGATCATGTCAACGACCAAAATAGCTCTCTCTGATCTGTTTTCACCCAGCAAGTTATCCTCCTTAGGATTGGTTTTATTAGGTATTATTTATTATAAAATAAAGCGGGGCAAAGCTGGATAGCAAATCGTTATAATAGGCGTGCCGTTTTTACCTATTGATTCACAGGTAGATGCTCTCACAATGGCCTACCCTAGTCAAAGGGTGGAGTCTTAAAAAGCATCGCTGTGGGGGGTCTTTTTTATGAGCGCACCTACCATGAAAGACCAGATTTTTCCCAAAATATCCAAAAGTCCCCCTAAGGAGGAAGAGCGCGATATTTTTCCTATTCGGCAAAAACTCCGGCCAGGTCCTCCGGGCGCTGATGCGCTGATTGCCCCGGATCAAGATCTGATTGACGCTGCCCACATTTTGCGTCTCGTGGAAAATGGGCAGATTGAAACTAAGGTGCCGCCCAGGGATACCAGCAAAGACCACATCCATTTAACCGGGCGCCAACGCTTGTCGGCCGAAGATGAATGCGAACTTGCTCACCGCGTTCAGCGTTATAGCGATATCGATGCGCGCAATTGTTTGGTCATGTCAAATATTGGTTTAGTGCATTTGGTGGCCAACCAGTTTTGCCGCCCTCCCATACGCTACGAGGACTTGGTACAAGAAGGCACCATGGGCCTCATCCGCGCAACAGAAACCTTCGAGCCCAATCGTGGGGTGCGGTTTTCCACCTATAGCGTCTATTGGATCCGGGCCAAAATTCAGCGTTTTTTGCAACGCATCGAACGCGATGATATTCCCGCCATTACCGGCGCAGAAATGCTCGAGGATGAAAAAGGGAAACGAAGGCGCCCACGAGCACGCAAAGTAAGTATCGAGCATAGCCAAGAAGATGATGAAAGCCGTAACTTAAGCGAACTACTGCCTTCCGAATCAAAAAATCCTGAATCGGTGGCGCTGCAAGTTGAACGGGACAAAGTAATAAAAGAGGTTTTGCTGGGCATCGTAGAAGAGCTGCAAGATGACCGTTTGCACGCCATCATTGAGTGGCGCCTCTTGGCGGAAGAGCCTGAAACCTTGACGGCAGTGGGGGCGCGCGTGAATCTCTCTCGAGAGGGTGCGCGCTTGCTTGAGGCTAAGATGCTGAAGCTTGCTAAACAACGGCTTAAGAAATGGCGGCGGGACTAAATTCGTCATTCTGAGCTTCGCCGGCGTTGTTTCATAAATGTGGACTATTTTACCTCAACAACTCCTCGCCCGCTTGCGGGAGAGGCTAGGGAGAGGGTGGA
>CAYJDW010000007.1:0-62146 GCA_964368985.1 uncultured Myxococcales bacterium | reverse complement strand
GCCATGATTCGTATCGATATGTCGGAATACATGGAGCGCCACAGCGTATCGCGCCTAATTGGCGCCCCTCCTGGTTATGTGGGTTATGAGGAAGGCGGCCAACTCACAGAACCAGTACGAAGACGCCCCTATTCAATTTTGTTGCTCGACGAAATGGAAAAAGCTCACCCCGAAGTTTTTAACGTTTTATTGCAAGTCCTCGATGACGGCCGCCTGACCGATGGCCAAGGCCGCACCGTGGATTTTCGTCACACGATTATTTTGATGACCTCAAATATCGGGAGCGAATTTCTCCAAGATGGCATTGATGAAGCAGCTCAAAAACAGGTCCTCGCTCTTGTGAAACAACATTTTCGCCCCGAGTTTTTAAACCGCATCGACGATTTAATATTGTTCTCAGGCTTAAGTGAAGCTGATTTATTAGGCATTATCGATATCATGATGGAAAAGCTTATTACGAGGCTTAAGCGCCAAGAATTAACCTTGGTCATAACCGAAAACGCCAAAGCTGAGCTTGCCAAACGAGGCTACGATAAAGCCTACGGGGCTCGACCTCTTGAGCGTACCATTCAGCGTGAGGTAATCGATAAAATAGCTAAAGCCTTGCTCGAAAAGAAATTGACGTCGGGGCAAGTTTTGACTGTGGATTTTAACGGCCAGGATTTTGTGATCGAAGCGGCTCAAGCTGTCGATAATCACTGAATTCCCTAATGTTGTCGAATATCTGTCATACTCGGGCTTGACCCGAGTATCCAGTTTATGAGACACCGGCCTAGATCTTCGTGTCAAGCACGAAGATGACAAATTGGGCGACATTTCACCCGCTGATTATTTGAGCCTCTCATACAAAAATACATAGCCATTATTCGTAGCATCCTTCATCACCGCCGCCTCATCCACCACCGTCACCCTGGTATCATCAAAATTAGTCCATTGATTTGTGCTTTTATTAAAAACAAAAGCATAATAATGCCCTCCTTTAAGAGAGCCACTTTGCACAATTATGGCGCGGAGTTCATAAGAAACAGTGGCTTTCTTTTGCAGGTCTTTTTCATCTGTAGCAGGCATTTTAATGTCCTTGCTTGGGATAATTGCGTTTGACAAACGTTCTGGCTCGCCGCCTGTCAAATTAACTTCAAACCTATTTAACGACACAAAAAGTGAATCGGGCGCAGGCATTTTTAGAGTCATGAAACGGTCTGCATTCATCTTCACACCAGCAGCATTGTAGGGCTGATAGGGGGCTCTCATCGGCTCAGACGCGGCCCATTTGTCGAGTAGTTCTGAAATGCTCTTGTTTTGAATGGTGCTATCCAGGCCAATTTCAATAATGAGTTCCTGTTCGGCATAAGTTTTTGTACTGCCATCAGCAAAGTGGTCATAATGGAATATGGGCGCTTCAAGCCCCAAAATTCTTAGAACATCGCTCGTAAATGCCCGAGCATCGCTTTGGTCCCTTCTAATTTTATCGGTATCCCCTACCAGCTCTGAACCAAAGATCGCTTCCCGCGCTTTTTCATAGGCGTCAAAAAAAGCATTGAGCTCATTGCACAATTTTGTCTGTCTCATCTTTCGAGCGGAGAAGAGATTATTCATTGCTTTATGGAAATTTACTCTATGGGAAAATTCTTCGGGTTTTTCCCCACTCTTTTGGGTCAAATTCTTTTTTAATATATTTTTTATTGTATTAGAGGAAAAAAGAAGATTAATAGACGAATTAGCGAAGCAAGTATTAACAAGATTGCTAAGTCCAGGAAGCGGTTTTTTTACTGCGGGTGCGGGATGAGATGGCGTAGGCTGCTTCTCACCGCATGCCAAAAATACTATTGGCAACATTATTAATAAAAATATAAATCTCATAATCACCATATTTTTTTTCTGCACTTATATTATAGCTACTAATTACCACTAAAACTAGCAACTGCAGCTCAAAAGACAATAGAGCTCTCACGCTTCCTAACAAAAATCCCGCTCTCAAAAGCGCGGGATTTTTATTAATTATTCCTGCCTAGAAGCGACGTCCCCAGCGGCCACCGTAGCCTCGGTGAGGAGGCGGCAGACGAGGACCAATGCATCCACCGGGCGGGCAAGCTGGGGCTGGCGGATTGGTCACTTCAGTGATTGGCATAACTTCCTGGCTTTCAAAAACCCGGTTCGTGGCAAAATGTCTTGTGGATTCGGTTGGCTGATTAACAATGTTAGTATGATAAAAATGGCGTTTATGCAAAACATTGTTAACAGTATGATTATTTATCGTAGGGTGAGTCCTGACAATTGTACGCCAATGATGAATGTCTTGTTGAAAAGCACGATCTTCACCACTAGCTAACACAAGGGGAGCTTGGCCCTCAACCGCCGTAGGAGCACGAAGATTAAGCGTAGGCAATTGCCTAACTGGCATGGGTGGCCCCATCATGGGCGGTGGATAAGCTCCTGGAGCTAAAGGGCTTAAGTCGACGCCCTCGGAATTTTCATCACCATCTTTTGCCACTGCACCATCCTTGTACAGCTGAGCAAGATAATCCTCATCTTTTACCCCGCAACCGCTTAAATAGCCGAACAAGCCCACAATCAAGGTTGCGATTAAGCCATTTAAAATTTTTTTCATATCAATTAACTCCTCAGATTATCACCAATTCTTATTCGCTAAGGCCCTGAATTATTGATATTAAATTAACAGGCTATGCGAAGGCTCCGCTATATAATTTCTCGTCAGCAAAATTTCACTTATTGATCGCTAAATTTTATTTATTTTTATCCGAGGACAATTAAACCATACGAAATCATGGCTCCCGCACAACGATTCGTCGATCGAATATAAAAAAACTTCTCCAAGCGGAGAAGTTATTTGTATGAATAATAATGTATGAGAGAGCGCATTAAACGGTCATAATCTCGGCTTCTTTCTTAGAGCAAAAATCATCCACTGAAGCAACGGCTGCATCGGTAGCATCTTGTACCATTTTTAGACCGCGTTTTTCTTCATCCTCAGTAATATCACCATCTTTCAGGGAGGATTTCAGCATATCGTTAGCGTCTCGACGAGAATTGCGGATGGCAAGTTTTGCTTCTTCAGCACGAGTTTTAGCTTGTTTGCAGAATTCGCGACGACGCTCTTCAGTTAAAGCCGGCACCGGAACTCGAACCGCATCGCCATCGGTAATGGCGGTAAGACCCAAATTCGCTTCAAGAATGGCCTTTTCAATTAATTTTTGGATCCCTTTTTCCCACGGCTTGACGGTCAAAGTACGAGCGTCTGGCGTGGTAATATTGGCCACCTGAGAAATGGGGGTCATGGTACCGTAATAATCGATTCTCACTGATTCAAGCAAGCTGGTATGTGCCCGCCCGGTGCGAATTGCGGCCAATTGCTTTTTGAATGCATCGATAGTTTTCTCAATATTGTGCTTCATGTCGCTTGCAATATCGTTGATCATTTCTTCACCTCTGAATTTTTAAGATGGACCAAAGTTCCGATTTTTTCACCAAGCAAAATGCGCTTGATATTACCAGGCTTGGTCATATTGAAAACATAAATACTCATTTCATTATCCATGCACAATGAAATGGCTGTGGAATCCATTACTTTAAGCCCTCGATTGAGAACTTCAATGTAGCTAAGCTCGTCAAATAATTTAGCAGCAGGATCTTTTTCAGGGTCACGGTCATAAACCCCGTCCACCCGGGTAGCCTTAAAAATGGCGTCGGCTTGAATCTCCACCGCTCGCAAACTTGCGGCTGTATCGGTGGTAAAAAATGGATTTCCAGTACCGGCTGCAAAAATCACGACGCGACCTTTCTCCAGATGGCGAGTAGCACGGCGTTTAATATAAGGCTCAGCGAGCTCCTGCATGGCGATGGCGGACATTACTCGAGTGGTGACGTCAATGCGTTCTAGCGCGTCTTGCAATGCCAATGCATTAAGAACAGTAGCAAGCATTCCCATATAATCAGCAGTGGCACGATCCATGCCTTGCGTACTGGCCGCAACGCCGCGAAATATATTGCCGCCGCCGATAACAATGGCGAGCTCAACGCCGAGTGTCAGAACATCTTTGATTTCTTTCGATAAGGTAGTGATAATTTTAGGGTCAATTCCAAAACCAAGATTACCTTGGAGCGCTTCACCACTAATTTTCAACAACACCCGACGAAATTTGCATTGTGGCTCACCACCTGGGTTCATAAAATTATCCTTAAAAACTGGTTTTCACCTTTTTAATAGGCTTTCGGCACTAAAAGAGCAAGCAGGGCTCTGCCGGGGCCCAATTGCGAGAGGCCTTTTTTTAAAATAAAAGCGCCCTAGCTATCGTCATAAGGGGGAAATCGTGAAAGTAGCCATTTCAAACAGCGGCGGTAAAGACACTTATTTGGCCATGCAGAAAGCCAAAGATGAAGGCTATGAACCAGTAGTTTCTCTGACTATGCTTCATGAAAGTTTAGATATTTCCCGCTCCCACGCCATCCCCATTCCCTTGCTTCACTTACAAGCCTCTCAATATGGTCTGCCCCTCCTTCACTTTCGGGCAAGCTGGGCGCAATATGAGAGCGCATTTCTCGCTATGCTTGAACAAGCGAAAAAAGATTTTGCTATCGAGGGCGTGGTTTTTGGCGACCGCTGCTTTGATGCTAATAAATTGTGGGGCGAAAAAATATGTAACTTAGCTCGGCTCGAGGCTATTCACCCCATCTGGCAGCAGGATCCTGAAATATTATGGCAAGAAACCCAAGCCTTGGGTGTGCAAGCTTTTATATGTTCGTGCCTTCCTGAGCATAAGAGAATTTTAGGCAGTTATTTAAGCCAACCTATAATTGATTATTTATCTAATTCAAATGCCGATATTTTTGGCGAAAAAGGCGAGTATCATACTTTCGTCACTAACGGCATTAATGTTGAGCAATATATTCACCAAAAAGTAGAGATTAATAACTACTGCTTTATTACTTATAAATTGTCGTCTCTCCAAGATGGAACTATCGATAAATTCTAAACTTTCTTTATTATCCTCGTGCTTGACACGAGGATCCACGCACTGCCCCAAATCAGATATATGACTTTGGCATAAACCCCTAAGCCCCCAGGTTAATCTAGTGCAGCTTAATTTTTTAGGGGTAATTTTAGTGGCCCACTCTCTAAGTGCTTGGCGGCCCACCGCGGTTCTTTCTCGCATCGGGAGTCAGCCTGATGTGTTTTTGGCGCTCACCGTCATCTTGATGGTGGCGTTGTTGATCATGCCGATCCCCACTTTTTTGATCGACATTCTCATCTGCGCCAATATTTCTGCAGCTTTAATCGTATTGCTCCTGGCCATTTACATTCCAGATTCACTAAAACTCTCCTCCTTTCCCACTATTCTGCTCGTCTCAACCTTGTTCCGCCTCGGTCTTAACGTTGCCACCTCGCGACTGATTTTATTGAATGCCGACGCCGGAGAAATGGTATTGGCTTTTGGTAACAGTGTGGTGGGAGGCAATCTTGTCGTCGGTATTGTCATCTTTCTCGTGCTCATGCTCATCAATATGCTGGTGGTGGCCAAGGGTTCTGAGCGTGTCGCCGAAGTCGCTGCACGATTTACTCTTGATGCCATGCCAGGCAAGCAAATGAGCATTGATGCGGATTTGCGCGCTGGCATCCTAGACATGGAGCAAGCGCGCAAAAAACGCGAGGATCTAAGCCGCGAAAGTCAGCTATTTGGCGCCATGGATGGCGCTATGAAATTTGTTAAAGGCGATGTCATTGCCGGTGTCATTATCTTCGTCATTAACATTGTGGCGGGCATAATTATTGGCAAATTTGATCATGGTATGGAGCTTGATGAAGCGCTTTCGACATTCGCCATTTTATCGGTTGGCGACGGCTTAGTGAGCATTATTCCTGGGCTTCTCATGTCAGTGTGCGCAGGTCTTATTGTTACTCGCGTGGACTCCTCGGAGCCGGGGCAAAATCTTGGGGCAAGTCTTGCTTCCCAAATATTTAACTATCCCAAAGCTTTTGTCTTGGCGGGTGCTTTCATTGGCTTCATTGGCCTTTTGCCAGGCTTGCCTATCACCCCTTTTACTATTTTAAGTTTGATCGTGTTTGGCATCGCCTATACGAGTTATCAAAAGCAAAATAATCCCGAAAAGCCGAGCAATAGCCTCGCGATTTTTGAAGACGAAAAAAATCCAAATCCTCTTCCTCTGATGCCTAAAGCCAGCGGCGTTTTGCCTATTTGCATTGAGGTTGCCGATAATTTGGTGCCATTTGTCGATGACAAAAGCAATTTTATCAGCGAACTCATTCCCCTGCTTCGTGAATCTTTAGAGATAGAACTTGGTATTGATTTTCCCGGTATCAGAGTGAGAGGCGCCTCGGTGGAAAACTTGGCGGCATCACATTATTTGCTCTTGCTCAATGAAGTCCCGGTGAGCCAGGGAATAGCAAAACCTCATCAATGCTTGGTGTCGGCCTTGCCGAGTGAAATAAGAAATTTGGGTTTCGAGGAAGTCGAGAGCACCACCAATCCTTGCACCGATATCCTGTCCTCTCTCGTCGCCATCGAACATAAAGGGATTCTTGAGGAAGCGGGCTTCATGGTATGGGATGCACCGAGTCGCATTTTGCTTCATTTGTCGTCGGTATTACGAAAGAATGCCAAGGATTTTATTACTCTTCACGAGACCCAAACCATGCTCGATCGGCTCGAGACACAATATCCCGCATTGATTAAAGAAGTGATTCCCAAAGCGGTCAACCTCACTCAACTAACCGATATTTTAAAACGCCTTCTCAGTGAAGAAGTGCCGATCAAGGATATTAAAAATATTTTACAAACCCTCGCTGAAAATGGCCCGCTTGAGACCAATACGGTGGCTCTCACCGAGCACGTACGAGCAGGTTTGGCACGCTATTTATGTTATCGATTTGGTCAGGGGCATGACACCCTGCTGGTATTTTTATTAGCTCCCGAGATTGAAGACATGATCCGCGGAAGCATTGAGCAACAAAATCAAGGTGCTTATCTCGCCCTTGATCCAGAAACTAGTCAAGAAATTTTAAGCGCCGTCCGCTATGAAATAAATCAGTTGCCGCCCAGCGCTCGAAGACCCGTGATTTTAACCTCGCAAGATATACGCCGCTTTGTGAGAAAACTTATTGAACTGGAGTTTTTTGAGGTGGCGGTAATGAGCTTTCAAGAACTCAGTGCGGATTGCAAGGTCCAACCTATCGGGAGAATCAGCTTGCAACATCAAAGTGAGCAGGATGAAGACGATATGTTTGACGAACAGCTTGAAAGTCCTTTTGCACTTGTTCCTGCAATGCCGTGAGGGCGGAGAATTTTTTTTCTTCGCGCAAATATTCGATGAAGAAAATTTCGATCTCTTTTTGGGAAAGCTCAAGAAGTTGCTCCAAACAATGAGTCTCAACCACCAAAACCTGGCCCTCACTCACACTAGGGCGCACGCCCACATTGGTCGCACTTAAAAAATCTTTTGTATTTTCGCCATACACTCGAGTTATTGAGGCATAAACGCCTCTTTTTAGCCAAAAATCTTTGGGTTTTAAATTGGCAGTAGCAAAACCCAAAGCTGTCCCTATTTTTTGATCAGGCTCAACCAGGCCCCTCAGTGAAAAAGGACGACCGAGCATAAAACGAGCGTTCTCAAGGTGGCCCGCCTCTAAAAATTCGCGGATGGCTGTTGATGAACAGCGTCTAGCGTCGCTATTCACTGGAGCTACCACATGGATCTCAATGCCTGCTTTAGTCGTCAGCTCACGAAGATCGTCAATTTTACCGGCAGCACCAGCGCCAAAAGAGAAATCATCCCCCACCACCACATCTTTGACTTTCAGCTTTTTAATAAGCACATCGTCGACAAAATCTTTGGGGCTGAGTGCTAAAAAATCCGCATCGAGGGGATGTATGATGAGGGCATCAAGGCCTAAGCGCAGAATCGAGTGGTTTTTTTGAGCCGGGCTGCTTAGCTTAAAATGAGCTTGGTCGGGATTAAAAAATTTAGCTGGATGCGGCTCAAAGGTTAAAACGGCACCTGGTCTGGGTCCTTTAAGATCCTTGACCTTCTTAATAAGGGCTTGGTGGCCTAAATGCACGCCATCAAAATTGCCAATGGCCAAAACACCACCGGCCAAAAAATCCGCCACATCGTTGATTGAAAAAAATATCGTCATTTAGCTACCAACCTATCTTCGTGGCGATCCATGTCCAGGGTCAATTTATAGCGCACAGAAAAGAATTTTCCACTGCGTCGTCCGCGGCTTGACCAGCATTGTTTCATAAATAGATTTTGAGGCTAAAGCCAGCCACCACACTCCCTCGCCCGCTGGCGGGAGAGGGCTGGGGGTGAGGGTGGAGAAACGAATACGCCTGGAATTCTCGTCGATAAAAAATAACGTTTATGTCTCTCCACCCTCTCCCTGGCCTCTCCCGCAAGCGGGAGAGGAGTTGTTGGGGTAAAAATGTCCACACTTATACACCAACACCTTTTCAAAAAAAGCGGAGTCAGTACCACAGAGATGTTTATTGGAGTTTATGCAACAACGCCGGTTTAAGCCGCAGAAAAGAAAAACCCACATCACTGATGTGGGTTTAAGTTGGCTAGTTAAAGCCTCTTTGGGCCATACGCTTTTGGCGTTTGCGTGATCTTGCTTCAGCAGCACGCTTTTTCAGTTTTTCGGAAACTGATTTTTTTACGTGGTATTCGCGTTTACGTACCTCTTTAAGAACTCCAGCTTGTTCAACACGTTTCTTAAAGCGTTTTAACGCACGCTCAAAGGATTCACCTTCTCTGATCGATATTCTGGTCAACGGCACTCACCTCCCTTTAAACCACAAAAATTTTGGATAGCCCCCACCCCCTACCCAAATGAGCAGGCGGTGTCAATATTGTGATGATTTACTAAGGATAATACATGCAGCTCACTTCATTAGTCGCTTTTTTATTATATATTATTATTGTGATTGCCATCGGCATATTCTCTACTCGCAAAAGCCGCTCTGCTGCCGGGTACATATTAGGCAACCGCGGATTAAGTTATTGGGTTACCGCTATTTCCGCCAATGCCAGCGATATGAGTGTATGGTTATTTATGGGCCTCCCCATGGCAATTTATAAAGAAGGGCTGATTCATATCTGGACCGCTATCGGCCTGGTTTTTTTCATGTTTTTAAACTGGCATTTTATCGCTCCCAAGCTTCGGCGGGCCACCGAAAAATATGATAGCCTCACGCTCCCCACCTTTTTTGATAAACGCCTTGGCACCGATGCCCGCGCTTTACGCATTTTAGGTGCCCTCTTTTCCACCGTTTTTCTTACCATCTATGTTTCCGCTGGTATAACCGGCATGGGCTATTTATTTGAATCGATTTTTGGTCTTGATTATGTCCTGGGCTGCACCATCGCCATCTTTGCGGTCTTAACTTATATTAGCATCGGCGGCTTTACCGCGATTTGTTATACAGATTTTTTCCAAGGATTATTTTTATTGGCGGTAATAATAACCGTGCCTGTCCTGATCTTTTTTAATGAGGGAAATAGTGACCCTTGGGTCATCGTCGGGACCATTTCTCAAGGTTTTTGGCCCACCGACCAACAATCGTTCTTTACCTGCCTCACCCTCGCATGTGGCTGGGGTGTGGGCTATTTTGGCCAGCCCCATATCCTCAATAAATTTATGGCCATCAGTGACCCGAATGACCTGAATAAAAGTAAATGGATTGGCACCATTTGGCAGATATTAGCGCTTGCAGGGGCGGTGGCAGTAGGTCTGGCGGCTCATCAATTTTTTCAGGTTCCGCCCAATAACGCAGAAATTATCTTCGTCGATATGGTGAAATCGCTCTTCTCTCCTTTCTTCGCTGCCTTTATTTTGTGTGCTATTTTAGCCGCCACTTTATCCACTATCGATTCCCAAATCCTCGTCATCGCCAGCGTCATCGCCGAAGATTTTTATGCCGCTATCAACAAAAAAGCCATCGACAAAAAAATTCTTCTGGTCTCACGCCTGAGCGCCATCGGCACCTGCCTCGTGGCCCTGCTAATCGCACTCGCGCAAATCTCCTCGATTTACCAATTAGTTTATTATTGCTGGGTGGGTATGGGCTCAGCCTTTGGCCCCCTCGTCATTGCTTCGCTTTATTTCCCCCGCCTCACCAAAAATGCCGCTGTGGCCGGCATGTTGGTGGGTGGTACGGTGGGGCTTTTATGGATTTTGCTCGATAGCACCGTATCAGCCACTATCCCTGGTTTTCTTGCGGGCAGCGCCACCATTTGGCTGGTCTCATATTTTGACCACCAGGGCTCTAAAAAACAGAGCTTTAATAAGAAATAAAGTCCCTCAAATAGTGTCAATAAAGCTATGGAGTAAACTGCTCATGTTTATCATAAAAAATATTTTATTATTCGCTATTTTATCTTTTTCGTTTCTTATCCATGCAAGCGATAATACTGAGAGCAGCTATGCTTTGCTCACTACTATCCTTGGAAATGAAAACGAATTAAAGACGACTCTAAATCATATAACAAAAATCTACGGAAGAAGGAAAAGTTCTGCGAAAGACGAACCTGCTTATAACGAGCTCGCTAAAATTTTTTGGAATTTGTCTCAGGAGCTAATAGCCTATTCAAATGCGTACCATGAGAGCGCAAATAAACTCACGCAGTTAGATGAACAAATAAAATTGATCGATTCCCGAATAGAGTTCCTTGCGAAGAAAAAGCCAAGCAAACCTAAGAATCGCAAGAAAAAAAACAACGTCAAAACCCCCAGAGAAAAGAAAAATAAATTAATCGAAAAACATGACAAGTTAATCGCTCAAAAGAATGAACTTCTGAATCCCCAAACAGCATTATTTAATCCCCGTGCCTACAAATGTCTCAAACAAATCTCGCACTTCATTAACCACTACCTGCTAAAACGCCGGGACTTCGGTATTGAGTTTTATGCTATGCAAATGGGCAGGGGGACCATTGCACAGATTCAAGGCCAAAGCTTTTGTAGTCCCGAACATTGGGAAGGAATTAGCGACTCTGAAACCATATTGAAATGCAATATAGCGACGGTTGATGCCCTTGCACCTTTTGACAATTACACTAAGCTGAGCCTGGACTTTTTGTATGCATTGGAAAAAGAGAACCCTCATATTGCCACTTTATTGAAAGAAATTCTCGTTATCGACTTATCCTCAAGACTTGATGATGGGCCGGCATTAGCTTATTCGTATCAGCCCAATCCAAGCCTCGAGGAATATGTTTCATTTATTAAAATAGAAGATAATAGTTATATTTTGGGAGAGAATTTAAATCAATCCAAAGAATTTTTCTGGTTAAGCCTCGGTAAAGTTCAAGGTCTTGATGAAAACAACTCAAAACTATATATTAATTTTAAACCAGCTCGCAATGGAATTTTATTTATCTTTTTGAACAATAAAGTGCTCTATCACCTCTATCGTGCAGCTAAACCTGTGCCCAATTTCGATTGGAGCATTTTGACCTTTGACGAAACAAGTGTATGGGGGCCCCTAGAACATGACCGCCTAAATGTTAGTTATAATGTCCAATATGAAGCCTTAATGAAGTATATTGAGTTTGATGAGATCAGGAAAATTGAAAGTATCTTTCTAGAGATCGAGGAGCAGGAGCTCTTTAACCATCAGGTCTTTAAAAATGCCCTTGATTGGATGCTTAGTGTAAAAGCTAATCAACAAATAGCCTCTGTAGAGGATCTTCCCTTTTATCCCGAAAAGCTACGACGTTTAAAATTGCGTGAGCGTGAAGACCTAAGTGAACAAGAGCTCGTGAGACACACTAAGAGTCTCGATAAAAAATTCAAAAAAGAAGAAAAAACGCTTAAATCCCGTGATTATGAACAAGAACTTAATCACATGCTCGCTAGGAATAAATCAGTTGGCGACAGGTTCGTTGCAAAGTGCGCGAGTGTGTGGATGAAAATGAACCGCGAAAAGACCAAAAAGGTCCATACCACCGGATCCCATCGGCAATTTGAAGGCGTAAAAGGGGAAAAAACTAAGACCCTTGTTCCCCCCCATGGCCCTAAAGCTAAACGAGGCCTTCCGGTTAAAGAATTGCAAAGATGGTTGCTGGGCAGACCGGAGCTATTACAAGATGATCGGCAATAAGGATGATGAAGCATAGTCCCGCGTGGTAGGCAAACAAGCCCCATTCTCGGGGGGCATTGAGAAAAGAATCGAGGCCCCCGTGAGGCAATATTTCTTCTGGTATAATGCGCTCCTGCAAAAAGTGTCTCTCAACGGCCCGTCAAAAAATAGACTATTGGGTCCGCCTGAAAGTCGAGCCATGCATTCATCAAATGGTTGGCCTGGCGACGTTCCATCACGCTTTTGCCCGTATGAATCTCTTCTAAGTCGCTAATCAGAGTGTTTGAATCACCATTTTTACCAGAATAAAATTGATAATTAAGTTGTTTAAGATTTCGCGGTAAAAACACATTAACATCCCCAATGATTTTGGGATTGGGCAATAATTTCATTATTTTCTTTTCCGCCAATTGATTGTTGCCCCAGCGAGAAAATAGTCCTTCACACGCACCCTCATCGGAAACCAAATAGATTTCTTGGCCACCATTTAAATGACTCAAATATATAAAATTACGCTTCTCAAAGCTGGGCGACTCCGTCGAAAATTTTTCTGCTTTATTTTGATAATAGTTTTTAATTTCTTCAATATTACTCGGATATTCTTTCGCGTGAAAAAGCATCATTAGGCGCTCACCTTGGTTATAGCCAATCAAGTGGGCGTGAAAAAGATCGTGTGGGCTCAAAATAATTTCAGGGAAACTGGCGGTCACTTGGGCATGAAGCTGATAATAAAACTGATTGCATTTAGCCGTTTTAAATTGCCAGGGATTGCCGCCGAGGCCATTGCTGCCCCAGTTAAGCACACGCTCAGGAATAGTGAGCGGGGCAAAATCAAGAGGTTCGGGAAAACATTCGGGCGGCCAAGCTTCTAGAGGCGAAAAATTCATAGGCTTTATGCTTTTAACGCAGCCATCCCTAATTAGTTCGTTAATTTTTTCCTCGGGTGAATGAGCCAAAACTTGAATGCTCAAAGAAAAAATCCAGGCTAAGTGAAAAAATGCTGTAGCAGTCATGAGCGATCCCTCCGATCGTCCTCAAGTTAACAGCATCAAATAGCAGTGAAGTGCTCCATTTGGTTAGCCGACTATCATGGCTCATAACAAAGAGCACCCTTAAACTCGAAGGTCACCAAGAGCTGCTTTTCCACGCGCAAAACTTTCCACGGATGGCTATTGCAGCTCTCCATGGCCGCACGAAAGCGTGCCTTGGCATCGAGCATGGCCGGATTTAAAGCATAGCTTTAAAGCAGCGTTTAATTTCTCTTAATGCAGTCTGATCTTTCCCGCGCCGGCCATGGCTATTCTGAGTTCAAGTAAAATTTGCTCAATGAAATCATGCAGGGCATGAGAGCCAGCCATGGCGGCCCTAAGCATTGGCTGGGCCATGCCCACTAAATCTGCGCCAAGATGTAAGGCTTTGGCGATATCAAGGCCATTACGGATACCACCCGTGGCGATCAAAGGAATCTTCGCGTCCACCGCTCGGACATTCCGGATTGATTCCGCGGTAGGGATGCCCCATTCGCCAAAAACCTCTCCCAAACGACGATATTTTTCATTCCCGGCGCACAAAGATTCAACTTTTGACCACGAGGTCCCGCCTGCGCCTGCGCAATCTAGTCCGTCGATACCGGTAGCAATGAGGTCGGCCGCACTCTTTTTGCTCAAACCAAAACCTACTTCGCGGGCCAAAACCGGAATGCCTTGGCTTTTAAAAAGCTCTACTACCGCCGACAAAGCTTTGAGCACCCCTTCAAAGTTTTTATCACCTTGTTCTTGGCACATTTCTTGAAGCGGATTTAAGTGGATAAATAAGGCATCAGCGTCAATCATTTCCACTGCCCGCAGCGCATCGATAGGCTTGAGGCTCGAGAGCAATTGGGCCGCGCCGAGATTCGCGAAAACCATGGTGGATTTGGCATATTTTCGCACTAAAAATGATTCTCGCACCTGGGCATTTTCTAGCGCCAGGCGCTGGCTCCCTACACCAAAAGCCAAGCCAAAATGTTCAGCCGCTTCAGCCCAGCGACGATTAAGCATGGCTGAAAGTTCAGTGCCACCGGTCATAGGCGCTATCATCAGAGGAGCCGAAAGCTGATGGCCTAAAAATTGACAGCTCAGATCGATGCTCGCCAAATTGAGCCCGGCGGCACTCTCGTGGCCGAGATCAATCTTCTCAAGTCCCGTCGTTTTTTTATATTGCGATTCCTCGAGCAGGCAGGCATGAACATGACGAAGCTTTGCGCCAGGATCCGCCTTATTTATCGCTAGTTTTTTAGTGTCCATGATGGCGATCCTAATCCAAGCACCATGGATTAAAAGCCAGGACTACGGAGTAACGCTTTCGACAATCTTTGCTGGGGTTAAGGCTGCCACAATATTTTCAGCAATCTTCTTCAACTGGGAAAACCCATAGCTATAAGACCGAATATTTATGGCGCCTTTAGGTTTATAGTGAGCGGGCTGCCCCAGCTTAGAAGTCAAAAACTCAGCAATAATCCCATGTTTTTTGGCAATGATATCTAAGGTTTCCGTGCCCTTAGCATGATATTTTGTACTAATTTTCCACTTAGCCTCCTCCCGCCTAGGCGCCGGAACAGTTTTTAAGCGGTCATAAAAATACTGCGATTTACCTTTCGGGACTCTTAAAGAATACTCTGAAGGGATAACTTCTTGCCCATTTATCGTATATCTAGTCAAGCTTGGATTATAAAATGAAAGATCATTTTTATTAATCGCTCCACTCGCCAAAAGATCACCTACCGAAACTGGCCTGAGAATTTGCACTAATTCATAATTCCAAGGCTGATCAATGGTGAGGCCGGGAAAATACCGCTCGTGATTATTATAAACGTCGAGGGCCGCTAAAAATTCTGTATAATAATTCTTCGAGGCATAGCCGAAAATAGGTGATATGTGTTTATCGATAATAACGTCGATCTTCTTCGTTTCAAGTCCGGCTACCGCTCTCAGCATTCCTGAATAGCCGTAATTATAAGCCGTGATAGCAAGAGGCCATTCGCCCAAACCACCCATAACTTTCTTTAAGAACTCAGATGCGCCTACCGTCGCCACGACTGGATCTAAACGCTCATCGGTAAATTTATTTACGTGAATTCCAGAACGAACTGCGGTTTCTTTTACGATTCCCCACGGACCAGAGGCGCCGGCATGCGAGTTGGCATTGAGATTCCATAAGGATTCCACAAAAACCAACGCAACTAAATCAGTGGGCAAGCCTTGGGCCTTTAAAACGGCCTTCACTTCGTCGACATAGCGACCAGACATTTTTAGCCCCATAGCGAACTGACTTTTTAAACCATTTTGTGAACGCAGGCGTTTATTGAGATCAACGACATCTTTTAGATTATTTTTGCTGATCACATCAGCCAATTTTTGTAAACGCGCATCAAGTTTTTTGGGGCGCTCGGGGCTACTTAATAAAGCAATATCATCTGAGATTTCTTTAAATTGTTTTTGCACTTGATCGCGATATTTAGGAGAGCTAATTTCGTTTGGCACTTTAGGCAAATCAAGCACCGCATAGATAGCATTGGGATTGCCCGTGTCATAAAAAACTACCTGATGACTATCGTAATGACTGTAGATTTTTTTCCAAAAATCAACGGCAGGCTTCAGGCTATCAGGCAAGGCAAACATAGTTGCCTTGTTAGGCGCAGCAGATTCTTCGGCCAGGGCGGATTGCGCGACCAAAAGTATCATAAAAAGCTTAAATAGTTTTTTCTTCATACATTTAGGATCATATAGAACTTGCGGTGAATAAAGCCACTTTTCATCAACTTAAATCTTAGCACAAAGGAAATACCTGCAAGCTTCGATAATGATCAGGCCATGATATCGAGGCTGCCGCCTTTTCTTATGCAAACGAGCTGGCTAAAGTGTGAGATAACCGCGCTTATAGGTTAAGCTCATGCACATGACAATGACAGCGAAGGTTATTTTACTAACGTTTTGATGCTAGGAAGAAAACATGCACGCTAGGAAGTATGGTTATTTAACAGCAATGGCGCTCTCGCTGCTGACTTTTTGCTCGTGCACGAAATCATGCTCGAAGCCTGACACCTCCAGCCAAAATATTAACGTGGCGCTAGGCTTTCCCATCGAAACTATTGATCCGCGCTATGCCACCTCCGCTATTGCTTCGCGCGCGAGTAAGCTGGTTTATGCGCCGCTCTTTGAGCTTGGAGAGGATCTCACTCCGGAACCATTTTTGGCGGACAGCATCGAATCTCTCGATGAAAAGACTTTTAAAGTAATATTAAAAGCAGGTCTCACTTTTCACGACCTTTCCCCCCTCACCGCCGAGGATGTGGTTTATACCTTTGCCGAGCTCGCGAGCAAAGATGTCGCCTCTCCCCATTCGGAAAAATTTAACTATGTAAAAGATATCCGCGCGGTCTCTCCTCTGGAAGTGATTTTTGAACTGAAAAAACCTTTTGCGCCTTTTTTGACCGATATTTGCGCTTTGGGAATTGTTTCCAAAAAATCTTGCGAAAATCGATCTCAAGAATGCCGTCATGAATACAATGGCTCAGGCCCTTTCCAGGTAAAAAAATGGGATCATGCGAAAGAAGTATTAGAACTTCAGCCCTTCTTGGCCTGGAAAGAAGGTGCGGCGAAAAATGGTGTATTGCTGCGTGTTGTACGTGATGAAAATACGCGTTTGCTAGAGTTGATGGGCAAAAAAGCTGATCTGGTGGAAAGCGATATTAGCCCCCAAAATACCATCGAACTAAAGAAACAAAGCCATCTCGCCATCGAGGAAATCCAGGGCTTAGGCTATTCCTATATGGCACTCAATGTTCGAGGCCCAAAGCCCGACGACACTCCCGGCAGTGCCCAGTATTTAACCCGTTCAGCCTTGGCCAATAAAAAAGTGCGGGAAGCTATCGCTCATGCCCTCAACATTGATCAAATCATCGAAAAGATTTTACTGGGCAGCGCGGATCGGGTGAGCGGTTTGCTGCCAAATGGCCACTGGGCGAAAGATGCCAACCTCAAGGCCCCAACTTTTGATCCAGAGCTCGCCAAAAAATTACTTGATGAAGCGGGCTTTCCTATTCTCCCCGCTAAAAAATCTCGTTTTCACGTCGTGATCGCTACTACCCCCAATCGCATGAGACAAAGCATAGCTCAGCTCTATGCTGATTATTTGGGCCGCGTAGGTATTGATGCAACGGTGCGCGTCAAGGAATGGGGCGCGTTGTATCAGGATATGAAGCAAGGCAATTTCGAGATGTTTAGCGCCATCTGGGTGCCCGTCACTGAGCCAGATCTTTATTATTTCGTCCATCACTCCTCAAGCATTCCCAAAGGCGACGATAGCGGCGGGAATCGCCATGGCTTTAAGAATGCCGAAATTGATCGTTTGATTGAAGAAGGACGCACTACCATGGCGCCTGAGCAGAGAAAGCTCATTTATCAAAAAATCGAACGCATTATGCTTGAAGAATTGCCTTATATTCCATTGTGGAACGAACATCGTATCATCGTGTATAACAAAGAGCGACTGCAAGGCTTCAAACCTGACGCTTCTGGTTCGTTTTTGGGTTTGAGAAAAGCCTATCTGGGCTCCCCCACTAAAAAGGCTGGAACTTGATCAACTGGCTCATATTTATTGGCGCTTTAGCCGTCATTTTTATGACAGCAAAGCTTAGGCCGGCCTCTCTTAAAGGCCGGCTCCTCTCGCTTTGTGCCGTGATGCTTGGAGCCACCATCATTGTCTCAGGCAGTTTGAGATTGGTTCCGGGGGATCCTATCGATCATATTTTGGGCGATCAGGCTCAATCTTCTTCCCGCGACATGCTCGCTCGTGATTTGGGTTTATTGAACGAACGCGGGGAGCCCATCGGTTTCGTTGACCAATATGGCCATTTTTTAGGGTCGCTCGTCAAAAATGATATAAAAAGCTTTACCACCCGTAGAAATACCCTCGAAACCGTAATGGCACGTCTGCCTTACACTGCCGCATTAGCCACTGCAGCCATGCTAGTAGCTCTCTTGATTGGACCTTTTTTAGGGGTCATGGCATCATTTTTTCGTCATCGATGGCCGGACCATTTGTTCAGCGTCTTCGCCTTGGTGGGTATTTCGGTACCGAGTTTTTTTCTCGGGCCTATGCTGTTGCTGTTGTTCGCGATCAAATGGTCTTTGCTCCCCATCAGCGGTTCAGACGATGGCCTAAGGTCTTTGATTTTACCCGCCTTAGCCATGGGAACCGCACTGGCCGCGATGCTTGCACGTATGTCGAGGGCGAGCATGCTAGAAATTTTGTCGGAAGATTTTGTGCGCACTGCTCAAGCAAAAGGCTTGGCTCCTGCTACCGTCTTTTTTAAACATGCGTTAAGAAATGCGCTCATTCCCGTCACCACACTGATAGGTTTGCAATTTGGCGCCGTGCTCGCAGGCTCGGTAGTGACTGAGAAAGTTTTTAACTGGCCGGGCATTGGTTTGTTGTTGCTTGAAGCGATTCAACAACTGGATATGCCGCTGGTACAAACTTGCGTCTTAGTTATCGCGCTCATTTACGCTTTTATTAATATCCTTACCGATATTGTTTATGGCCTGATCGACCCGCGTATTTCCATCGGAGGGTCAAACTAATGCAGCGTTTACATAAACGAGCCCTCAAACATTTTCTTTTATTAACCGGCTTCACTATTTTTACCTTAATGGTGGCGATTGCCCTTTTTGGTCCTTTCTTGCTCGACGAAGCGGGCATTCGACCGAATTTGCCCATGCACCTAATCCCGCCCAAACTGGGCGGCCGCCTAGGCTTTGGCGTCAATGGCGTCGATGTTTTGACGTGGCTTATTTATGGCACCAGAATGTCGCTTATCGTTTCTATCCTGGTCACGAGCACCTCCATCATCGTTGGTACTGCGGTGGGCGCCTTTGCCGGATATTATGGGGGCACCATAGATGCCGTGCTTATGCGCGTGGTAGACATTATTTTAGCTTTTCCTGGGCTTTTACTGGCCCTTTACCTGGCCGCGGTTATGCCGCCGAGTATATTCAGTCTCGTCTTTGCCTTGTCAGCCACCGGATGGGTGGCCTACGCACGCCTGGTGCGGGCACGGGTCTATGAGATTAAGGGTCGAGAATTTGTACTGGCCGCTATAGCCCTAGGCGCCTCGTCAAGAAGGGTAGTTTGCCGCCACATCTTGCCCAATATTATGGGCCCCGTCATTGTCCAAGCGAGCTATGGCTTAAGCGCCATTATATTAGCCGAAGCCGGCTTAACCTTCTTAGGCCTCGGCCTTCCCATCGGCACCCCATCCTGGGGCGCATTGCTTGACCAGGGTGTCGCAAACCTTTTCACCTCCCCTTATTTGGCGATTTTTCCAGGAATTTGCATCGCCCTGAGTGTACTTGGCTTTAATTTCTTGGGGGATGGGTTGAGGGATGTTCTTGATCCCAAATCATCGGGGAATTAAACTAAAAATGTCCATTTATCAGCCGCTTATTATTGACAGCCTTTCCAACCATTCCCCAAGCCTTTTTCTTTTGCTAAATTAGAGCTAAGAGAAGCCCATAACATCATTAGTAGTTGGCATTTATGAATTTATATTTTTGGCTAGCCGTATCATCCACCTTATTGGGCCCGGTGTGCTATCACTTTATTCCGGCTCACACCAAGCTCTCGCGCTTTGTCGACGGCATGATTGTCACGGCTTTAGTGTGTCTTATCTCTTTGCACATTCTGCCTGAGAGCCTAGAGCATTCCGGTATCACCACCATCTTGGCCGTGGTTTTGGGCTTGGTGGGGCCGGTATTTATCAGCCAACTCACGAAGCGCAGCCAGTGCGAGATACAAAAGCCATTTTTGATCATTTCCGCTCTGGGCTTCATTGCCCATAATTTGCTCGATGGCGCAGCTTTAATCATTCACCCCTCCGCGCAAAATTCTACTCATTTATTGGCCTTGGCCGTAGTCATACACCGTTTATTGGTGTCCATGGCAATGTGGAAAACCACCTCCCATACTTTTGGCCTTGGCTTAAGCGCAGCGGCCTTAGTGGCCCTCACGGGCGCCATGGCTTGTGGCTTCTTTTTTGGTGAGCAAATTTTCACTCATATGGATGCGGATATTTTACACATCCTCCAATCGCTTACCTGCGGTATGCTTTTTCACGTTTTGCTCCACCCTCATCACTTAAAAGAGCTCTTAAAAGCTCGCTCGCCTAAGCTTTGGATCAATATCCAATCCATGGGTGCTTGTTGCGGCATTATTCTGGCCGTACTTGCCTATTTATTTTGGC
Organism: uncultured Myxococcales bacterium; assembly: GCA_964368985.1. Taxonomy (GTDB): domain Bacteria; phylum Myxococcota; class UBA727; order UBA727; family JABDBI01. The sequence goes on along the minus strand of CAYJDW010000007.1, from coordinate 41,749 downwards.
CAGCTCACATTCATAGTGCACCTCAAGCAGAGCAAGGTAACTATGAAACAAGTAAAAGCGAGTGAACTGTTCATCGTCGGTTTTGACGGACTGACGCTCACTAAAAAAGTGTCGGCTTTTCTGAGTCACCAGAATCTCGGCGGATTCATTTTGTTTAAACGCAATATTGAATCTCTCGAACAGCTCGTGACCTTAAATGCCGAGATTATCAACAGCAATCTTATAAATCCCCCTCTCTTAAGCGTCGATCAGGAAGGCGGCCGGGTAGCGCGCTTGCGAGGTATTTGCACCGATATACCGCCTTTAAGCGAGCTCACTCTCAAGTTTTTGCAAGATCCTCAACTTTGCTTTCGCCTCGGCGCGAGCCTTGGCCGTGAATTGGTGGCCTTAGGCTTTCACTTGAACTTCGCACCCGTCTGCGATATCGCCATTGATCAAAGTCACAACGACATCATCGGCGACCGCTCTTTTTCTCATGAAGCTCATACCGTAGCGACACTGGTTGAACAGATGATTAATGGCATGCAGTCCTCAGGCCTGGCGGCCTGTGCTAAACATTTCCCGGGGCATGGCTCCACTATTCTCGATAGCCACCATGAACTGCCTACCGTCGCTACTGATCAAAAAACGATGAGGGAGCGTGAACTGGTTCCTTTCAAAGCTGCCATAAGAGCTCAAGTAGCAACGATCATGACCGCGCATATTATCGCCGAGGCCTTCGACAAAAAATATCCAGCAACGATGAGTGGCCAAATAATTGAAGAACTCTTGCGACATGAACTTGGCTTTAATGAGGTAGTAATTTCTGACGATCTCGATATGAAAGCCGTCGCTGATCATTATGATTTGGGCGAAATCATCGAACACAGTTTAATGGCTTCAGTCGACATGTTCATTATTGGCAATAACTGGGATAAATCTGAGGAAGCCATCGCTATTACCCAAAGGCTCATCGATAGCAACGATCATATTCGGCAAAAAGCCCTGGCAGCCAAGACTCGGATTGATTTACTTCGTGCTCGTTATATCGGCAAAGCTTTAGCGCCCAGCTTGGAATATGCGCAAAGTATTGTGCGTTGTGCTCCTCACGTTGAATTGATCGAGGCTTGTCGCTAAGATTAAAGAGCGCCCTCAAACCCCAGAGAAAAATATGAGCACTTTAACTATCCTCGTGTGTGAACCATTAGGCGAACAAGGTCTTGCCATTTTGAAACAACACACGAATTTTAAGGTGGACATTAATTTAGCTTTGTCGAAGGCAGAACTCATCCAAAAAATTCCTCACTATGATTGCTTGCTGGTGCGGAGTCAAACTGAAGTCGATAGTGCCGTTATTTTCGCCGGCACCAAACTAAAATTAATCGGCCGCGCGGGCGTTGGTACCGACAACATCGACCTGGATGCTGCGCGAGAAAAAAACATCGCCGTCATCAACACCCCATCAGGCAATAGTTTGTCGACGGCGGAATATACATTTGCGTTGATTTTATCAGCCGCGAGAAATATCCCGGCTGCCCATCAACATCTCTTAGCCGGCCTTTGGTCCCGCGCTCAATTCAAAGGTTTTGAACTGGCCGGCAAAACTCTCGGCATCGTCGGCCTCGGCAACGTCGGGCGCTTGCTTGCCGAGCGGGCACGCGCTTTTCAAATGCAGGTCGTGGCCTTTGACCCCGTGCTCGGCCAATCCGTTTTTAGTGATCTTCAAGTAAAAAGCCTGTCCTTGGAAGACTTATTAAAAAGCAGCGATATCGTCTCACTTCATTGCGGCTTAAATCCCCACACCAAGCACCTTATCAACGACAAAAACATCGCCCTCATGAAAAAAAATGCGTGGCTAATCAACGCGGCCCGAGGCGAGCTCATTGAACCAAACGCCCTTATCAAAGCCCTCGACCAAGGCCATTTAGCCGGCGCTGCAATGGATGTTTTTGCCACCGAACCCCCCGCTAAAAACGACCCTCTCGTCCATCACCCGAAAATCCTCGCCACCCCTCACTTAGCTGCAAGCACTGACGAAGCCCAAACACGGGTCTCTACCCTCCTAGCCGAGCAGACAATTGGCTTTTTTACGGGTGCGACCAATTTGACGAGGGTGATTTAGCTTTTGTCATCTTTTTAATAGCACGAACTTTCTTGCAGTATTAGCCATTTATACGCCAGAGCTCTTTTAAAAATGGCGTCGCGAACTCAAGTAAAGAACAGGGTTCCCCAAATGAAGTTCTTAGGACAGCCTGTCTTTTCTCGATAAGTTGAGCATTGCCTTTAAACAAAAAACTCAGCAGTTGTTTAAGTTTATTAACCCGTAAATTCATCGAAAAATTCTCTGGCGTTTCCTTCAAAAACACCTCAAAAAAAGCCGATAAATCTTCCCACTTAGGTTCGTACCTTTCATGGCTATAATGAGCGCGTATTTGATGGAAAATAAATGGGTTCATGATACTGCCCCGCCCAATCATCAGTGCATCGCAATTAGTGATGCGCTGCATGTTGATCGCATCATCTACGTTGAGAATGTCACCATTGCCGACGAGGGGAATGTCGAGGAGGGATTTTGCTCTGGCGATAAGATCCCATCGAGCAGGAGGGGTGTAGCCATCAACTTTGGTTCTTGGGTGTAGGCTAATATATCTGACGCCGCTTTCTTGAGCCGCGAGAATATTTTCGCTAAACAAAGAAATGTCCTCGTATCCCGATCTCATTTTAACGGTGACCGGGATCGGCACCGCTTCCACGACGGCTTTTACCACTGAAAGTAAAATATTAGGATCCTTCAGCAAGCTAGAGCCGGCATTACGCCCCGTAACAGTATTCGATGGACAACCGCAATTGACATCGATACGAGGAGCGCCCCTCGCCATGAGTTCTTGTGCCATCTGTCCCATGAGCTCAGGTTCAGATCCCATGATTTGCGCGGCCAGCGGAATAGGCGCCAATTCATCCGCCTCATAGACGCTGGCGAGACTTTTAATGTGAGCATTGAGGGGAACCCGAATAAAGTCCCGCACCGCCTCGTCAAAGCCTCCCACAGAGGCCATAGCCTTTCGAAAAGAGCGGTCACCCACCCCTTCCATAGGCGCTAATAATAGGTAGGGACAACCATTTCTGGTAGGTAACATAGAGGCTCTTGGTTGAAAATTTTTAAATAAAAACTCTTAAGCTTATGCGGGATTTTTACCGAAAAAAGTCGCGAACTGCATGGCAGCCATTTTAAGTATTCTGCCTCTACCAGGCGCTTTAGCTTCGATTTGCGCTTGCAATATTTCCAAGTCCTTTTGGTCTGGAGCCCCACAGGCGGTTTTTTTCCAAAGTTCGATATGCTGACCGGCCGCAAAATAGAGTGCCGACAACTCTATGGGGCTTATTTCCCAAGTGGACAAAAACTTCCTAAGATAGGCTTCATTTGACTGCAACCTCTTTCTATTTTCCTGATTATCTCGAGGTTTTTTCTTTTTATCTCTGGCAATGTTCTCGCAAACCGCTTTTTCCTGCAGGCAAAGCACTTTGCCTTTGTTAGAATTTGCAAGTTGACATGTGGCATTTTGATATTCAATTTCATCAAAGCCTTCAGAAGAATCCAAAATAATATTCAAAAATTGAGTTTTTTCAGGATCTGATAACTTTGCAAAGGACAAATTCGGGAGCGTTTTTAGTTTAGTCGCTTGTTCTTCAGTTAAAACTGGGGGTAATTCCTTGACGCCTTCTTCAGGGGAACAACCGGAGATAAGAATGCCAAAATTAAATAAAAGAAATAAAGATATTTTCATAGAAAACTTCCATTAAAGGGCTTAAGCTGAGTATAGCCTACTACTCCTAAACTTCAATAACGATATATAAAAACGCCCATGAGTTCAAAAACTCAATGGGCGTTTTTTCATGAACATTTTTCTAAGTCACTGTTTATTCAATTTGTTGAATAACCAGATGAGCAGAAACAGGCCGTGTTCCTCCTGCCAAAGGAGTAATGGTTAATGCTGTAGAGTTCCCGGCTGGATTCCTTACGGTGAGCACTGAGTTAACCACCGAGGTTTGAACAATGGCCACCCCTACAATCTGGCTTGTTCCCGTAGCTCTCCCAACCACTGTATAAGCAAGATCTGCTCCATTCAGCGTTAAGATTAATTGCCCCGCTTCAGTCACACTCACCTGAAAGTCGATGGTATAGACCCCGATGTTCGCTAGATTAAAGCTCGAAGGAGATAGTCTGCTGATTGAGGTTGCGCTGCTTGGACCGTCTTGCGGAAACGATACATCAGTGCCAGGAGCAACGGTCGCGGCATTATCTGGGGGCATAAGGGCAAAGAAGTCAGCAAAGCCCAAGACGCTACCTGGAGGGCCTGCTGGGCCAGGTGCACCATCTGCTCCTGCTGCTCCAGGTGCACCATCTGCTCCTGCTGCTCCAGGTAATCCGGGTGCTCCATCTGCGCCCGGCGCACCATCTGCTCCCGGTGCTCCAGCCGCACCTACAGCTCCGGCTGGACCGGCAGGACCGGCAGGACCTGCTGGGCCAGCAGGGCCCGCAGGGCCAGCAGGGCCAGCAGGACCCACTGCTCCCCCTGGACCAGTGGCTCCGGTGGCTCCTGTCAATCCCATTGATCCGGCTGAGCCAGCTGGGCCCTCTGGGCCGACCGGACCCGTGTCACCCTCTTCACCATTCAGCACCACAGGGGGAGGGAATGGGGGAGCAAATGGAGGCAGAAAAGGGCCTGGGCCTGCAGCGAGCATTCCTGCATCAGCCTCGAGCGGGGTGACATCTACAATGGGTGTTTCAACCGACAAAGCACAGTCGTCTGGCCCATTTGGTAACTCAAGGGTCGGAGCACAATCGTCGGTCCCCCTCGGAAGAGACTCTCTTTTGACCACAACATTAATAGGAAGCTCCGCCTCTTTATTGCTTAGCTCGCTCTCCAATTGATCAGGCGAAGCATCTTGCTCTTCCGGCGCACATGCTCCCACTATAAAAAACGTCAAAAACACCCCAAAAAGATAAGATCGATACTGGTTCATGATAGTAGTCCCCCCCTAAGCATCACCTTTCTATACAAAAAGTTAGTAATGCTGGAGGAGGCATCTTATACAGTTAAAATAGGTCAAATTAAATATATTAAAATAATTTAAGTTTGCCTGTAAAATTAACACATTAAACCTGTTCTCCAATAGAGCGGACAAGGTTTTTGAACGGTTTGAATGAGCCCCGACACCTAGATTTAGTTTTAGCGACCTTTAATGCGCTTTGTATTCTAAACTCTCTTAGGGGGATATCATGAAAAAACGCTTATTCTATGCGATACTATTAACAAGTTCACTGTCACTATTTGCCAGCAAAAATAACTTAGAAACGTGGAAACTTGATGAGCAACATACTTCAGTTAGTTTTGATATTGGCCATTTTGGTATTTCAAAAATTCGCGGATTAATGAGCATTGAGTCTGGTGAACTCAAGGTTGATCCAAAAAATCTGAGTACCTCGGAGCTTGAGGTAAAAATTAATGTTAATAGCTTAAACACTATGGTAGCCGCACGCGATACCCATGTAAAAAGCAAAGATTTCCTAGATGCTGAAAAATTTCCCTTCATAGTCTTTAAATCAACTGGGGTGCGCGAAGATAAAATTAATAACAAGATGTATATCGACGGCACTCTCACCATAAAAGACAAAACCAAGCCGGTCACACTCTTGGCCGAACCCATCAGCGAAGAGGTGCGCATAGATAAAAATGGTGGGCAAAAAATAGTGCGTGGGACCTTGGCAAGTGCCACCATAAATCGCCTTGATTTTGGGATTGATTACGGCACACGCAGCCCTGCCGCAGCCATTCTTTCAAAAATAGTTGATGGGGGCGTTGGACGAGAAATAACCATTTCTATTTCTACTGAACTTGCGAAAATGGATTCGGCCTTGGCAAAGAGCACTAAAAAATAACCGCTACTCAATCAAAGGCCCCTGGAAATATCAGGGGCCAAGTTTTTTATATCTTTTGCAATAAAAAGCAAAAAATCATCGAAATGAGCGCCGTGATTGGCATGGTAACAATCCACGAACGAGCGATCCTTCTAATCACCACCACATCAATCCCGCTAATACCCCGCGCAAAGCCTACCCCAATAACCGCACCCACCAAAACATGGGTGGTGGACAAAGGGAGTCCAAAAATGGTTCCAACAAGGATCGTTAGGGCCGCAGCAAACTCGGCAGCAAAGCCCCGGGTCGGCGTTATTTCGGTAATTTCTTGACCCACCGTTTGAATAACTTTACGCCCAAAGGCGGCAAGGCCGATAACAATACCAAGTCCTCCCACCAATAAGAGCCAGAGCGGGATATTTGTTTCACTGGAAACAGTATTTTCAGTCAGTGCGGAAATTACAGCAGAGGCCGGTCCAATGGCATTGGCCACGTCGTTACTACCGTGGGCAAAGGCCAGGAAACAAGCAGTAACAAATTGCATGCGGGCAAAGATTTTTTCGGTGACTGCTAATATTTTTTCACGATCACTCGTGTCGGACGAAATGCGATTGAGCATCAATCGAAAAATATAAGCGACCAAGAGCCCCAGCACGATTGACGACGCTATTCCTAAAATTTGTGCGTATTGGGGCAATAATTTTTTGATGAGCTTCGGGGTAAAGGCACTGCTCAATAATATGACCGCACTGCCGATCATGAAAGGCACTAAGCGTTTCGAGCGTCCAATGGGATCGTGGCTATCGATAATCACTCGCAAAATAAATCGCAAAGCGAAATAGGAAATTATTCCGCCTAAAATGGGTGAAATGATCCAGCTGGAAAATATCGCGCCAAGCTGGCCAAAATTAATATCATCAAAGCCCCCGTACATTATGGCAAAGCCCAAAACGGCGCCGACGATACTGTGCGTAGTGGAAACGGGCAAACCACGAATCGTAGCAAACTGCAGCCACAGTGCCGTCGCTAATATGGCTGCCGTCATACCGCAGGCAAAACCATAAGGATCGGCCGCAAAAATAGTGGGACTAACAAAACCCTGCTTGATAGTGCGACTCACCTCGTCACCGATCAACAAGGCCCCTAAAAACTCACAAATAGCGGCGAGAACAATGGCCTGCTTGATAGTCATGGCTTGGCTACCAACTGCAGTGCCCATGGTATTTGCAACATCGTTGGCACCGATGTTAAAAGCCAAATAAAATCCCGCAATAACCGCAATGATAACGAGAATTAATACTGGTTCCACACATTAGTCCTAGTGAATAAAAAGTTAGCTCACCAAAAGGCAGATGGGCCTCATAAACAAGATTTTTCGAAGCGGAAATAGGAGCACTGATTATTTGGTGGCGAGCATTAAACGAATATGGCTCATCATCCGCTCAGAACAATCAGATAATTTGCCGACGCGCTCGATTATTTTTATCCACATGACGATGGCGGCCGCACTAAATTCATCTTCGCTTTCAAACAAACGCTTACCCAATTGATCTTGGGCCTTATCCGCTTCGTGCTCCAAGCGATCCACATGGTCAATGCGACGAATAACTTCTTCCGCATCTGGCCCTGAAAAACCCGCTTCAAGCAATCGATCAAGAGCAAAAATTACCTTGGCTGATTCACTGACGACGTCGATAGTTTTATTCAAGAACGATTCAAAATGCGGCTGCAATTCAGTTGGCATACTCATCCAGCGCATGGTCAACAAAACCCCAACATCTTCAGCGCTGTCGGCAATGGAATCCATATTGGAAAGCACTTGCAATAAATCGCGTCGCTCGATTGGCAAAAAGATGCTTTTCGCTACTCGCATACGAAGATCTTGTTTTATTCGATCGCAGTCATGCTCCAGAACGCTAATTTCTTTGGCAAGCTGACTGACTTTTTCTTTTTCGCCATTGAATAAAGCGGCAAAAATATCTTTAGTTTTTTGAACACAGAGCTGTGTCTTTTCCATGTGCTCTTTTAATGAAGCAAAGGGGTTTTTACTGATTAAATTCCATAACATGATTTTTTCCTATCATTTCTAATTTCGAAGAGAGTAGTAATCACATTTTGTGGGGCTTGGCGAGCATAGGAGTGCAAACTGATTAAAAAGCTGCCATTTTTTCTGCACACTCAAAAGCGGCTTTAGCATTGATCAATCCTTGCCCAAAAAAGCGTCGTGAAAACGCAATCTGCTCTTGGCTATAGTTGGAGAGTTCCTTTGGATCACTAACCAAGCGCGGCACGCCGTTTTCTAAAATTATGGAAGTGGCGCTGCTTAATATGCAATGCCTAATTTGTGCTTTATCTAAGCTAGGAAATGCACTTCGCAAAAGAAGCGCTAGCGAAGAAACATAAGGCGCCGCCATCGAAGTTCCGGATCTTTTTGCATATTGATCACCGGGCACAGCCGATAAAATATCCGTTCCAGGGGCGCATACGGTAATGCTTGCGTATTGGTCTCCCGGATAATTAGTATGAGGCGAGGGCTGCACTCCATCTGCTCGTACATTCACAACGAAAATGCCCAGCTGCTCTTCTTCAAGCACTTTTAATATAGCGCCAGAACAACTTCCTCGATACTCATTCTCGCCAACCATGAGACCATCATTACCAATAGCCAAGATTAAAAGTTTATTTTTAAAACGCTTCGCTAAGACTTCATAACTACATTTTTCATTGTCATCATATAGTTTTTTTACGTGCTCTTGGGCATCTTTAGGATCCATTGTCATCAGGCTAAGGATAGAGCTAATAGCGTTCATATTGCTACAAACACACATTATGCGAGATAGAGCACTTAAAAATGCTGTCCTATCATGAACATTCGCCAATAAATCCGAATATACATTCGGGAAATCGCCTGAAAAATTGATTATATCAATGGAAGAATTGGTAAGTGTTTCCGCTATTTCACTAGCCCAACCTGCTGCAACATGAATAACACAGGATGGAGCAGCGCCCATTTTCCTGCCGCCAATAATCCCACACACATGCGTGCCATGTTCTAAATCGGTTGTTGGCGGCGTGCCCAAGAGCTTAACGCCGTCCAACTCTTTATGCATAATATCAGCACCATTCTGCTCAATGACCAAAATTTCAGCCTGCTCGCCCAAAAAATTATGCTCATGGGCCCAGCGTATATTGGTAACATCTAAAGGGTCTTTGGCTGCTGCCTCAGACTGAGCTGGATTAGCAAGCGCCTCGGCCTTGCGCGCGTTCCACTTAAGCACAGCCTGGTTATGGGCAATTTGCAGTTCTCTTAAGAATTCTTTGGCTAAAATATGCTCTGAAAACCCTTTAAGCAGCTCTTCAATGGCGTTTAATTGGTCCTGATGATATTGTATGCTGCTATCAAAAAATTTTATCAGAGAAGCACTATCATTATATCTATGCCGAAAATCACGATAACTAAACGGCGTCTTCCCTGGTTCTGCCCGGCCTCGAGACCAAACTTTTTCGCCGATAAAAACATCAGGTTCATAACGAGCTTTTTTAGATTGGTAACAGCTAATTAATTTTTCGCAATGAGCATTAAGAACAGCATTATCGCTTATCTCCTGGCTTAAATCATATATTTTACCAATGATTACTTCGAGATTTTCAGCAACATTATTACAGTATTCTAATGCTGCTTGAGACCCTTGAGTCCAGTAAATTTTTTGCCATTTACCAACATTTTCTGAGCCGTGAGATGCTAAATCGGCAGCAAAAGATCTCAGGCTTAAAATAGCCGCGATTAATAATACATATAAATGCATGATATATTCCCTAAAACATAATTAATAACCCTATTATTATATCAAATTGCTACAAAGTAAATCCCGTGTGCACCTGATTTTGAATACTCGGATGAAAAAATGCGATTCGAGCTCTTGCGGACTGGAGCGATGAGACTGCCTTTTGACCTGGGAGCGACGTTTAAGAATATTTTTCCAGGTTAATACCCAGTAATAACAGCCGTAATTCCAGTCAAAAACACACACAAAATCCCAGCACCAAGTGCCAATTTATCAATACTAGTAAGCCGAATTATCTCAGCCCCTTCGGCCTTTTGAGCGCTGCCCACACTGGCATCATGCAGGATTTGATGCGCCAATTTTCGTGCTTGATAAAAATTGCCCACTAAATAATTTTTGCGAGCCCAGGAAATTAATTTATCGTTCTCATTAGTAACTTTTTTTTGAGGAGCTACGTTTTTCATATTTATCCTTTTAGTGTTATCAAACTTCTAATTACCAGCATATCTTTCAAAAGCTCTGCGCCAAGTTTTATGTTGCAATTCAAACAAAAAGGGCATGGGGTCTTCAATATCAAAAACATCATAGCACGTGGTAGTTTTGGGTTGGCCTAACCACGCTTTGAGCTTACTAAATCCGGCCAGATTATTGCTAACGGCCCAAATATTCTTCACCACATGTCCCGCATTAAAAATCTTTGAGGCGGCATCCCCCACCAGCCAGCGCATGCGGACGCGAGCTTCGGCATTGCCCAATAAATCACGGGTAAGCGTTCCTTCTGCCAGGCGATAGCAAATAAGAGGTATGTTCACCCCCGCAGAAATCGCCAACTGCAAAGACCCCCATAAACGACCAATCAAAGAAATCAAGCGATAATTACCGCGTTGATCCTTGATGAATTCCACCTTGAAGGGCCCTTGCCACTGCAAAGCCTGCAATAAATTTTGTGCATGGCGCCGAATGACAGCAATGGGTTCAATGGTCACCGCGAGGGTCGCCACTTCGTTGTAGGGCTCCTGTTCATTGAGCCGTTCTTGAAAACCTTCCACCAAGACCTGGCCTTTGTCACAAACACCAAAATAGGATAAGGCGCGCTTCGTTTGGTAGGCGCTCACTAGCACCCCATTTTTAATCAAATCGGCCTGCTCCTCAATAATAGTGAGCAAGTGCACTTCGGATTTCACGACGAAGCGTTTATTGACTCGCCGCGTGCCATCTTCACGTTCAATCCAGGGAATGATCGGCCTAAAAAGCTGAGGATAAGACATGCCATGAAGAAGGCCCAAAATCTCGTCGCGAGTGGCGTTTTCGGGCAAACGCACCAAGGGCGCGCAAGGCACGCCAAGAGATTCGGCGAAATCATGGAGCGCTTCGTGATCCAAGGATCGCACTACTGAAATATGCGGCGGTAAAATTTTTCGTGCACTAATGGGCAGCAAGTCGCGAAATCTCGACATGGCCCAAAAGTCCTCGTCGCTGCCCACCAAAGCACAAGCGGCATAGCGCGCCCGTAACTCTTCCGCCAATTGTTCAGCAAAAGCCTGGGCACTTAATTTTGGATCGTTGGTGAGAAAGGTTGACGAGGCAAAACGCGACCACATAGCCAGAGTAGGCCGACGTGATGCCGATACCGCCACCGGCACCCCTGCCCTGCCTAGAGCGCGCACTGCCGACAAACTAGCTCTCGACTCGCCACAAGTTATTATCACTGTCATAGTTTAAACTTTTCTTGTTCGCTAAAAGCCGCCCAGGTTTTTAAGCTCTCTTACTATATCGTAGATTTGGGGCAGAACTTCTTCTTCTAGCTCAGAATTATAAGGTACCGGTGAATCTTTTGCGGCTAAGCGTTTTAGCGGCGCATCGAGGTCCATAAAACAATGCTCTGCGATATCGCTGGCGATTTCAGCACCAAATCCCATAAAGCGCATGTCTTCGTGCAAGACCAATACTTTGCCGGTCTTCCTCACTGACTCAAATACCAGCTCGCGATCATAGGGAACGATGCTTCGTAAATCAATCACTTCAATACTGAGATTTTCATGGCTGAGAAGCTCAGCTGCTTCCAAAGCTCGCTGCACCAATATGCCATAGGTGATCACTGTAATATCCTCGCCTGCTCGACGAACGATGCCCTTGCCAAAGGGGAGCTGATAATCCTCCCCCACCGGCAAACACGAGCGCGCAAAACTTTGGCGATAGAGCGCTTTGTGCTCCAAAAATAATACAGGATCTTGCCCGGCGATAGCACTTTTTAAGAGCCCATAAGCATCGAGCGCCGTCGACGGCAAAGCTATTTTTAGGCCGGGGATATGAGCAAAAGTCGCTTCAATATTCTGCGAGTGACATAAACCCCCGTGAATATAGCCGCCCACCGGGACACGAATGACGACGGGAGCAGAAAAATGATTGTTAGAGCGATAGCGAATGGTTGCCAGCTCATTTCGAATCTGCATCATGGCGGTCCAGATATAATCGCCAAATTGGATCTCTGGGATAGGTCTGAAGCCGCGCAGGGCCAGACCAATGGAGACACCGATAATGCTTGCTTCAGCAAGGGGCGCATTAAAACAACGATCAGGGCCAAACTGAGCAGTGAGGCCTCGCGTAGCGGTAAACACCCCACCCTTGCCATGGGCGACATCTTGGCCAAAAACTAGAACTTTTTCATCTTTCCCAAGAGCTTCTTTGAGAGCGCGATTCACGGCGTCCACCAAAACGGTGGGCTCTGCCTCAAACTCAGTCTCGCTCGGCATGCTGCATTCGGGAGTATTTGACCACACATGGGTAATGGCTTCACTTTTGGCGGGTTGAGCAGCACTCAAGGCACGTTCGGCCTCTTCATCAATCTCGCTTTTGATCTTTTCCTCGAGACTCACTAAAGCTTTGTGGCCAATAATTTTTTTACTCAGCAACTCAGCGCGTAATAGAGCGACGGGATCGCGCGCTAAGTCTTCTTTAAGTTCTTTCTCGGAGCGATATTTTTTATGATCATCTGAGGAGCTGTGGGGCAAAAGGCGCACCACGTCGGCATCGATCAAAGTTGGCCCATGTCCTCGCCGCGCATGCTCAAGAGCTTTGGATAAGGCTTTAAAGCTTGCGCTAACATCGCAACCATCTACTTTCTCAACTCTAAGCCCAGAAAAACTCATGAAATTGTCAGCAATCACGCCCCCGGGACGTTGATCATCGATGTTTACACTAATCGCATAGCGATTGTTTTCTACCAAAAACACGATCGGTGCTTTTTCGCGAGCAGCCCAACTAATAGCCTCGTAAAACTCTCCCTGAGAAGTAGTGCCTTCACCAGTAGTGCACACCGTTACCGCCAAGGGCTGTTTTTTATCCGTTTTGTGCATTCGTTCATTGGCAAAAGCGCAGCCTACCGCTTGCAAAAACTGCGTCCCCGTCGAGGAGGAACTGGTTGGGATATTGAGAGCCTTATTCCCATAATGCATGGGCATTTGCCTGCCTCCACTATGGGGATCTTCCCTGCGCGCCAAGAATGACAAGAAAAACTCATAAAGAGTCTGCCCCAAAGCTAAGCACAAAGCCTGATCGCGATAATAAGGGAACAAAAAATCCACACCCTTGCTCATCGCCATACCACAAGCCACCTGCACTGCCTCGTGACCCATGGCCCCGATATGAAAATAGCTCTTCCCCTGTTTCAGAAGAATGAGCATTTTCTCGTCGAGCAAACGGGATCGATACATCATGTCATAGGCAGACAACAGCTCATCTTCACTTAGACAAAAAGAGTTGCTAGCGGCTAATTTATGTTTTTTTTTCGCAGGCGTTGTGGCCATGGCTACACTCATGTTGCTCTCGCAGATTTTTTCACGTTTACGCCGCAGATAATGCACTCAAAAACCATATCTTACAACGCCGGCCCCTCTTTAAGGCTAAAGATTTAGGTCCACAAGGTCATCACGAGGGAAACAACAAATACGCTATAAACCGGCAGCTTAATGTAGCGAAAGCCAAAGAAATAGTTAAGAGCGTTGACGAGCATCAAGGTGATAACTGCGGGACATAAGACCATCAAAACTGGAATCACCATGCGCATGATGCCATCAAATCCCAGCAGAGAGACTATTAAGGTAATAATCATGGTGATTACGAGGGAGTTGCCATAACTGATTTTTTCGCGACACACTTCTTTTTTTATAAACTCAGCCGAGACCAAAGCCAACGAAATAGCCGTCGTCAAACACGCAAGAAAAACTACCGAGTTAGCCAAAAGACCAGCTGTTCGCCCCATGGTCAAGGTTGCGATCATGCCTAAGAGTTTATCCCCTGGCACCCCTTCTAATGCCCCACGCAAATTGGAAGCAACGAAACTCAGTCCACCATAAACCGCGAACAACAAAACCATGCCCACAAGACTTGATTTCACGGCTAATAATAACAAAGATTTCCTATTTTCCATCCTGTCACCGAGGACATTACGGAATGCTGGGATAATAGCCGCGGCAAAAAAGAGGGCTGCAAAAATATCAAAAGTTTTATAGCCTTCGATGAAACCAAATTGCACCATGCTCCAAGGCGTATGCGTTTCATTTTCTACAAGCGGTATGGCGGGCACAGAAAGACCCTTCCAAATAATGATGGCGAGTGAAATCAATAAAATCGGTGTCAAAAAATTACCGATGATGCCCACTACATCGTTTTCTTTATAGGATAATAAAAAAATCAAAACGCATGAAATTACCGCAAAACTCACAAGGCTTACGGATTCAAAATATATAGAAAAAGTAGAATAAGAAAAAGCAATGCAGCGTGGCAATACCCCGAAAGGTCCGATCAAGCCCAAAACTGCAAAAGAAACAATTTTGCCCGGTATAAGACCAATTTTTCTAAAAAAGACGGATTGATCGCCATTATAAAGCAGCATGAGACAAAGAGCTGAAAAAGGCAGCAAAACTGCAGTTATAAATAACCCAAGCATGGCCCAGCCATTATGTTCCGCTGCCACTCGCCCAATCCCCACCGGAAAAATCAAATTGCCTGACCCAAAGAACATCGCGAACATGGCTAAACCAGTGGTAAAAAAATTGGCGCGAAACAATCTCATTAAGTCCATTTGAGCTCCAAAAACCAAAAAACCGGCTACTGGCCGGTTTTTTAGGGTATTTGTTGTGCAGTTTTAAAAAAAACTATCCCCTAACCGGCCCCAAAAGCACCGGCACAATAATGATCACAACATTTGATAGGATAGTTTTCATCCGGGCAACCTAATGGGTGAAAATCAAACGTCAAGGCAGCAGCTCCTCGCTAAGTTCAATCAAGGCATTTAGTTCGTTAATTACATAATAAATTCCAAACCTGGCAATTCGTCATGGCAATGGTTTCAATGAACTAGGAGTTTCTGCACGTGCGAGTATTTTTTTTGATCTTTGTGAGACCTAGCAAAATCTACCTCAGGCATTTGCAATGCCCTGCCCCAGTGCTAAAGCTGTATAAAATTGTCCTATTTGGTGGAAAAATGTGCCATATCCTATTGTCTTTCTTCTTCTTGCTCTTTGCTAATAGTGTAATTAGTGCTCCGCAGAATAACCCTAAAAATTCGGTAAAAACTGCCCTTGAGAGCATCTTCTCAGCCATCGAAAGCGACAAAATAATCACTAGCAATCCGCTTCATTCTTACAATTTTGAAAAGTATGCGAGTAAAAGCTATCTTTATTTTTATCGTGCCCAGGCCTATGGACTTATTGCAAAAAATAGTCCTAATAAACTGCTTAATCTTAATAAAGCCATCGATGATCTAAGCCGGGCAAAATCATCTCTTAATTTCAATAAAGAAGCCTTAGATGAACTATTCACTAAATTATTGAAAGAGAAAATTGACGCCGCGCTGATTCAGAAAAATCACCAGAATATTATTGATACTATTGAACAATTGAGTGCTAAAGACCAAAAAGATCCTCGCTATGTTTTGTATTATGGCCAAGCACTATTTAATTTGTCTCGCCATGAAGATTTTAAAAGACTCGCCCGCAATTATTTAAGCGTCTTTAAAGACGAAAAAACCATCAAGAACTATTTGCCCCTCCCTCCTCGTTGGACGGCTCTGATAGCAAGTATTCCTGAGCCTCTTGAGATATCCTCTGCCTCATCAAAGCCTGCTCTTAAGTATTCTCCAGAAATGTTATTATCTGATCCTGCTCAGGCTTTAGGTTATTTACAAAAAAGTGTTTATTTTTCAAAGAAAAAAGAAATATTTGATCCTGCTTCAAATTTGTATTTTTCTCTTTATAAAAAGGAAAATCTTAGCACTTTGGAAAAAAAATTCCTCCGGACCTTTCAGGAGAAAATGTATAAGTTTGGACCCTCATTTTTAGACAGTCTTATTTTCTCTCATTGGAAACGGGCCGACCTTAAAATAGCGGAAAGCCTCAGCAGAGCATTTTTATCGCAATTCGAAGGACATCCGCTTATTCCAAAAATTCTTTATAATCTCGGAAGAATTCAGGAAGATTCGCAAGACTATAAAGATGCCACGAAGACTTTTAAACAAGTTATCGCCATGACAGATGATGCTACTTATTTAGAACTTGCTCAATTTCGTTTGGGCTGGATGTTATATCTCGACAAACGCGAAAAAGAAGCCAAACCCTATTTTGAAGAATATCTAAAAAATTATCCTGAAGGGCGTTATGCTTCAACCAGTGAATATTGCGTTATTAAAATCAATAGCAGAGATAATCGCAATGAAGAAACCATGCAAAATTATATCAAAAAATATCCTTTTAGTATTTACGCTTTTGTTCTCGTGAATGAGTTCAATTTATCCGACACGACTATTAGGAAAACCCTGTCCGCAGAAAATAATTTAAAAGAAATGAAGAATCAATTTAAAGATTTTAAAGCGGATATTAAAACTTTAAAGCAGCTCAATTTGTATAACGAACTGGCTGACCTGGGACTAAAAGATGATGCTATTAAAGTTCTCAAAAGCGTTTCATCTGATCCTAATAACGAATTTTTAAGCCTCTATTTGGCCGCACAATTTCAAATTCTAAAAGATACTCATGGCGAAGTAAGTAATTTGGTTAAACTTAGCTCCAGGGAGAGTCCTTTGCGTGAATATATTCCGTGGACGTCCTTGTTTCCGGCTTACCGCAAGGAATCCATCGAAACCGAACTGGCCACGCAGAAATCTGAAGTCTCCCCTTTTCTGATTCTTTCCTTGATTCGCCAAGAAAGCGCTTTTAATCCGCGCGCTCAATCGTCGGCAAATGCCCGAGGATTAATGCAATTAACACTCGGCACCGCCAACCAAGCCGCCAAAAATCTGCAGCTGAAAACATATACACTCTTCAAAGAAGAAGACAATTTGAAGCTGGGTATTCACACCTTCAATGCTCTTCTTAAAAAATACAATAATCGACTCGATTATGCGTTGAGCGCATATAACGCAGGTCCAGTGCCAACCGACTTATGGATTAAATTGCGAGGACACCTCGAGCCATTGGCATGGATTGAATCCATACCTTATCCGGAAACGCGCATCTATATTAAAAGCATTCTTAGAAATTATGCTGTCTATCAAATGCTATATACTGATAAGGCGGCGAATGAGACTATTGGTTTTAAGCTCACCTCATCGGTGCCGTAAATTAGGCGCCAAGCGAGAGCAATCAGAAAGAGCGTAATGAAAATGAAGCATAATACTTTCGCAACTCCCTTCGCTGCGCCAGCTATGCTGCTGAAGCCAAAAATACCTGCGACTAGTGAAATTATGAAAAATACTAAGGCCCACCAGATTAACATAACTATATACCTCTTTCAAAATCATCGTTGAGCTCTCAAGCAAGAGCTCAATGAAAGTTCACTCTACTAGGAAGGACGCGGATTGGTCAGGGTTCTTGCGCCAATCATCCAATAGAGACCCGCACCAATAATACCACCCATAATCGGCGCCACAATATAGAGCCAAAGATGCTCAAGCTGTCCTGACACGAGAGCTGGTCCGAAGGAACGAGCGGGATTCATTGATGCACCGGTGATGGGACCGCCGACAAAGGCATCCACCGTTATCACCCCGCCAATGGCAATGGCTGCCATTGAGGAGGATGCTCGAGGGTCGGTCACCAAACTTACCACCATAAACACTAAAAAGGCGGTCATGAGCATTTCCATGAGGAAAGCTTGAGAAATGGTGCCAACCGGAGCAGTTACGCCCAAGGAATCTCCGGTAGCCACGCTATACTTCAAAGCGATAGCAGCGAGAATGGCGCCGCTCACTTGAGCCACGCAATAACACAGCATTTTGCTCATGCTCACGCGCTTGATCATGGCAAGCGCAATGGTCACTGCAGGATTAATGTGAGCGCCCGACACGTGGCCAATAGCGAAAATCACCGTCATGACCGTCAAACCAACAGTCATGGCAACACCGGCGTGCCCTAAAGCACCACCGCTTGATTCATTAACCAAAATCGCGCCACAGCCAATAAATACTAGAATGAAGGTCCCCACCGCTTCAGCGATTGAGCTTTTTAAGAGATTTTCGTTCATATATTCCCTTTTTAATACGATGATCTAAAGCGAGAAGTTCTCGCCATTCACTCTATCGATAAAATGCAGAAAAAGGTTGTGAAATTAGGGCTCAATCACCATCAGCGTCGAGCGGGCCATGCTGATGAGCTGTTTATCGCCATCTTCCACTCGCACTTCATAGACGAGGGTTTTTTTGCCCCGGTGTAAGCATTTGGAGGTGGCGGTGAGAGTGCCTGAACGGGCCGAGCGTACGTGATTGGCATTGATTTCAATGGCCACGATATTTTGATCGGGCTTACTTAGGGTGCAAGCCCCAGCGATACTGGCGGCAGACTCTGCCAGCAATACGTAAATGCCGCCGTGTACCAAACCCACATGCTGAAAATGGCGCTCGTCGATGGTGAGAGAAACTATGGTTTCATCAGCATCCACCTTGGTTACTTGCATACCTAAGGCGTGAAATACGGTGCGATGATTATTGGCTGCAATCACCGCCTCGACAGCTTGGCTCATATTGTAATTTCCAAATCACGTGCGGGTTTTTCAAATGGTGCGAAAGCGGCTTCCATGAGACTTGCTTGCTGCAATTTATGGATTTTCGGAGATCCCGTCGCTGGACTTGCGCTTTCGGCACGACCAATAAAGCGAATGGGAATATTTAATTTACTCATTTGATCCTTGATAAACAAGAATGCCCCATTATTACGCGGCTCTTCCTGCAGCCACACAATTTCACGCGCAGATTTCTCTTCAATGACACGCATAATATCTTCTGCAGGGAATGGATAGAGTTGTTCCACGCGCACCAGGCGGACACTGGCTGGGACATTTTCGAGGCCTTGGAAATGACGCACGAGATCCCAGTAAACCTTGCCGCTCGCTAAGATCAAACGATCAATAGTTTTCGCTCTTCCAACAACGGGATCAGCGATTACCGGCTGGAAAGTTCCACTGGTGAGATCACTCACTGAGGACGCGGCATCTTCAGCTCTCAATAAGCTTTTATGGGTGAAAATTACCAAAGGTTTTTTCTTTTGCTTTGCTTGGCGTCTTAACAAGTGGAAAAGCTGCGCCGGGGTTGAGCAGTTGCACACGCGCATGTTGCCTTGCGCACACAGCTGTAAGAAGCGCTCAATGCGGGCCGAACTATGCTCAGGGCCTTGGCCATCATAACCGTGAGGAAGCATCATGACTAAGCGACTTTTTTGTCCCCATTTCGTCTCGCTGGAGGCAATAAATTGATCAATTTGAATCTGTGCGCCGTTAAAAAAATCACCAAACTGAGCTTCCCAAATTACCAGTGACGACGGATGACTTACCGAATAGCCATATTCAAATCCTAAAACCCCTTCTTCGCTCAGCGGTGAATCATAGACACGAAAGCGGCTAGGCTGCCAAATTTCTTCGCCCTCGTCGCGAGATCGGCGCAGGTGATTGAGAGGAATATAAGGACGGCCATCATTGATGTCATAAAGCACTGCATGGCGATGGGCAAAGGTTCCTCGTCCGCAATCTTGTCCGCTCAAGCGAATGGGCGTTCCTTCGAGAAGAAGAGTACCGTAAGCAAGAATTTCAGCGGCACCAAAATCGATTTTGGCGCTTTGCTCAAGCAGCATTGCGCGTCGACGATTAAGAACTTGCTCCACCACGCGAGGATGAAGTTCCACTACGTCAGGATCATAGGTGGTGCGTTCAGTGATTTGTTTTAGAATTTCCTCGTCGACTGCCGTTGGCATATCTTCGGTGGTGGTAGTAATAGCATCAAATTCATCGAGTACGTGCTCTCGAGAAAAGGCGCCTCGCCCTTTTTCTCGGACTGACAGCAAGGCGGCTTCTAGTTTTTGATGATAAGTCTGCTCAATACTGCTTACTTCCTCGACGCTGATATCCTTACGACGAACGAGCAAATCCGCATAAATTTTCGCGACCGATGGATGGTTCTTGATGGCTTTATAAAGGATGGGCTGAGTAAAGCTAGGTTCATCGCCTTCGTTATGGCCATGGCGTCGATAACAAACCACATCCACAATCACATCGCTCTTAAACTTAGCGCGATATTGAAAAGCTATTCTAATGGCGCGAAGACCAGCTTCAGGACAATCGCCATTGACACGAAAAACTGGAATACCAATGGCACGACCAATATCGGAGCAGTTGAGCGAGGTACGCGCCCGTTCGGGTGGCGTAGTATAACCAATCTGATTATTAATGATGATGTGTACAGTTCCACCGGTGCGATAACCCTGCAATCCACTCAACTGAAGCGTTTCATAGACCACGCCTTGGCAAGCAAAAGCTGCGTCTCCGTGCAAAATAATGGGCACAATTTTATCGCGATCACGATCGCCCGCCAAATCCTGCTTCGCTCGCACGAGCCCTTCAACAATAGGGCTTACGGCTTCCAAATGAGAGGGATTACAAGCAAGCTCCACGCGAACCGCCCGCGACTCTTCGCGCTCGGAATTACGCACGGGGCCGTGATAGCGGTGGATTCCCTTGGCACCTAAATGGTATTTAACATCGCCCGTGCCTTGGATGGTTTTAGGATCAATATCGTCAAATTCCGCAAAGATCGCTTCATAGGGCTTACCCACAATATTGGTAAGCACGTTCAGACGGCCGCGGTGTGCCATGCCGATTACGGCTTCAGTGGAACCGTAGGCGGCGGCAGAATCAAGTAGGTCGCGCAAAATGGCAATCACGGCTTCGGCGCCTTCAATACTAAAACGTTTATGGCCAACAAAGCGTTTATGTAAAAAGTGCTCAATGCCTTCGGCTTTTACTAAATCGTGCAAGATGCTTTTTTTCTCTTCTAGAGAAAACTCAGGCTCCTTTTGCTCAACTTGCTTTTGCAGCCAACTCTTACGCTCCACATCGTTGATATACATGTATTCAACGCCCATGCGACGGCAATAAGTTTGCCG
Organism: uncultured Myxococcales bacterium; assembly: GCA_964368985.1. Classification (GTDB taxonomy): domain Bacteria; phylum Myxococcota; class UBA727; order UBA727; family JABDBI01. The sequence continues at coordinate 20,639 of CAYJDW010000007.1, read as the reverse complement.
AAGGCGCTGCAATATTTCGCGAAGGGGTGCGGTTTTTTTGTCGAGTACATTGAGGGTATCAAAAGGGCGATCAAGATCCCAAATAGTCAATCCATAGGTCTTTAAATCAAGCTCAGGGTGCTCCTGCGGGATCAGGTGCAAAGGGTCAACGTGGGCCAGCAAATAGCCACGCACCCGATAGGCGTGGATGAGCTGGCTTACCCGCATGGCCCGCTCCATTTGGGTGGTGCTTGCTTGCTGCCCCAAGATCATCGCCTCATCTTTGCGCAATCGATAGGGACGATGAGGAATTTTAAGTGCCTCATAAATCTCTTCGTAGAGACCATCTTCACCGATCAATAAATCATGCATATAGGCCAAAAGACGGCCTGATTCTGCGCCTTGGATAATACGGTGATCATAGGTGGAACTAATGCTCATCACCTTGCCGACGCCAAGCAATTGCAAAGTTTCGGGGCTGGCTGCTTCATATTCCGCCGGATACCCGATGCTGCCCGTGGCAATAATACAGCCCTGCCCCCGCATGAGGCGGGGATTTGAAAGAACAGTGCCAATACCCCCCGGATTCGTAAGGGTAACGGTGGTGCCGAAAAAATGTTTTGCATCAAGCTTGCCGGTACGGGCGAGCTCGATTATTTCGTTATAGCTTTTAAAAAAGGCAGCAAAGTCTAAATCCTGAGCTGCTTTAATATTTGGTACCACCAAAGTCCGCGCGCCATCTCGGCCAGGCAAATCGATGGCGAGCCCGAGGTTTATATCTTGGCGCACTATTTTAGCAGGCTGTTTATCTTGCTCGACATAGCCATTATTAAGATTTGAAAATTTCTTGAGAGCTTTTACTAAAGCGAAGGCAATAATGTGAGTGTAGGAGCAGCGCGGCTCAGCTTCATCGCTCAGATATTCATTGATGATCAGTCGATTTTCTTCCAGCACTTTTACGGGAATATTTCGTACTGAGGTAGCGGTTGGAACCAAGAGACTTTCCGCCATATTTTCGGCGATTTTTCGAGCAATCCCCACGAGCGGGACGGTTTTATCATCGCCTGGGGCCGCTTTTTCGGCAGGCCGATCCTCGCGAACCTGCACTTGCTGTGAAGTTTCTAATTTTACTTCACCGGTATTTTTTGAACTGCCTTCAAAATAACTTTGCCATTCCTTGGCCACACTTAAAGGATTTTCGATCCACTGGGATCTAAGTATTTCCACATAACTTTCATTAAGGCCGAATCCATCGGTTTTTTTAACATCTACCACTTTATTAACCTCAATGCCTTCGTTGTGATCGCAAGTCTCACGACGACAAAATATCTTCACGGATGAGCAATAGCTCACAGAGAAAATTTTTAAAGCAGGGCGAAGGGTTTCTCTTTTTTAAGACCGATTTGTCATACTCGTTTAAGACTGATCCAGTGTAAGAGCATTCCGTGGATCCTCATGTCAAGCACCTGACAAAAACATGAAAAGTTAGCGCTTATCGAAAGTCTCTGAAAAGGGCGAGTCAGGAGCACAGAGAACGAAACAACAATTGTCTTTATTACAAATACAATATTATCATCCTATTGACACTATATTTACTGCACTCCGGGGCCAACCTTTGAGAAACCTATTATATATATCAATAGCCTCTCTGCTGCTTTCTATCCTTTCCTGCGGGGATGAATCCTACGATGCAGACGGCATCAATGCGAAGCCTATCGATCTCTTTTTAGAGAGCGAAGAACTAAAAGCCCGTCCTTATTTAAAAATTAAAACTAGCGCTTTTTCCCACGAGTTCATGTTCTACGGCACTTTCATTCCCATGCTCAACTCTCCCAGTGGCCATTCGTTAAAGGGCCGCATCGTGCGATTTGAAATTTTTGCGGATCGCGTAGTCATGCTCGAATCGCCCAAAGGTCATTCCATTGCCGATGAGGCGGAAAGTACTATTTTATTGGCGGAATTCCCCATCGTTCAGACCGAGGGTGATGGCGTAGTGGTTGATTTTGCCAAAGGCATGACCAGCGCCTTTACCGCTCGCAACGTCCATTCCCAGGGCTTGGCCGACAAGGGTTCGGGAACTTCGGAGCAATTTAAATCGGTCTTTTTATCGGCCAGCTTTGTTAAAGCCATCACCATCGATAAAAGTGTCTTGACCATCAGCCAAATTGCCCAGTGGCGTAACATTAAAACCGAACTGGTTTCAGCTGAGTTTCGCTATTCTTTCCGTGCCTACACCCCCTCACCCACCTTCAAGAAAAAGCCCTTTGGCAAAAATCGCTGGGTCCAATATTTTTCGACACCTCCGCAAGTTCAAGCGCCCACCACGGAATCAGTGGCATTCATTGCCAAATGGTCGGTGGAACAACCTATCGTGTTTTATATCAGCGCCAATACTCCCCCTGCTTACCGTCAGGCGGTTAAGGATGGACTGTTATTTTGGAACCATATTTTTGGCCGCAAGGTAGTTGAGGTAGAAGACTTGCCGGCTCACTTGTCGGCCCCCCACCCTCGTCTCAACATTGTTCAATGGGTACCGTGGGATAATGAAGCCTCCGCCTACGCCGATATGGTGGTGGATCACCTGACGGGCGAAACTTTGCAAGCGCAAATATATTTACGCAGCGGCTGGGTTTTTAAATCCACTAAAAAGCTGAGAGCACAACTGGAAGAACTTCTTTTAAGTGAACCAGGGCAAGAGAGCATGGTGCCTATTGAAGAGGCCACCCCCATGCCCAGCATGTTCGATTATGAGGAGCCGAGCCTCGAGGCCTTGACTGAATACGATGCGCTGATTGAGCTGGTTGAAAATATGAGTACCACCGAAATTTCGCCCCAAACACTAAGCATTCTTAGCTCCGATATCATTCGCACCGTCATTGCCCACGAAATGGGCCACGTATTAGGCCTTAGACACAATTTAGGCTCTTCTACCTCTGCCAATGTTAGTCTTATAGAGCGTAGTAAATTCTTGCGAGAATATTTACTCAGCGGCAAAGCTCCTTTAGGCGCTGAGAAATATTTTGCCGAAAGTATTATGGATGTATTCTCTGCCGCTGATGACGCACTGATGGGCTCACAAATTCGTGAATTTATAGAGGCTCCTTTAGAAAATAGCCCTTTGCAAAAAATCTACCGCTATGATCACCAAGCCATTGCTTATGGCTATTTTGACCAAGCGATGAAAGCTGATACTCCCTTTTGCTCCGACGATGACATCCCGCGCTATCTTGATTGCCAACGCTGGGATATGAGCAACACACCGCTTCTTTTTGCCGCAAGCCGTCTGAACGCCACCCCCACTCAGGTAGCCATGATTTTAGCGGAAACTTTTGTGGCCGCTTTAAACCCTGATCGACCAGGCGGAGCCTTAAAACCAAGTGATGTGCCCCTTCTGACGGCAGCGGTCAAAAAAAGTATGGAAACCAATATTAAACAGCTATTTTTTTGGTTTCACCGCAATGCCCGCTCGATTCAAATCGAGACACAATATCCCGCCTTTGGCGCTCACAACCAAAAAGATATTACGCGCCACCGCTTTCAAAAAATGCGGGAGCAACTTGAAGCGCAAGGACTCAATGATAGCTTATTTGCCATAATGCCACCCTTTCGCGCCAAGAATTTAGAAGCGAGTGCGCTCGCTGAAAAATTCCGAGTTCAGCTCATTAAACAGTTGATAGAAGCAAAAAAAACCCATCCTGAACTGATCTTAAGCGACGGCGAAATTGCTGAAACTTCTAAGATTGCCTTGAATTTTTTCGTCCAACTCAACAAAGAGTTAATCACGCTTTTTGCAAGCGTCGTGTCCCGCATGCAATTTGACGATCCGGAATATCAATTACCCATTGAAGAATCGCTCGGACAAATCGCTCGGGAAATTGTGCTCCACCAAGACCAAACTGACGCAACACACCCCCGCACCATTCCCCTCTTCACCTATGATTTCCCCGCACGGGATGCAGCGGCACAGCTTTTAAATCCAGCCCTCGGTATATTTCCCGATTGGTCCTTCGATAATTTGCGAGATATCACCAATGATTTAAAACTCCTCATGCGCGCTCATGGCGGCAGCGATACTGGCAATGGCATTGACCTCAACTCTATGCCCCGAGAAAAGCGTCAATGGATGCTGGATCAAAATCGTATATTAAATACGCTCACACGAATGAAAGGAATGTCACGAAATATTGAACCACAATAGTTTTTTTACTATTAAAAGGAGTCAAAATTTGGCTCCTAAAAAATAGCTCATGTACAGTAAACCAAAGCTGATAATGAACGGGAGAATTTAGGTGCATATTTTTAAAAAAAGCCTTGCGATAGTTTTGCTAGCGGCTCTCTGGCCAAGTGGTCTCTGGGCCGAAAATGGGGTTGATCTGAGAAGAACCAAAGAAATCTCTTCGAACCCTCTGCAGCTCCTTGGTGGGGCACTGCCCATTAGTTTTCGCTTTGCTCTAAGCGATAAAGCAGCTCTGGGAGTCCATGCCATCGCCAACTTTTTTGATTTTCAAGATCGTACTGATCACTTTGGTATTGGCTTAGGACTAAGCGGAAAATTCTTTTTAAGTAATCTTGCCTTTGAAGACAGCTGGTTTATTGAACCGGGGGTTGCTGTGGGTTATTTATTTCACCAAACCACTGATACCAAGGTAAAAAATAATTATGTTGCTCTCACCGGATCAGTGATTGGTGGCTACGGCTGGGTCTGGGACTCGGGTTTTTCTCTTAATCTCGGTTTAGGAGTTCGCTATACCCACGCTTTTGTCAATAAGAAAATTTTCGGCAGCGAGTATTCCTGGGGCCTTCATGGCTTTTTTCCCGCTGGCGACTTTAGTTTGGGCTATGCCTGGTAAAATTCGACTTTCTCGCTCCAACTTCCCCCTTTGAAAAGGCGTTGTTGCACATAATGCTTTGAGGCTAAAGCACGCACCACGCTCCCTCGCCCGCTTGCGGGAGAGGGCTGGGGGAGAGGGTGGAGAAATGCAAACGAGGAAAGTATTTTGATAAAAGCCCACGTTTATGTCTCTCCACCCTCTCCCTAGCCTCTCCCGCAAGCGGGCGAGGAGTTGTTGAGCTAAAACGATCGGCAGTTATGCAACTTCCCCCTTTTCAAAGGGGGAGTCGGCGATGCAATAACCCCTAATATTTATCCATCGCTTTTAGATGCCTAAGAAGACGCAAAGAAAAGGCACGAAATCATCAACTCTCAATCGTAATATCCAATCTCCCCGCCTTAATAGCGGTAATTAACGCTTTATGATCCCTCTCACTTTGATCCGCATAAGTCATACTAAACTGCGCAAGCGCCTCGTCGAGCGCATCGCTGCTGCCCATATAGCCGCTCTGCACCGCCGCATCACCTGAGCGTGCATGTGCCCGTGCCAAAATCCAACCAAGGTTTTTAGCTACTTCCATCGCCCGATCAGGTACCCAGTTTTCGGGAGTTATGGACATTTTCATATCTTTGAGCTGCCTAATAAAAAAATGCTCTCCCCGGCTGGGACTTTCGGTCCAACCAATAAAAATATCGCTATGGGATTGCATCATTCGTTGTCCAGCCACCACGCGCTCGCCGTGATTTTTATGAAGACTTTTTCCTAGATATGGCTCAAGCACTGATTGGCTCGCCTGTTTAAATTGCAAAATAAGGGGATCATTTTCCGCCGCCATGAGCAATAAGACCCCACAAAATGTTCCCACACTGCCAATGCCCCCCACCCGGATGGCGGCGTCAACTAACTGATAATGATCGAGGAGAATTCTGCGATCTTCAATCAGCGTGTCCTGATAGTCAAAGAAAGCCTCCTCCGCCAAAGTCAGTAAATCTGCTTCAGGCTTTAAGGTGGGATGATAAATAAAGGGCGGATTATCTTTGAATTTGCGCTGTCCGTTTTGTAAATCAGTGATTTTAGGAAAGTTATTAGTGGATGATTTGCCTTCTTGTTTTTTCACAAAGCTCGTCGCTGCTGCCACATATTCCTGGTCATCAATTCCTTTCAACCAAGTATCAAGACTCATTTTTGAATACCAAATTTCAAGCCTGGTCATTTCGGCAAAATCATTCATAGCAATCCGATAAGAACGAACCAGGGTTAAAACCGCATCGACGGCTACTGATGCCTTAAAATTATCCGCGCGACACGCCAACACGAAACTAGCCGCCAACCTTTTAAGATCCCATTCCCAAGGCCCCGGCAAGGTTTCATCAAAATCGTTAATGTCCACGATCATGTTGCGTTCAGGGGTCGCATAGGCGCCAAAATTATTTAAATGACAATCACCGCAAAGCTGAGTCTGAATGCCACTCACCGGCGAATGAGCAAGATCAGCCGCCATCATATCGGCCGCTCCCCGAAAATAAGTAAAGGGCGAGCGCGTCATGCGGCCGTGGCGAAGTCCTAATAGATGCTGAATGCGGTGTTTATTAGACTTTTCTAAAACGTCGATAGGATCAGCCCGATTGTCGGCAGGATGCCAGCTTGCATGCTCTTCGCGGGCAACTTTAGTCCGTAAAAATTTCCCATGGGCTTTGCGGTCTTTGATATTGGGCAAGGGCTTTGAATGATCAATTTGTTTATGGGGCATAAAAACCTCTCTCTTAACTTTCTTAATCCTAGCGCGCTCTTTCCTTGCCTGAAATTTATTGGCTGCTAAAAGCTCAATAAAAAGGGTTAAAAATGACCACAGATCAAACACTTATCTACGATTACGTGATAGTTGGCTCTGGTTTTGGTGGCGCGGTGTCTGCACTGCGCCTCGCTCAAAAAGGGTATCGCGTACTGGTGCTCGAGGCTGGGCGGCGTTTTAAAGACGAGGATTTTCCCAAAAATAATCGTGATGTGCGACGCTGGTTTTATTGGCCTCAAATGGGCTTTCACGGCATCATGCGCATGCATCTTTTTCGGCACGCTTTTTTCTTGGGCGGCGCGGGTGTAGGTGGGGGCTCGCTCATCTATGCAAACACACTTTTAAAACCTTCCGACACCTATTTTAATGATCCGATGTGGAAACATTTAGGTGACTGGAAAACGCGGCTTGCTCCTCACTTTGAAACCGCCCAAAAAATGCTTGGGGTCACCAACAGTATTCATCTCGGCCCCGCTGATGTGGCCATGAAAAAACTCGCCGCGGAAATGGGAAGAGAAGCGACCTTTCATCAAACTAAAGTGGGGGTGTTTTTTGGCGAAGCCAATAAGACGGTGAGCGATCCCTATTTCGGCGGCCTTGGCCCAAATCGCACCGGCTGTACTTTATGCGGCAATTGCATGGTGGGCTGCCGCGTTGGCGCTAAAAATACCTTGGTCAAAAATTATTTGTATTTGGCAGAAAATCTGGGCCTAACGATTAGGCCTGAAACGCTTGTGACCAAAATCCTTAAAAACGAGGACGACACTTACACCATTGAAGCAAGTCAGGGCAAAAAATTAGGCTGCCGAGGACAAGCAATTTCCTTTCGTGCAGGGGGCCTTATTTTATCTGCGGGCGTGCTTGGCACCGTGAAGCTATTATTGCAAATGAAAGACGAAGGCTATTTACCAAAACTTAGTCCCATGGTGGGCCATTATTTGCGCACCAATTCCGAGGCACTCGTAGGCGTACGATCTCGAAGCAGCGATGATTTTTCTCAAGGCATCGCCATCAGCGCCGGCTTTTATCCCGATGAAAGAACGCATGTAGAAATCGTGCGTTATGGCAAAGGCTCCGATATGATCGGCCTTATTTCAACTTTAATGGTAGGGGGTGGGCCTTGGTTTATACGTTTGATTAAATATATTTGGCAGCTCATAAGTCACCCCCTAAATTATATCAAAAGTTTGAGCCTAAAAAATTGGGCCCAAGAAAGCATTATTTTATTAGTTATGCAGAATCTCGATAACCATATGAAATTAAGTTATGAACGACGATGGTATTGGCCTTTTAAAAAAACCATGACAACGGCATTAAACAATAAGGAAAAAGTACCAGTCTTTCTTCCTATGGCAAACAAAGTAGCCATGAGCCTTGCCAAATATTTTAACGGTTTTGCTATTGGTTCGGTGCCAGAAATATTATTTAACAAAGCCACCACCGCCCATATCCTCGGGGGCGCAGTGATGGGCAAAAACAGCAACGAAGGGGTTATTGACGAGCATAACCAAGTGTTTGGCTACAAAAATATGTACGTCATCGACGGCTCCATGATTCCTGCGAACCTCGGCGTGAATCCGAGCTTGACGATTACTGCTATGGCGGAATATGCCATGAGTCATATTGGGGATAAAAGAAAAGCTCTGCCGGGGCTAAATGAGGAGCTCGTGGTAGCTTCGAGGAAGGTGGCGAACGCCGGTGTTGATGCCCCGGCCCCCTCTTAGCACAACAACTCCTCTCCCGCTTGCGGGAGAAGAGTGCTAGCTAGACATTCCAAAAAGCAACAATAGCTTTACTCATAAATCCCCGTAAGCCGCGCAATAGAAACTTTCAAAGCATTACTCGATTCATAGGGAGAAGCTTGTTCAGTTAACCTAATATAACCACCTATTTTTTCATTAACAGTTGCAGCATATTTTTGATCATTAGAAGTTCCCTGCTCAGCCAGTTCAACTACTCTTTTAGCTAGTTGACGAAGCTCCATTAATCGTGAAATGCGATCAATTTTCATATTAGTAGCGAGGCTGAGTGCATGTGAACTCAAGTTTTTTAATGCATCGAAAAGAGTTTCATCCCCGGCTTTCTTATTAAACGAGCTCATACTTTGATTGCCGCAAATGATCTGGGTGCTTTCATTCACCGAAAAACTTATTTCCGGCATAAAAATATCTGCCTGGTCTTGAGGCGCATTGAGAAGAGCTGCGGGAATGATTTCTTCTCCTAATTTCATAAAAAATTGCATGAGGGTGCGCTTTCGCGAATGCTCTTCGGCTTCCTCAGCCAAAATTTTATTGAACTCCCCGAGATTTTTTATGGGGAAATATTTTCCACCAGTTTTTTCCGCCAAGCAGTGAAGATTTGGGTCTACTTTTGGCCCCAGACCAAGAGTTAGAGAAGAAGGTCGTTCTGAAAGAGCCATGGGCAAAAGCGCATTTTCCACAAGGCTAGCTTTGTCGCCGCAGGTATCATCGCCGTCGGTAAAAAGGGTTATGGCAGCATCGCTCGAAGCTTGGTTTACTCGAATACACTTAATAACATCCTCAACCGTCGAAAATAATCTGGTACCTCCAGCGGCTTTTAACTTTTCCACTTGTTCCTTAATCACCGGCATATCCTCGATACCATAGGGCAGGCTAAATACCGCATCACTACTAAATGACACCAACTGAATTTTCGCCTGTGGATTGGCAGCGAAGAGGTGGTCAATATAGTTATTAAGATAAGCTTTAAGATTGCTCATTTCGTCACCCATACTCCCGCTCCTATCGATGACTAAATAGTGGATAAGAGAAGTTGATAACGACTTCTTTTCGCGAAGAATAATGGGGTAAGCACGCATCTCTTCAGCATCTTTGACCACCCGAAGCAGGGCATCGCCAAAAAGGAGCGACTTAAGCTGGGCGATGAGAGAGCTTTTATCAATAACCAGCACGGCTTGTGCTTCCTTTACTTCCATATTCATTTGTAGTTCATGACAAAGATTATAAATGCCGGGAAGATCAAAGCGCAGCGACGAGTATTTATCGCCGCAAGCTCTAACGTCTATTAACATGTTGAGCGAATTCCCCATGTCTTTCGCGGTGAATTCATTTTCGTCATCCAGACTCAAGGCCTCACCCTCCGCCCATGCTTGACGAATCTCGGAAGGGGAATTGCCTTCTAAATAGGACAAGAAAGTTGCAGAATAATTTTCATAAGTTTTAATACTTCGGTTTGGGAATTTCTTCGAATAAAGAGAACCTTCTTCGATTCTGGCGCCTTCTTGCTCGCTGAATAATGCTTTGGCATCGACCGTCAAATCACTAAGAGCATTTCCAAAAAGGGTTTCTAATTTTGCTCTTCCCTCTTCAAAGCTCCAAAGCTCCCCTGAGGCCACCGCTCCATTTTCATGACCGATGGAATAATTTAGGCTTTTTTCCAATGCTTCTCGAGAAGAGAGAACCTCTCGCAATTTTTTTTCCAGCTCTTTGATTTCGCTTTCCAGACCAGAAATGAAAATGCTTTGCTCGTCGGTATGGATTGCCAGCTTTAAACCATGTTCTCCAATCAGTGTCCTAAAAAATATATCATATTCTTCGGGACTTCCGACTTCTTTAACCGCTTGTGTAGCGATGGAAAAAATTAACAAAAAAAGATAGATTTTTTTTATCATTATTCAAACCTTTGTGATTTATCTGAATAGCGAAATAAAACATACAGAGAGGATAGAGCAATAGGCGAGCTATAAAAACACTCTAAAAAGGCCTCGATAAATGGGCATCCCTAACTCCAAACATTTTTTTTCTCGGTGAGTCTGGGCTCGAGTATTTTCAATTAATTCTTCCGCCGGGATTTCGGTATCCAGCTTAAAGGCGCCATGGCTATTGATAAGTTCGCAATAAAATTCAAAGAGCTCAGCCACATCGGTTTGCAATAAAATGCTGCCATTGTCTTTCATGCGGCTCTGCAAAGCGTCTAAAAATACTTCGTTGAGCACTAAACGCTTTTTATGGCGCGCTTTCCACCAGGGATCGGGAAAATTCACAAAAACTTGGTCGATAGATTTGGGGCCAAATAAGAGCGGGGCCAAAAGCCAAGCATTGCCATGAAAAGCCGCGGCATTTTTGAGTCCATCGCGCATAATACGGCGTTGTGCTTGCTCCATAAACTCATATTTCCATTCAACTCCAACGATATTGCGATCAGGATAATTTAGAGCCCGATCAAAAAAGAAATGGGTCCGGCCGCAGCCTATTTCTAGGTCCACAGGCTGGTCATTGCCAAAATAGGCCGCCCAATCAACATTAAAAGGAAGCATCGTGGGCAAGGATTTTAGGTTGAATGTTTTCGCAGTTGTCATATAGTTGGCCTAATTTTAAATTACACTTTCGGCCTCAGTTAGCGCCATTTTAAGCATTTTGCCAGGGTAGACCCATGAGAGTTTTTGGTATTAGCGATTTACATCTGTCCTTTTCTAGCGACAAGCCCATGGATATCTTTGGTGAGCATTGGCGCGATCACGCCGACACTATGGCCAAGCACTGGGACGCCGTCGTAAGCCACGATGATATCGTGTTATGCCCCGGCGATTTATCCTGGGCCATGAAACTTGAAGAAGCCAAACTCGACCTAGATTGGATCGGCGCCCGCCCCGGTTTAAAAATATTGGTTAAAGGCAACCACGACCTGTGGTGGAACGCCATCGGCAAAGTACGCACCGCCCTTCACCCCTCTTGCGTGGCCCTCCAAAACGACGCCTACGACATCGGTGTAGCCGTAGTCGCCGGCTCCCGCTGCTGGACTGCACCTGGTTCCTTCGATTACACCGAGCACGACGAAAAAATCTACGTGCGCGAGCTCGAACGCTTAAAAATGAGCCTCGATAAAGCCGTCATTTTAGCCAAAGGCCGCCCCATTATCGCAGCGATCCACTACCCTCCCTTCACGGTCCGGCAAGAAAACACCAAATTCGCAGATTTAATGGAGAAATATCCTGTAAAAATTTGCGTCTACGGCCATTTACACGGCGAGAAATCGTTCAGATACGCTTTTGAAGGCGAACGAAATGGCATTACTTATATGATGCTTTCGTGTGATTATTTGAAGTTTAAACCGCGATTGGTGTGGCCTTTGTTGAATTCGAGTGAAGTGGTGGTGGGTTAAGAAAAAAGCACAACAACTCCTCGCCCGCTTGCGGGAGAGGCTAGGGAGAGGGTGGAGACACACAAACCCTCAAATTAAATGTATAAAAAAAATCAGATACAAGTTAGGTAATTTTCTCATGACTCTCTCCTAAACGGGAAGGATCACCATGCAGAAAATTCAACAAAGACTGTTAAGCAATTCTCGACAACTTCGTCAAAATCAAACGAAAGCTGAGTGTCTTTTATGGCGTAAATTAAGGGAAGAAGCATTTAAAACTTTTCATTTCAAACGCCAAAAGGTAATCGGGCCCTTTATTGTGGATTTTTATTGTTCTAAAGCCAGGCTGGTAATTGAGCTTGATGGTGGCCAGCATAACGAAGAGGAAAGAATAATTTATGATGATAATAGAGCGAAATATTTAAAACTGCGGGGTTTCAAAGTGATTCGGTTTTGGAATAATGATGTGTTTAGGCAACTTGATGGAGTTTTGGTGTCGATTTGGCGAGAGCTTTTTGTGTCTCCACCCTCTCCCGAGCCTCTCCCGCAAGCGGGCGAGGAGTTGGGGTGCGCTCCTCGAGCGCCTGCTTCCAACCAAGGAAACCACTGAACATGACCGAACAACGCACCTGGCTGAAACGCCCAGGCAATCCCGAACTCAGCGAACAATTTCGTCAAGATCTCGGGCTTTCACCTCTTATCGCCGAGTTATTGGCAAATCGCAAAATAGCAACCAGCACCGAAGCCGAGCAATTTTTAAGTCCTAGCCTCAAAGAACTGATTGAGCCCTATTCCTTTGTGGATATGGAAAAAGCCGTCACCCGTATCATAAAAGCTATCAATAGCGACGAGCATATCGGTTTATTCGGTGATTATGATGTCGATGGCGTGTGCTCCACTGCAGTGCTGAGCCAATTCTTTGGGATGATTCAGGCCCGCTTCACAAGCACCCTGCCCAATCGGATGAGCGAGGGTTATGGTTTAAGTAAAGCCGGAGTTGACAGGCTTCATCAAGCCGGCGCGCGGCTAATTATCACGACTGATTGTGGAATTCTCGCTCATGAGCAAATCGATTATGCGAACTCGCTCGGTTTAGAAATAATTGTTGTGGATCACCACCAAGTCGGCGAAACACTTCCTGCTGCGGTCGCCGTGGTGAATCCCAAACGACCTGATTGTGGCTCGGGCGCTGATTATCTTTGTGCGGCTGGGATCACTTTTTTTCTCTGCTTAGGGCTTAGGCGGGCTTTACGAGAACAGGGCTACTTTTCACGCATCACTGAGCCCGATGTCAAAGAATTGCTCGATTTAGTGGCGCTTGCCACCGTGTGCGACGTGGTGCCGCTGATTAAAAATAATCGTATTTTGGTGAAAGCCGGCCTAAAAATAATTAAACAAGGCCATCGCATTGGTCTTAGAGCATTACTTGATGCCTCAAAGGTCGACAAAAATAAAATTTCCTCCACCAACTTAGGCTTTCATCTTGGTCCCCGTATTAATGCCGCCGGACGGCTTGAAGATGCAACTGCCGCATTGGAACTCCTTAATCACACTAATTCTGAGCATGCCAAAGTGTTAGCGGAAACGCTCGATACGACCAATCACGAACGTAAAGCCATTGAACTTTCCACCGTGGAAGAGGCGATCGCCATCATTGAATCCTGGCCTGATTATGCGAACTTGCCGGCCCTCGTGCTTCATCAAGAGCATTGGCACCCTGGCGTGGTTGGTATTGTGGCCAGCCGTATCGCTGAGCGCTTTCACCGCCCTGCCATTATTATCGGGGAGAAAGGCAAAGGGTCGGGGCGCAGTATTTCGGGCATTGATCTGCACGACATGGTACTTCGCTCGTCGGAAAGTCTCGCAGGCTTTGGCGGCCATGCCCATGCTATTGGCTTAACCCTTGGAGAAGGCGGCGTTGATCCTTTTCGTGATAAATTATTGCCGACCATCAGTTCTCTCGTCGCCAAAGATATTTTTGCCAAAAAAATTAGCTACGACAGCGAACTCGAACTTTCAGTGGTGAACTTAAAACTGATCGATGAACTCATGCATCTTGAGCCATGCGGCTCAGCCAACCCTTACCCCCTAATGCGCATCAATAACTGTTTCATGCGAAACCTGCGGCGTCTAAATGGCGGGCACTTAAAAGGTGAAGTAGAAAATGCTTCAGGCTTCGCGTCGTTTATTGCTTTTAGGATGGATATCGCCGATGAACTGGTATCGTCCCCTTTGGATATTTTGGCCGTGATCGAAAAGAACGAATGGCAAGGCCGTGTGAGTGTACAGCTGCGTTTAATCGACTATAAAAAAAGCCCCTGAAAAGGGGCTTTTGAGAGCGGGTGCTCGCTTAGTGCTGAATGCGATGGATGACATTGCCTTTTACAGAACCGCGACCTTCATGATCGCTATCACTGTCACTGCTGTCGCTATGGTGGGAATGAAGGGTTGTATGAACGACGCCACTAATAGTATTAGCAGCACATTGGCCTCTTTCAGCTACCCAATGAGCCAAACCAAAGCCTGCATCAGTCATGGCGTGAAGGTCGCTGTGAAGGCGGTTAGCCATAGCGCGGCTAATGGTCACCATCGTTGCTACGCCATTGCAGCGAGTTTGAATTTGCGCGCCTTCAAAGTCTACGCGACCATGGAATTGAGCGCCAGCGAAAGAAATATCTTCACTGAATATCGCGTTACGAAAGCTTACATCGGTTAATATTGCGCCTTGAAATGAGCTGGATACCATGTGGGCATGACCACCACGGCCAAAAGTGACACCAGCAAAACTGGTTTTAGTAATTTCAGCGCCAGCAAAAGTTACCCCATTCAAAGTACCTTGAAAGGTCGTGTCGTTAATTTTGGTATCCTTTCCAAAGATTACCTTGCTCATATGACCATCAAAACGGACATTTCGGATGGTGGTATTTTTAAAACGGAATTTTTTCAAACCAAAATCACTTAAGCAATCATTTTCAAAATGCCTTCCTTTCACTTTTTCCCAACGCAAAGCATGGTTGGAGCGCATACGCTGATGTTCAGCTCTGATATTTTGAAATTTATCATTCTTAATGAGTTTTCTTAAGCTATTGTCTGAGTTCCAATCACTACATTGAACACCATCAAAACGCGCACCGCACCATTGTGCTTCTTCGATAAAGCTTTGTGAGCTGTCGCATTGGTCTGAGCCAAATTGCCCTTGTTCTGAAGCGCAATCTTGTTGGTTGGAGAAGGTTTGATCTGAGCAGTCAGGGCCTTTTTGGCTGCCGGAGAATTGATCCGAGCAGGATTCTTGTTGGCTTGGCAAAGTTTGATCTGAGCAGTCAGAGCTTTTTTGGCTGCCGGAGAATTGATCCGAGCAGGATTGTTGGCTTGGCAAAGTTTGATCTGAGCAGGACGAACCTTTTTGGCTAGCAGGAAATTGATCTGCTGGAAGAGCAACTCCAGGCTTATCTTGTCCAACATCGCTCCACTGGGACGATTTGCTCGCCTTTTGTTGATAAGTTTCCTTTTTTGCTTGTTGACCTTTATCCATTGCATTAGCGCCCAAAGACAGTGCCAGAGCAACTAAACCAGTTCCTAAAACTTTTTTATTAAACATGAGTTTGACCTCGTTAGTTTTGTGTCGTTGTTAAACTAGCAAACGGGGTCAGATTTTCATTCCTTAGCGCGGATCAAAAAAGGGACGCGGGTAGTTTCGTGGCGGAGCAAATTATTACGACAAACATGCCGGGATCTCACTTATTAACCGGCCGGACGATTAACCGATAAGCGCTTCAACGGGTATGGGTCTTAACCCCCGGTTTGCGCCATGGAGAAAAGCCTTCTTAAAGCCTTTTTTTCATTCGGGTGAAATGATTCTTTGGCAGTAATTTTTGCCATAAGCCTTTCAAAAATTTCTGCCTCTTCTGCATCAACCGCTAAATCAGCCCCGGCGGGGTCATAAAGACAGGTGAGAAGTTTGCCTTCGGCGCTTAAACGCAATCGGTTGCAATGAGCGCAAAAAGAACGAGTATCTGAGGCTATTAATCCAAAAATCACCCCCGATTTTATGGCATAAAATCTCTCCGCAGGATCGCTGGCATTGTTGCGAGCCACAGCCAGCAAACCCGCCTGCTTCTCAATATGCGCGAGGATCTCACCCCCGCTAAAAAAATATTTTTTCACAAAATCGGTGGCCGAACCGGTATTCATCATTTCAATGAAGCGAACTTCCACTTCGATACTTTTTGAGAAAAGAAGAAAATCCATCACCTCGTCGTCATTGCGGGATTTTTGCACCACCATATTAAGCTTCACCGCTAATCCAAGATTTTTAGCTTGCTCAATAGCAAACACTACTTGAGCCACACTGCCTCGCCCCATGAGAGACGGATAACGAGCTTCTTTTAAGGTATCAAGATGAAAGGTGATATTTCTAAGCCCCGCTTGATGAAGCGCATGAGCCCGTTCTGAGAAGTTTAAACCGTTGGTAGTCAGCGCCAAAGTCGTGTTCGGCAAAAACTCACGAAAAGCCGCGATGATTTCTGGCAATTCTTTGCGCAAAAGTGGCTCGCCCCCGGTGAAACGAATTTTGTCGAGGTCGAGGCGTGAAAAAACTTTCGCAAGCTTACGATAGTGAGCGACGGATAGCCAAGATTTTTTGCGGTCGGAATTATCGGGGAGGCAATAGCTGCAACGAAGTTGGCACAGCTCGAGGACACTTATACGAAGGGAATATGAAGGAAGCATGGCAAGACCTCCCTCCGGCATTTTAGCACCACACTACTCACCCGCTTGCGGGTGAGGGCCGGGGGAGAGGGTGGAGATGCGAAAAGCTAAAAAGTAAATCGCCAAATGTTGGGGCGGGAAAATACTCGACCGTCTTCCTAAATAAGCCAAAAATGAACCTTTGCGTTTCTCCACCCTCTCCCTGGCCTCTCCCGCAAGCGGGCGAGGAGTTGTTTTGGAGCATAAGGCGTTAAAGAAAAACGCGATCGCTTATTCAGCAGCCTTTTCGCCCTCAGGAGCTGGGTCAGGAGTCGGTGCTTCTGGAGTTGGCGCCGCTTCATCCTTAACAGGCTCAGCTGCGGGTGGAGTTGCAGCCTCGCCCGCTGCTGGTTCAGCTGCTTTTTCCCCATCCACTACTGGCGCTTCTGGACTTGCCGATCCAGCACTGGCACCAGAGCTTTTCTCCAAAGCATCCAGTACTGACTTATCGCCGCCCGTCGAAGACATGTAGGAAAGAGCAAAGTTTGTCACCATGAAACAAACTGCGGCTCCAAAAGTAATTTTTGACAGGAAAGTATTGGCGCCACGACCACCAAATACCGTGTCACTGCCAGCGCCACCGAGTGCAGCACTTGCGCCACCGCGATTTCCCGGTTGCAGCAATACCACCATGATCAAGAACAATGCCACCAATACTTGTAATACAATAACAAACGCTAACATTTCGTATCATCCTAAGCTTAAGATTCAAGTTTAAAGCCGTTTTAGGTCAGGCACCTAAGGTCAACTCTTTGACCATAGACAAAAATGAGTCAACCTGCAATGATGCGCCGCCAACCAAGGCACCATCTACGTGGGGCATCGACACAATTTCCCTGATATTTTGTGGCGTTACCGAGCCGCCATAAATGATTTTTATGGGCAAAGAAACTAGTTGACGAATAATTTCATGTGCCTCATTTGCCTGAGCCGCACTTGCTGAACGACCCGTACCTATGGCCCATACTGGCTCATAGGCAAAAATCAATGGATGCTCCTGATCCCGCAGCTCATTCATAACCGCGGCGCATTGGCGCTCTAAAACCTGCGCGAGCTTGCCGCCATCGCGCTCACTCAGACTTTCGCCGACACACACAACCGGAATAATGCCCGCCTTCACACAAGCACTGGCCTTCTTGGCCACATCTTGATCACTTTCTTTAAAAATATTTCGCCGCTCGGAATGGCCAACAATCGCCATCTTCACGCCGAGCTCTTTTAATTGCCGGGCCGACCATTCACCGGTAAAGGCGCCCTTCTCTTCAAAAAAAACATTTTGCGCCGCCACCGCGATGTTGGTACCCGCTAATTTTTGCACAGCAAAGTCAAGCCATAGTGCCACCGGGGCCACCGCCACATCAACCTGCTTAAGCGAGACCAAAGCCGGGGCCACCTGTTCAAAAAAATCCTGAGCACTGGCTTTGCTATGGTTAAGCTTCCAGTTGCCGATTAAAAGTGGAGGCGCGCGCATAAGCTTTCCTAGTTATAAAATCCCAAAACTTCGAGACCGGGCAAGGCTTTGCCTTCAAGCAATTCTAAAGCCGCTCCACCGCCGGTGGAAACAAAATCAATATCAGCGACGAGGCCTGCACGATTAAGGGCCGCAATCGAATCACCACCGCCCACCACGCTATAACCCTTAGCGACCGATAAAGCTTTCATAACATCAGTGGTTCCATGGGAAAACTCTTCCATTTCGCACATACCTAAAGGACCATTCCAAAAAATCGTTTCGGCATTTCTAATGACGTGGGAAAACTCCACCACCGTTTGCGGACCAATATCTAAACCAATCTGTCCTGGCTGAAATTCATCCGACGAAATCGTATCCATCTCAGATTTTTTAACCACATCCGTCGCTACTACGTGATCACTCGGCAAATGAATTTTTACCCCGAGCTCCTCAGCTTTTCTTAATAAACTCTGTGCCTGCAGAAGCTTGTCGTCCTCCACCAAACTAGCACCCACATTAAAACCTTGAGCTTTTAAGAAAGTATAGGCCATGGCGCCACCGATCAGCAGGGCATCTACTTTTTTCAAGAGCTGCGTAAGAACGCCAATCTTCGAGCTCACCTTGGCCCCGCCAATGACCGCAATGAAGGGTTTGTCGGCATGATGCAAAAGCTTATCAAAAGCTCCCAGCTCTTTTTTTAGGAGTAATCCACCCATGGGCTTTGGAAAAAACTTAGCTATCCCTTCAACTGAGGCATGGGCGCGATGCACGGCACCAAAAGCATCATCGACAAAATAATCCATGCCGCGAGCAAGCAATTTGGAAAACACCGCATCGTTTTTCTCCTCTCCGCCGTGAAAACGCACATTCTCCAAAACGATCACGCTCCCTGGAGCGGCATTGCTCACAATGCGCACCACGCCATCGCCCACGCAATCATGGACAAAGGTCACTTCCTGATCGAGCAAATCACGCAAATAATTGGCTACGGGCTCAAGGCTCATCTGTGGACGCACTTTCCCCTTAGGCCTGCCTAAGTGAGAAAGAATCACTACTTTTGCATTAGCTCGGATGAGTTTGCGGATGGTGGGAAGAGTGAGTTCAATACGCTGAGCGTCAAGAATATTAGCTTCGTCATCCATGGGTACATTGAAATCTACTCGGCACAAAACACTTTTGCCCGAGAGTTGTTCAGCTTCTAGCTCATCCAGCCACAATATTGCCATTAAATTCCCCTATTTTGTACCCATTAATTCGAGCAAATCGACTGCCCGGTTGGCAAAGCCCCACTCATTATCGTACCAGGCCAATACTTTTATTAAATCGCCATCAATAACTTCGGTGCATAAAGAATCGACAATGGAAGAACAGTTGGTGCCCACCATATCGATAGAAACCACGGGCTCATCGCAATACCCTAAAATGCCCTTGAATTGATTATCGGCAGCAGCCTTCAGCCATCCATTAATTTCCGCAACGGAGGTGCGCTTGTCCACTTGGCAGACCATGTCGATCAAACTCACATTGGGAGTAGGTACCCGAATAGCCATGCCTTGAAAACGCCCCTCGAGTTCTGGCAACACCAAAGAAATAGCTTTGGCAGCGCCAGTAGTGGTGGGGATCATGGATAGGGCCGCCGCTCTCGCTCTTCGCTTATCGCTATGAGGTAAATCAAGCACATTTTGGTCATTGGTATAGCTATGAATTGTGGTGACGGAAGCTTTTTTAATACCTAATTTTTCATGCAATATGTACGCGACAGGAGCTATACAATTAGTGGTACATGAGGCCGTGGAAATTATAGTCATATCCGAACGATAAACGCTATTATTTACACCATAACAAATAGTCGCATCTGGTGAATCTTTGGCCGGGGCACTTAAAAGGACTTTTTTGGCACCAGCACTTAAATGTTTAGAAGCCTTGTCGCGGCTTAAAAATAAGCCCGTGGCCTCGAGAACTACATCAACGCCGAGTTCTTTCCAAGGCAATTCGCTTGGGTCTTTCACCGCAAAGGTCGGGATCTTTTGTCCATTAACCAATAACTGACGCTCAGCATGGCTGATTTCGCCCTGAAAACGGCCGTGAACAGAGTCGTATTTCAGCAAATAGGCTAGATCATCGGTGGCTGCCAAATCATTGATGGCCACAACTTGTGCTTTAGTAAGGCCCTTTTGTCGACGTTCTTCAATAATACGCAAAGCAACGCGGCCGATGCGTCCAAAACCGTTAATGGCAATTTTATAGCTCATGCGTGCCCCCTAAAATGGTTGAGACCGAGAGAAAACTTATCAATCAAATACCCAGTGTCAAGTTGAGTAGACAGTTTAAGAGGGCTAAATCGTTGTTTTATGAAACACTCTGGGCGAAAATAGCTTAACTCAAGGAGGCTTTGTGACTGAGCAGCAATTATCTACCCGGCAATTCATGAATCGCATCTATAAAGACTTATGTGGCTTCGATATCCCCGCGACCGACACGCAGGTCATCAAAAAAAGTAAGGGCTCGCCGGTTTATGGCGAGATCAAACACACAGCCCTCACCAAATTATTGGATTATTTAGCCCTCACCCCCGCTGATACTTTTTATGATTTGGGCTCTGGCGTAGGAAAAGTAATTTTACATACCGCGCTCACCACGGGGGTGAAGAAAGCCATTGGCGTGGAACTCTCCACGGCGCGCCATCAGGAAGCCGAAATCGCCTTTGCCCGCGCAC
>CAYJDW010000006.1:0-64293 GCA_964368985.1 uncultured Myxococcales bacterium | reverse complement strand
TGTTTCTCCACCCTCTCCCTAGCCTCTCCCGCAAGCGGGCGAGGAGTTGTTGAGGAAAAATGGTCAGCAATTATGCAACAACCCTTTTCGAAAGAGAAGCTCAGCTCGCATATATCATCAATACCAATAATGAATCGCAAAAATTACCCTCACCCACATCAGATCATCACCTGCCCACATCCACCTTCATCGTTACAATAGGTGGCAAAAGATGATGAGCCGAAAAGCTCAAGCGATTTTGTTTTACGACGCTATAAGGCGCTTTTGAAAGTATTCCTGAACTTGTATTTGGGAATGCCCCCCAATGGGGTGGATGGCACGGTCAAGTGATTCACTTGGTCGGTCTGTTCACCCCGACTTTTTAGCCATCGATTTCACCAACTTTAATGGAAATAATCTCGAAGCTAGAGGCGCCTTTTTGCAGCTCTACCTCAACCACATCGCCAACTTTTTTGCCAAGTAAAGCACGAGCAACGGGGGCCTCACTGCTGATGCTGCGCTCTTTCAAATCCGCTTCACCCTCGCCCACAATAGTCCACGCTCTCTTAAGGCCTTGCTCGTCGAGTACTTCCACCAGGCAGCCAAAAGACACGGTGGCGCTATTCACCTTTGATCGGTCAATGATGATCGGATTCTTCAGCAACGAAGTCAGATATTGCAACCTTCGATCAATTTCACGCAAACGCTTTTTGCCATAAATATATTCGGCATTTTCCGAGCGATCACCTTCGGCCGCCGCAATCGATACTCCCTGCACCACTTTTGGCCGTTCCCTGAGGCTAAGCTCATCATATTCAGCCCTGAGCTTGTTATAGCCTTTTTTTGTCAGCATTAAATTGTTCATTAAATTCCTCGCGTATAAACCATTCGACCATTAAAAAAAGTTGCTAGTACTTGGCCATAAAGCTGTGTCCCTAAAAATGCCGAGTTTTTAGAACGACTCACCAAGTGAGATTCCGTGAGCTTAAAAGAATGATGAGGGTCGATTAGCACGGCATTTTTCTCGGCATCCCCCATCATGGTGCCAATACGATATCCCTCGCCTAAAACCCGTGCCGGGCCACTGGTCATCAATTTAATGGCATCGAATAAGCTTATTTTTTGGCGCGCCACCAAAGTTAGGAGAGCCAAAATGGTCGTCTCTACGCCCACCACTCCGAAAGGAGCCTTATCAAAGGGAAGAGTTTTTTCTCGTCGATGATGGGGCGCGTGATCACTCGCAACCGCATCAACAGTTCCATCATTGATGCCCTCGATCAAGGCTTCTCGATCCCCTTTTGCGCGCAAGGGTGGGTTCATTTTTTTGTTGCCATCAAGTTCATGAATATCACACTCCGAAAGGAGCAAATGGTGAGGCGCCACTTCACAACTCACAAAGACCCCTCGACGTTTCGCTTCACGTACCATTTTTAGCGATCTTGCGCAGGATAAATGAAGCACATGATATCGAGCTCCGATTTGCTCCGCCAAGGCAATATCGCGCGCTACCAAATCATATTCCGCTCTTCTCTCTTGGCCTAAAATATTTAAGCGCGCACTGGCCTCGCCAGCATTTAGCGAATGCCCGCAACTAATGCGCGTGTCCTCGGCATGCTGCATAATCAGCAGCTGATGGCGACGGCCAGCCTTAAGCGCTTTTCGCATATGATCGTCACTTAAAATCGGCATTCCGTCGTCGGTAATGGCCTTCACGCCGCTTTGTTTTAGTTCGGCAATATTGGTGAGCTCCTCGCCTTTTAAACCAAAGGTCGCCGCCCCTGCCACCATTAAATCAAAGTTTAATTTTGTGGCCCGCTTAAATTGATAATCCACCAACTTTGGACAATCGATAGCAGGCTTTGTATTCGGCATTACCAAAGCCGATGTAACGCCGCCCGCCAAAGCCGCCCTAATACCCGAGGCGATGTTTTCTTTATAGGTAAATCCGGGCTCTCTAAAATGCACATGAAGATCAACCAGGCCCGGAACAAGCAAGCGATTTTGCCCATTCAATACTAAATAGGGTCCCTTCAAAGCATTTGGAGCAATGGCAATTTCCTGCTCGGAGATCAAAACATCTTCCACCAAATCAAGCTTGGCCGCAGGGTCAATGATGCGAACTTTTTTGATCAACGTCGCCATTAAAAACTCGGACCAATATTGAACTCGAAGCCGATAGGGCGATCTTGTTCGGTTAATCCTGGCGTCGTGGATGGACGACGGTTAAGAGGGATACCCCATTCGAAGCGCAAATAACCTAAAGGACTGTTCCAACGAAGTCCAAAACCCACGGAACTATAAAGACCTAGCCACTCATAAAGTCGGAGCGGATCGTTTGGATGAATACGCTTAGCGTTTTCCGATTTACCCCCCAAATAAAAGAAATTATCTTCATTCGAAAAGGCATTTCCGAAATCGAAAAAGAGCACGCCGCCAATCTTTAGAGCCTTGATCAAGGGGAACTCAAGTTCAAATGATCCATAAAATTGTTTATTACCGCCGATGGGAAGATCTCGTCGTGAATCGAAAGGAAATAAGGCACCTGCGCGCTCAATCGGACTAATCGACCGATAGCTATAACCCCGCACACTGTTGGGGCCACCCAAAGCAAAATTTTCGAAAATGAGCGGATTGCCCAAGGTATCCAAAATACCCAGTTCAAAATTGGTTTTAAACACAAAACCATTGATAAAAAACCACTCGTCGAGATTGTGATAGGCCCTGAAATTAGCGCCGTATTTAATGAAGTTATTGGCCTGGGACAGAGGCTTTAAATAATTCCGGCCATCGGCGAGACTATCGTTATTGCGGCGTCCCCGAATTTTATTCTCTAGTTTGGCAAGCCCAATACTGCCAAAATATTCGGAAGCAAAATCAGCACGTACTTCGGCATAAATTCCTCGCGTCGGAAACATACGATTATCGCGCTGATCTAATTTCAGCGTTGGTCTTAGCGAAGTGGTATAGCGTGGCACTCCTTGATAAAGATCCCATTTTCTCGCATCAGTGGATAAATCACTTATTTCAACGCGTTCGACGGTATAGGTTAAATAAAACAACAACGCATCAAAATCGAGCACATAGTTTACTAAGTTGGGGCTCGCTTTATTTTTCCACTTGCGAGAAATATGGGAAAGCGGCCCGCCAACGGGATAGCCAAAAGTAAAATCACCACCAATAGCGCTGCGAGTAAATTCACCCATATTTCGTTTCCGATTATAGGCGGTGAAGGCAAAAGTAAGTGGGTTAGAAAATACATAAGTCAGAGATGGCTCAATAAACATCACATCAAATTCTTGGCGATAATTGGACCAGTTAACTTGTGCCGACAAAGTTTGTCCTCGGCCAAACAAGTTTTGGTTTGATATTTGACCGCGTAAGACAATTCCTTCGCCGCCCGTACCATAGCCCGCTCCGGCTTGAATATTGCCAGTGCTTTGTTCTTTTACTTTAATGGTAACGACCATGCGATCGGGAGCCGAACCTGGCTGATTGGTCATTTCCACCGTCTCGAAATAACCGAGGCGTGAAACATTATTTTCACTGAGCCTTAAGCCCGTGGAAGAATAATAATCACCTTCATTAATATCCAGTTCACGACGAATCACTTCATCTTTAGTTTTTTCATTGCCGACGATATCGATTCTTTCCACACGAACACGAGGACCACTTTCGACATTAATATTTATGTCGACACTTTTTTCCTCTTCATTAAAGGTTGGCATGGGCGAAACATTGGCATAAGCATAGCCTTCATCGCGATACTTTTCGGAGATAGCCATGACATTTTCTGCCATCAGCGATTTATTAAAAACCTCGCCTTTTTTCTGACTAATTTCTTTCAATAATTTATCGGAGTAAAAAATCGGCTCCTCAGGACGAGCCTCTTTCTGAAGACGATAGATAACTTCACTATGTTCAACTTTATCGCCGGCAATACTTAAATCTCCTAAAGAATATTGATCGCCTTCAATCATGCGATAGCCAATATCAATGGTGCTTTTATCGGGACCGAGTTCAACTAAGGGCGGCAGAATTTTGGCCTTGAGCATCCCGTGATCATGCAAAAGTTTTTCAAGGATCAATCCATCGATTTCTAAATAGTCTTTTCGAAAAGTACCCATATCGTTCAAAATCGACAAAGCATGTTCTTCATGAGAGCGTAAATTCGGGCGAATTTTTTCGTCGCTTAAACGATTATTGCCTGAAAAATAAATGCGATTTACTTTAACCTTAGCATTCTCTTCAATCTTAAAAGTCACGTCGACAAAATCCGGCGCTGCCACACTGGTCGTATCAATTTCTATGGCGGGGCCTTTCGATGATGATGATTCATTCAGGCCATCCTTTTCTCTTTTCTTAATATCTTCAGGAGAGCTTGGATGAGTCTCGAAGTTTACATTCGCCAAATAATAACCCTTAGCGACGTAGAGCTCACGAATTTTTTCACGATTCGCCTGCAAACGCGATGTTTTGGCACCTTGATAATTTTCTAAACCCGCGAGGCTTTCTTTAATTTCATCTTCTGACAAGGCTTCATTGCCGCTTATTTTGATTTGAAAAATAGTGGGAATTTCCGTGAGGCGATATTCAATTTCATAGGCGTCTGAGGCTAATTTTTGCTGCCATATCTCGACATTAGCAAATAAACCCATTTTATAAATTTCGCGAATATCTTCAGCTATCAGCACCGGGGAAAAATTTTGCCCGATTTTACTGACTAAGCGCAAAGCCACCGCATCAGGCTCTACCTTGTTGGCACCAATAATTGAGATGCGGTAAATTTTGTCGCTTTCCATCGACGCTGCCAGCAATACGCCAGGCTTATTTGAACGCTCCAGAGCTTTTTTAGTTTTCTCATCGAAACTCAGCTGGCCTTCAATTTTTCT
This sequence comes from uncultured Myxococcales bacterium, assembly GCA_964368985.1. Lineage (GTDB taxonomy): Bacteria > Myxococcota > UBA727 > UBA727 > JABDBI01. The sequence goes on along the minus strand of CAYJDW010000006.1, from coordinate 59,425 downwards.
TAAGGTGGGATCGAGATGGGTATTTTCCACCTTGGTCTTTTTGCCGCCCCGGGGGCCCATGGATTGAGCAAATACTGGTGCCGTAAAACTTAGCACCCAGGCTGAAGCCCACAATAGTCTCAAAAAATGATTGCTCAGATAGCTTTGATAGTTGTGTTTCAAAACATTTTCCTAGATTCGGGGCCTAAACGTCTTCTAGAACGCAATCAGCACAAAGAGGTCCTTCTACCAACTAGGACACATTCATCAAGCATTCAATAAGCGTTGGACTGGTTTTGACCTCATCTTTCCTTCAGCCTTTTATTTCCTGGGATTGATTTTTCTCAGGAGGTGCCTGATCTAAGCTAGCAAAGTTGGTAAATCTCATAGGATCACCATGACTAAACTAATCGTCAAAGCTGCCTTTTTTATCTCGGGCGAGGGCAAGATAAGCACGGATCCCCTAGTTATTGATAGCCATCATCCCGCTTTGGGCACTTTAGCGTTGCCCAACCAGGTAATAATGCCAGGCTTCGTCAACACCCATTCCCATGTGTTTCAGCGACTTTTACGTGGACTGGTGGAAAAAAGTAGCACCACCAATACTTTTTGGTCCTGGCGCGAGGCTATGTATAAATTGGCTAACCGGATTAGCCCCATGGATTTACAGCTCATTGCCCAATTAGTTTATTTAGAAATGCTTGAAGCGGGCTTTACTGACGTGGGCGAGTTTCACTATCTTCATCACGACCAAAGCGGAAAAAAATTTGATGACCCTTTGGCCATGAGTCGTGCCTTAGCCGCTGCTGCTAAAAAAATTAAAATCCATTTATGTCTATTGTCTTCGGCCTACCATCAGAGCCATTTCAATACACCTGCACTCCCTGAACAAAGGCGCTTTATTTTTAATACGGCTGAAGAGTTCCTGTCCCATGCAGCATTAGTGGAGCAAGAGTTAAGTGGGGCACAGGTTTCGACTGGTATCGCGATTCATTCAGTGAGAGCCGTTCCTCCTGAGTGGTTCGCGCCTATTCTTGAGCGGGTAATAAAATCAAAAATGCCCTTGCATATCCATGCAAGTGAACAAAGCCAAGAAGTGAAAGATTGCCTTCAGGCCACAGGCCATTCACCGATCGCATGGCTCGCTCATCACAACTTAATCTCACCTCAAACCACATTGATTCATGCAACTCAATTGATTGAGGGTGATCGTGCGTATCTCGAACAACATCGGCCTTTGATCTCCATCTGCCCCTCCACTGAGCGAAACTTGGGAGATGGGATCATTGCATTAAAAGAGCTTTTTGAGGCGGGACTCAAAATATGTGTGGGAAGCGACCAACATGTGCGCCTTGATCCCTTTCATGAGGCACAATGTTTAGAAGAACATGAGCGCTTGCGATTGAAAGAACGCTCGGTTTTAAATCGCGATGGCGATTGGCTTTATAAAAAACTCTTACCTTGTCTCACGGTTAACGGATTGAACTCACTTTATCCTCAGATGCCCCCTCAAATAGCCCCCAATTATATTGGTATTGAACTTCCACCTGAATATGAGTGGCATGGGCCTGAGGTGGCGATGGAGGCTTTATTTCTCGCCGGCAATACTTCGAATATTAAAACCGTGATCAGCAATGGGCACATTGTCGTACAAGATGGGTGTTCGACTTATGGGGATAAATTTTATTTATATAATGAAGTTAAGAAGTTTCTTAGAAGTATAGCCTAGCTTATAATCCCTAAATCCACTTAAGTTTCATCTGATCCTAAATTATCATCCTCGGGTCAACCCGGCGTTGTTGCATAAATAAATTTGGAGGCTAAGGCCCTGCACGCTCCCTCGCCCGCTTGCGGGAGAGGGCTGGGGGAGAGGGTGGAGAAACAAAAACGAAGGATTTCTTGTAATGACTTTCACGTTTATGTCTCTCCACCCTCTCCCTAGCCTCTCCCGCAAGCGGGCGAGGAGTTGTTGAGATAAAATAGCCCCCATTTACGCAACAACGCCGGTCAACCCCGAAGATGACAAAGCCCAACACCTACATCCCCTCACACTGTCACCCAAATTCACCTCGCTATTATTCAACCACAAAAAATTATTGATCCATGAAAGATCACTTTCACGTGCAAAGGAAGAGGTCATTTATTAAATCCCCCCGATGCTGAAGTGCGCGCGCTCAGCACAGCAAAAAGATTATTCGCGCGTTACCTAGGGGGGTAAGATGAAAACAAGCATAATGAGCAAGTACGCAATGCTTGCGTTATTTTCTGCCAGTTTTATTGCGTTGAACAACTGCGGCAATCAGTCAAATTCAACCGAAGATGCAAGTTACAAACCAGTAGAAAACGGATCAGCCTCGGATTTAGCTATTTTGGGGGCTCCGGGCTATCCAGTGTTCACCGGTGGTTATCTGCCGATTCTGTCGGTCGAAACCGCGTGCGGTAACGGCGTGGATGACGATGGCGATGGTTTGACTGACTGCGGTGATAATGACTGCCACATCCATCCAGAATGCTCCGAATTCGGACCACCTTTGGAAGAAATTGATAACAGTCGCGCTCTGACCATTTATCCTAACGGTATCTTGGTACCTGAAGATGTGGCCTTCCTTAAAACGCGCGCCTACGATCAAGATGATCAACATGGTTGGAATCGCACTGCCTTCTTCGCTACCAGCATCAAAGATTGCTGGATCGATCCACTCATGCAAGATCCTTATAACTTCGTAGCTCTAGGTGAACCTCTCGTAGCAGGTCCTCAAGGTCCTATCGGTCCACAACTCCTTCCTCCCGTTGCTCCAGTCATCGGACCACGCCGTGGTTTGATCAATGAATGCGAAGAAGGTACTGACCTCTTCGAATTCCACTTCGATGATGATAACGGCGATGGCGCTGGTGCTGGTGGGGACTTCAGTGACGACGAAGGTGGTACATAAAAAGTTTTGATCGCCGCAGTGGTTAGATCTACTAACCCTAGGGAGAAAGTCGTACCTCGACTTTCTCCTTTTTTTTGATCATTTTTAGCGCGTTAAACTAGATCAACGACGTGCAAGATCCCATCGAAGTAATTAAATAGTTTCGATTGCGATCAAAAACTTTGAATGGGGACACATATGAAAAGCGGTTTTTGGATTCTACCAGCAGCACTTCTCGCCGCCTTTGTATTTATCTCAACCGGATGCCAAGCGCACTTCAACCAACCGCAAAAATTTGTCGAACTTAAAAAGTAAGCGCGTGGCCTTATAGGTAGGCAAAAATTCCTAAAGCTTTATGCTTTAGGTTTTTTATGTTCGAGCGTGAATCAAGATTTTAGGTCCCGTCTCAAACAATACTTCAATCTTTTGCACATCTTTTTGGTCTACCACAACACCCATGCCAAACTGCACATGGTTGATGAGATCGCCTCGCGCAAAATGCTTCTTAACGCTGTAAGGAAGTGCTACCTCGATAGAGCGATTGCGCACCAGTTTGCTAAAATCCCCAGCCTTTGAACGGGCTTTTGGAGCCTTATCACTCTTGGTTGCTGGTGAAGATTTTTTAGTGGCTAATTTGGGTTCGCTGTCTTTAAATTGATGCTTACCCCGGCAAGTATTACATTGCACCCTTTTAATAGACCCTTGGGCAAGAGCCTCAATGGTATGAGCGAGCACAAGCTTACACTTGGTGCACCACGAATCAATGTTGGACCCGACGCGATAGGTATCCATGTTGGTTTCTTTCCCGTATGATTAGTTAATAGGCAAAAGGCTTTAAGGCTTTATCATAATTTCCTGTTTGAACAAGTGCCCCGGCCATTTTTGGCTGAGGGGTGGCAATGGGTGACAAAATGGGCATAATAAAAAAATTCAACGATCTCGTACGTTCAAACCTTAACGATTGGCTCGATAAGGCTGAGGATCCCAAAAAATTGCGGGCCCAAAAAATTATCGATGTTGAAGCCAGCAAACATAAAGCCCATCGACTTTTATTATCCGCCATGGCTTCACTTAAGCTCGCGCAAAAAAAACAACAAACACTTAAAAATCAAATAATAGAACTATCTAGCAAAGCAGAAAATTCACTAATAAATAAGGATAAATTAAGCGATGAATCACTAATAAAAGATCGGCAGATATTGGAAAATAGATATGAAGAATTAGCCCATCTCATCAAAGAAGAACAACAATCTATCGATACGATAAATCGAGGCTTAAAAGCTTTAGATGACAAAATTCGTCGTTTAAAAAGGAGCCCCGAAGCAAGCCTGCGTATCCGAAATACGACCCTTATTCCCCCTGCCGAAAGCCCCGATCACGTAAATGACACCCGTTTATTTGATAATTTTGATCGAATGGAAGAAAAAATCGATACTAATGAAGCAGAAGTGGCGGCTCTTACTGAACTTATGGCCTATATGGAACAAAATAAGAACATTGAAGATGAGCCAAAAAAAACTGAGAGTACGAATACTCCCAGCCTTGAAGATGAACTGAGCGATCTCAAAAAGAAACTTAGCAAGGATTAGCCCGAGCATTCCTCATAATCAGGTCACGGGAACGGTTTTTAGCCATTTTTCAAAGGCATCAAACTTGAAGGGACGTCCTAAAAATTCTTGTACTAAATCCTTGGCATCCTTCGAGCCGCCCTGTTTTAGGACAATATCGCGATAACGTTTGGCGACGCTCGGATTCATCAGGCCTTCCTGTTTAAAGGGCTCGAGTAAATCTTTGGCAATGCTTAATGACCACATGTAAGTGTAGTACAAAGCCGAATAGCCCTCGAGGTGGCCGAAACTGTAGTGAAAGTGGGTACCTTCTTCGTAGGGGAAATAAGAATATTGCGCTTGCAATTCTTTGAGGTGGCCTAATAAGTCAAAAGACTTTGGATCTTTATCGTAATAATCAGCACTTAAGGCCGCATAAAACATCTGCTGACGAGCAGCAATGGCCTTACCAAACTCATCCGCAGCACGCATTTTTTTGACCAATTCGGCAGGAATTGGCTCGTTTTTTTGGTTGGTGGCAAACATGGCCAATACTTCTGGCGACCAAGCCCATTCTTCCAATAACTGAGAAGGAGCCTCTACAAAATCCCATTCCGTCGCAACACCTGAAAATGGCATCCACTTTTGCTTGCCCGCGAAAGTATGATGAAGCAGGTGCCCGAACTCGTGAAACATCGTAACCACTTCGCGATGTTCCATTAGAGCCGTTTTATCGCCCTCTTTGGGCTCAGGAAAATTACAAACCAGTGCCCCTTCGGGATATTGACGATCTTTTAGTCCACTCACAACCGTGAACTGCGCTGCATGTTTATATTTCCCATCGCGTGGATGCATATCCAAATAGATACGACCAAGCTTTCCATTTTCGTCGAAGACATCATAGCTTTCTACCGATGGATGCCAAACTTTCGTATCTTGAACGCGCTCATAACGAAGCCCAAATAATTTACCGGTTACTGCCAATAAACCACTGCGAACTTTGTCATAGGAAAAATAAGAGCGAGCTTCTTGAGAATCAAACTTAAATTGTTCTTTCTTAAAAGCTTCTTCAAGATAACCACTTTCATAGCCTTCAATGCTCTTTGCAGATTTATCGGTTTTTTGTTTAAATTTTAGCAAAGCTTCATATTCTTTATCAGCACCCGCCTTCGCTATTTTTGATATTTTATCGATGAAACTATGAATCGATTTAGATTCCTTAATCATCTTATCTTCAGCTACATAATCGGCATAAGAATTATAGCCAAGAATACGGGCCAGCTCATGTCTTTTTTCGATCATCGATTGAAGAATGGGACCGTTTTTATGGCCACGATTCAGATATTTAAAACGAAGTTCTTGGCGATGTTTATTGCTTTGGGCATATTTCATAAATGGAATATAGTCAGGATAATCCGTCGAGATCTCGATTTTGCCATCGGCCCCAGGCTTATGCGCATCGATATAATCACTTGGCATACCTGCGAGGTCTTTCGCGCTATCAAGCTTGATGACAAAACGTTCGTCGCGAATATTTTGACCAAACTGCTGACCAATAGTCACCAACTCTTCTCTGAGGAGCTTAATTTTTTGCCGCGTCGGCTCATCTTTATCGACGCCGGAGCGTTTAAAATCACGCAGGGTACGATCGAATAAGCGTTTAGCCTCAGCATCTAGGCTCGCCGTCTGGCCGAGCTTAATGGCTTCAAATAATTCACGATCAAGCGATAAATCAGTGGCAAAACTGGAGGCTTTTTGCTCGCAGGTTTCAGCATCTTTTCTAATTTTCTCGTCGGGGTGAACTTGGCTCAACAAAGATGCCTGACTTAAAGCTGCATCGAGATGAATCAAAATATCGTTGTAGGCCTGAAGGGTATTCAAAAATGGAGCACTGCTAGAGTTTTTGACCAATTGTTTTTTAACAATGTCAGCAGCTTCGATATGCTCGATGCATCGAGCCAAAATATTATTGCCGCTCAAATCCGTCGGCAAGCGATTAATTCCTTCCATAGCACTCATACCTTTCACTGTTTTAGTTTCAATACTTCTGCAGCCTAAAAACCCAGCCGATGAGCCGAGCAGCAGCAAAAATCCTAGCCTTGATAATTTCTTCATTCGATCTCCTAGCACATCCATGAACAGGAATGTCATTGAACCCATTATTCGTTAAATAATAATCCTAAAGGGAGGCTGAAGTAGTGGGGCCAGCAAAGTGTTTTTAATATTTATGCAACAACGCCATTTGAATTATCAAAATCCGATTGCTAGCTCTCGCTGATGAATTCATTTGCTTGCCTTTCCCGTCGCAATCCATTGGTTAATCTGGTCACTAGGTGCATAATGTCATTGAAAAATAGTTGGTTGGCGCTTTTTATTTTGGCCCCGCAGGCATTTAGCGATACCGAAAAACCTACGACTGAACTTGAGTTGCAAGAAAATCAAACCGTGGTCGAGGGGGAAATCGAGCCTCCCCATGCTTCTAGCTTTAGCTATACTACCGACCAAAGCTCCCATCAAAAACTCAGCGATTCCGCGATGCTTTTTCATATTCCAGGACTGACGCTGACGGAGAGAAATGGACCTCTGGGGCGCTCTGAACTTCGCTATCGAGGCTTGTCCGATGGACGTCTCAGAGTAGATTTAGAGGGACTCAATCTTAATAATCCCGTGAACGGCTTTAGCGATGCCAATGCCATGTTTCTCTTCGCCGCCAGCCGCATGCAAACCAATGCGGAAGGCCTTCACATTAGCTTACCCCATTTTACCGCGCCCTATGCCAAGGGTGTTTTCGGCATAGGCACCCAATCAAGCCTCAAAGCGGGCGCAAGTGCGGGGGCGCCGCTCGACGATTATTCGAGCATGTTGGTGGCCTTGCAAGTTTCTTCCACCGAAGGCAATTTTGCCTATTCCTCCCCCCATCTAGATAAAAAAGATCCAAACAATAATTATTATCGCGACAATAATGATCAGCATCGCCTTCAAGCTTTGGTGAACTATCAAAGAAAATCCCCCACCGGCAGCGGACACGCATTAGTTGCCTTAAACACCCACGAAGGTGGAATCGCCGGTTTTCAATCCTCTCCCACCCCCCATTTGCGAAGCCATTCGGTCTATTCTGGCCTATCAGTAGGAGCTGCTAAAAAACTGGATCGGGCGGAATTTTATACCAATGTGGCCAATAGTTTGTTTAATTATTCCACGACCGACATTCCCACCAATGACGAACAATTCATGAGCACAACGCATGAGATTAAGCTCGGTATTAGACCGCTAAAATGGTTTAAATCCATGGCGGAATTCGATTTGGCTCAACAAATCGTGATTGAAAGAGCCTATGAAATTGATCAAACCCGCATCGGTGCTGGGTTTTTCATGAAACGCGTTAGCCGCCTAAATGGTCGTATGAAGCCCACAGTATTTAGTAATTTCAGCATGATCGGGTATCAGACTTATGGTTTGGTATTTAAGAAAGACCTAGGCATAACCATTGAGCCGAGCGATCGCATGAGTGTCACCACCCGCATTGTTCGCGCTCAACGCCTTCCCACGTTCATGGAATTGCACGCTAACAATCGTTTCTTCGTCGGCAATCCGGACCTGCAAAAAGAAAGCGTGTGGGATATTGAACTGAGTACTAATTACAGAATAAGCCCCCTCGCTCAAATCCATGTCTCCGGTTTTTTGGGGTGGCTCAGCGACGTGATCGTCTATGTTCCCTTGCTCGGCACTAAGCAACAACCCATCAATGCTCACACGGCCAGACGCTATGGCATCGATGTAAATTTTAGCTATGAACCCCGTGAATGGTTGATGTTTGAAAGCAATAACTCAATTTTATACACGCGAGTAAAAGCCAGCAAAGCACCATTACCTCAGGCGCCGCCCTTCCTTGGTTTCAGCAAATTACGTTTTGGGACCGAAGATTTCTTAAGCATGAGCTTGCTTGGCCGCTATCGCGGGCCAACTTCAGCCAATCTTAACGGCACTCTTAAGACCAAGGCTTATGCTCTCGTCGACGCGATTTTCTCGGCGCGCGTCTATAAAAGACTCACTACTTCGCTCTCCATCAGCAACGTTTTTAATCACAAGACTGCGCGAGATATTTACGAAATGCCGCTCCCCGGCACCATCTTTTTTGGACAAGTTGAATTGGAGAATTTGTAATGAAGAAATCAATAATCGCGCTCACCGCCCTTCTCCTGCTTGCATCCTGCAAGGATGAACCTAAGTTCAAGATATTGCCTACAGGTCCCATCAAGCACCAGCTGATCGTAATGGCAAAAACTTCACGCGGCGTCCGCGCTCGCGGTTTTCGGGGAGCAACACCGCCTAATACTCCGGTCTTTGTCGAGGTGGGAAGCCATAATAACAAGAAGGAAAATACCATCTCGGACGCAGAAGGAAGATTTGATGTTGAGTTGACCCTTCAAGAAAGTGCGAGTGTCGGCGATCTCACCTTTAGCGTGGATTCCAAGCATTATTCTGAAACCTATCAGATAAAGAATCTGCCAGAGGCAATCGCCAATGTCGCTAAAAAGCCTTTTAGTACCGACAATGAGCTCAGCTATGTGGCGTTAAACGGCTCTAGTGCCGCGATTTTATCGAGCAATGCAATGCTCATTAGTCTTCATAATGTCGACGAGACGGGACGCCTGAAGAAAAAAGCTAGTTCAACCATTGGCTTAAATCCAAACGCCACTGCAAACCTTTTTCCTCGCATGGTCGCATCTAAAGGCAATCATGCACTTGTGCCCTTTTCTGGGAGTGGTGAACTCGCTTTATTAAATCTAAGCCAAGGAAGTATTGCGGATAAAAGCCGCCTCAAAGATAAGACAGGCAATCTCTATCTCTTTGAAAATAACCCGGCCCTCACGGTAAAAATACCACTGAGTGTCGACGGTACTTCGGAATCTAGCACGAGCATTAGTAAATCTTTTGCTCATAGTCCTGAGCAAATAATTGCTCTCGACGACACCACTTATTTAGCAAGCTTTGCTAACTATTATCAGTTCGCCGATCACACTAAGAATGATTTGGCGGTGGTGGGAAAAGGAATAGTGGCCTTGCTCAAGATCGAAAATAATAAGATTCGTAGCGAAGCAATTGTTGAGCTCCCTTTTAAAAATCCTCGCTATTTTATGGTGAAGAATGAAACTGAAATATGGGTTAGTTGTGCAGGAGCTTATCGTGATACAAATACAAATCCCATCACCAGCGACGACGCTGGTCTCGTAAAACTTACTCTTTCCGCGGATAAAACAAGCTTGAGTCTTAGCAATCCGATAGCCCTGGTCGACTTTAGTCCGGGCCAGCCCGCTTTAGTGGGCTCTAAACTCGTGGTGCCTTTGGCCTATGGCAATAAAATAGCCGTTCTCGAGGAGAATGCTACCGCATTCACCGATAATGACATAAAGCCCCACCCCTTTCATCGCCCTTTCAGTTTTACTCTAGCATCACTATGGCATGACGATTTGGTCTTTCTCGCGTCCAGTGATGGCAGTCTTGTGGTCTATAGCCTTAATGAAGGTTATTTCCCCTTTCCCTTTATTGAGCCACTCATGCTCAATGGCGACCAGGATAAGCGCCTCATGCCTAGTCCTGAGCAACTTATTTTTCGCTTTAAAGACTATGCCAAAGACTATCAACCTGGCTTTGGCGCGTGGGCCGTCATAGGGGGCCAGGAAAAAATAGTTCCGCTCGATCTTTTGGAGATATTTGGCCCGTGAAACTTGGTTTGGCTCTTTTTGTAGCGTTTTTTATCGCAGCCGGGTTTTATTTTGCTGGCTCTTCCCCCGTCGCACCTAAAAATTCTTCCTATCAACGCATTATCGCCATGGCGCCCTCCTATTGCGAGACGGTCGTGGCCCTCGGACAAGCCCATCGCCTAGCGGGGATCACAAACCACTGCGACCTCGATGCAGTAAAAAACGTCACGCGCATCGGCACTTTTGCCGACGCCAACTTTGAAATTATTTTAAGTCTCAAGCCTGATTTGGTGCTGGCCGTTCCCCATGTTTTCGCCGCCGACAAACTTCGTCGCCTCAAGGAAAACGGCATAGAAATATTTGCCCATCAACCCGATTCCCTCAGCGACATTCGTTTTATCAATGAAAAGCTCGGTGAAAAACTTGGTGTCAAAAAGAAAGGCCAGCTTTTAAATGAGCGCCTCGATCGAGCCCTTAGCGATGCTAAAGCCCAAACATGGGCCCCAGGCCAAAACCGCCCCACTATTCTCTTGGCTATCGCTCATTCACCCTTGGTTGTGGCGGGAGCGAAAACCTTTATTGCAGAAATAGTCGAGGCCATGGGTTTTGCTAATCTCGGTACAAACCCGCATACGGCCTGGCCGATTTGGCCCTTGGAAAACTTGTTGACCGCGCCACCTCATGTAATGGTCCTGCTTGAAGGACAAGAAAATTTGAAAGCCTATGAACGACTCTTACAAAGTCTAGGGCTTAACCTCTTTAATTTTGGCCCGACTTTGATAGTGCCCAAGCGCCCCTTATTTTTTTCGCCATCTCCGGCCCTTATCGAAGATATTGGGTATTTTTCCAACTTGTTGTCGACCGGCGTCTAATTATGCCCCACTATGTCATGACTCCTCAGCTCAACCGCAGAATTCTCACCCTTTTGGGTGTGCTTCTCGTTTTTGCCATCTTAGTGTCCATGATCACGGGCCCTTTGGGGTGGTCTACCGCTGTCCTCACTGATCGCCTTCAGCATGCAGCGGTTTTTAATTATAGAAGCTGTCGAACCTTGTTGGCCATCATTGCCGGCTCTTCTTTGGCCGCGAGCGGGGCTTCTTTACAAGCTATTTTTCGCAATCCATTGGCCGACCCGCATTTGTTCGGCATAAGCGGCGGCGCGGCCTTAGGTGCAGCTTTAGTCATTAGCTTTTGGTCCACCAATATCTGGCTTGCCCCAAGCATTGGCGCCATCCTCGGGGGGCTAACCGCTTTCCTTTTTATTTTTTTCTATTTAACCAAATCACCTAAACAAAGTTTGAGCCATTGCCTCCTTGTGGGCGTCCTGATCAATTCTCTGGCCGCAGCCTTAATAACCTTGCTTAAAACTATTCTGCCCCCCACCAAAACCCAAAGCCTTCTTTATTGGTTAGTGGGCCATATTAGCGCCGTGGAAAGCTCGCAATTATGGTTTATTATTCCCGCCTGGCTGCTTGGTTTGGCCATATTAATTCACCTCCGCGGAGAGCTCGAAATTTTATCGTTTGGCAGCACTGAGACCACCATACTGGGCATTAATGCTCATGCCACCGTAAAGCTCGCCATCATCGCTAACTGCTTATTGATCGGCAACGTCGTAGCTTTTGCCGGCATGATTGGTTTTTTGGGGCTGGTGATTCCACATTTTGTGCGTTTGATAATATTTCCCGACCTAAGATTTGTCTTACCTGCCGCAAGCTTTTTAGGGGCTATTATTTTAGTTTTTTTTGATACCCTGAGCCGTCTAAGCTTTGCCTGCTGGCAAACCGAAATTCCGGTTGGAGCCTTGACCGCTCTGATATTATCGCCGGTATTTTTTTTCCTGCTTCTAAGAGGGGTTCATGAAGACTGAGCTCGTCATCGATAAACTCAGATTAATAAGAAATTCCTCACTACTCATCGAAAATTTTAGCGGGGTTTGGGAAAGCGGCGCTATCGTCGCCTTAGTGGGTAATAATGGCGCTGGAAAATCCACCTTTCTTCACACTTTGGGAGCATTGCTCGCGCCCCATGCCGGCGAAATAAAACTCGACCAAAAGCCCATTGCCGGGCTTCATCCTCTTGAGCGCGCTAAAAAAATCGCCATGCTGCAGCAGGTTTCCCCGATCCAGCCTTATTGCATAGCCAAAAATCGCATCGCCCACGGGCTCATGCCCCACCATGGTTTTTCCTGGCTCGACCAAACCCAACTAAGCCGCATCGATACACTCGCCGACAAGCTAAATATCCACCACTTACTTCACCGACCTTTAAGCAACATGAGCGGCGGAGAACACCGCCTGATCGATATCGCCAAAGTTTTGATCAATGACCAAGCCCGCCTGATTCTCCTCGATGAGCCTTCAGTTTTTCTAGACTTTAGCCAAAAGAAAGTTTTAGCCGCCAATATATTAGAGCGCGCCGCCGACAATGCCATTGTTATTTTCTCAAGCCACGATTTAGATTTCATCGCCTCAGCGGCCACCGAGGTTATTTTATTCGAAAAGTCGTTGGCTATCAGAGTCATTTGTGCTCAGTTTCTTTCTTCTTTCGGAGCCCGTTCAAGAAGGGCTGAAATAGCAACTTCCGGCTTAAGCCCACCATAAAGCACCTGATAGACCGCATAACTAATAGGCATTTCAATATGGTATTTTTTACTGAGCGCCACAATCGCTTCTGCAGTCTTGGCACCTTCCACCACCGTCCCAATAGCAGCGAGCGCGCTCTTTAAATCCGCCCCTCGCGCAAGCAACATTCCTAGGCGATGATTTCGCGACATATCATCGGTGCAACTCAGCAAAAGATCGCCCACGCCCGACAGGCCACTCATGGTGGCGGGCTTTGCTCCCATTTTTTGCGCAAGCCTGCTGACTTCCGCGAGGCCCCGCGTTATTAAAGCCGCCAAGGCATTGCGGCCTAAATCGAGCCCCGTACAAGCCCCCGCAGCAATAGCGATAACATTTTTCATGGCGCCACCCACACAAACACCGATGACATCATCGGACCAATAAAGCCGACAACTTTTACTCGAAAAATGATTTTGAAATTCTCGCGCCGAGGCCTGGCAAAGACTCGCAATAGTTAAGGCGGTGGGAAGCCCCCGGGCAAGTTCAATAGCAAAAGATGGGCCCGATAAATAACAAGCGCGATAGGCTAGATCCTTCGACACATTTTTCTTCATAATATCGCAGGGCAGCTCCAAGGAATCGCTGATAATTCCCTTGGCTGTACTGATAATGGTGGCATCTTTATCGATACTGGCAGCCCGCAATACTTCACCCATCGCATTCATAGGGACCGCCAATATCACAAGGGAGGCCTGAGAACTTGCATCTTGCAAATTAGTCGTCGCTCGAATGTTTGGGGCAAGTTCAATGTCAGTGAGCTGGATCGGATGACGATGCTGGCTGTTAATCGCCTCCACTACCACTTCATTTCGCGCCCACAGCACAACCTCAGCGGATTTTTTCGCCACGACATTACTCAGCGCCACGCCAAAAGCGCCACCGCCCAAAACTGCCACTTTATCAAATCTCTTCATATTCATCCTTAAGCGAGCATAGGTATATTCGTTTGCAATAACCTCAAGTTTTTATATATTATTTACTCAGTGTATAATCCTCAAAAAGGACTACTGACCATGAAGTATTTTTCAATCATTTTCTCGTTATTGTTTTGCTTCTCTTCCTGGTCCGAAATTAGCATCAAGCTTCACGATGCAAAATCTGGTCAACAATATAACTTTGCTATTAAAAGTCCCTCTCCACCGAAGCTCAAGCAATTTCATAAAGCTCTACTTTTCTCTTCTTCATTTGCCAACACCAAAGAGTCCCAATTGGATTTTTTGACGCAAACAACCACCATTGCGGGGCAAGAAGTCCAAAGACTTACGCCACTCTATAACGGCATCGTAGTTGAGGGCGCAGACGCTATATATAGCAAAGGTTCCCAGCTCGACACTTTTGAATATATTCACTTCAAACTTCCCGATGGGCATTTTGTCCTCAGCGGTGCGGAAAGTCTTGAACGTGCAATGGCGATCCAAACTAGTTCACTGATCAAAAATCCCTTCGTGGAAAAAATAGAAGGCAGTTTTGAGCCTGTATATCTAATGCATTTTGGCGAACTCAGGCCTGTTTATAAAACCCGATTACCCACTTTATCGATCTTCGATCTTAAAGATGTTTATGTAGACGCGGAAACAGGAGAAATTTTAAAGGTTGAGCAGAGCGCTTTTTTTGATCAAGCCTTAGCTCAAGTTTTCGTCTATTCACCCTCCCCCTCTCGCGCAAGCAGCGAGGATTTAAAAGATGTCGTCCTTAAAAATCTTGTCGATGTCAAAGACAACGGTTTTCTAGAAGGTGAATATTTACAAGTCCGCACCTGCTGTAAGTTTTATACGTGCCCCAAAGAAGGACCCTGTACTGATTCCAACAAGCGCTGTGCCTTAGAAAGCCACGAAGGCGCACGACAAACCCGCGAAACGGTTCAGCTCCCCACTGATTCTTTAGGCCTCGACCCTCTGATGACCTTGCCCCCCACCATTAGCGTCGATACCGTGCGCTGCACCTATCTGCCCTTTGCCAAAGCCAGTCTAAAAGCCAATAATGGACAAGCGGTGGGCTTTTTTGACAAGCCTCTCGACGAGCCCGGCCCTGCTTCGGAAATCGACCGCTTCAGCGAAATCCAAGTCTATTTTTCCATGATGTCTTTTTTTAACTATATTCGCTCTCTTCTCGAAGACCAAACGTGGTGCCTCAGAGCATCGGCGATGACCTGCGAAAAAGATGGCAGTCCGAAGCTTGAGAATGGAAAGCCAGTCAATCCTTATCGAGTTTTCGTAAACCAACTTATTCCCGATATGAAAATGGGAAGCAGCCAATCTGACCCTGAGAACTTTATTGTTCAAATCTTGGCTGGCAAAGGTTCAAGGGAAAAACCCATCGTTCTCAATACTTTTAGCCGCATGGGCAATGCCGCCTTCGTGCCAGCCTTGAGCCAACTAAAAAGCACTACTCCCCGAGCCGATGAAATATTGTCAGATTTAATTAAAAGTTGGGACCACAACGTCTTTTTCCAAGGCGACCGCGATTTTGCCTATGATGGCGACGTGGTCTTCCATGAGTTCATGCATGCCATCACCACGTCCCTTGTGAATAAGCTAAATTCTCTCGGCCTCGATGAATGGGGCATTCACTCTGAGCCAGGCAGCCTCAATGAAGGCTGGTCCGATTATTTCGCCGCAGCCTTCACCAACGATTCCAATATTGGTGAATATGCCGCCATTAGAGGGGGCGAGGGTGAAGCGAGCTTGCGAAACATCGAAAACCAGGCGAGCTGTCCGGACAATATCGTCGGCGAAATTCACAATGATTCTCAAGTATGGTCAGGGGCGCTGTGGGCTATTCGCAAGAAAATTAAAGAAGCACAAGGAATGCCGGGGGCTATTGAGTTTGATCGCGCTGTTTTAGCCGCGCTTTCAAAGGCTAGCGTCAGTGAAGATTTTAAAACCCAAAGCCAAAAACTTATCGAAACGATAAAAGCCCGTCCATCTTTAGGCGAGGCAGTCGCAAAAATGGCTGAACAAGTCCTCGAAAGTCGAGGAGTGAAGGATTGTTTTCGCGCCTATATCCTCTCGAGTGTCGATGATTCGAACCACCTAAAGACGCGAACTAAAAAGATGATGTTCATTCCATCGAAAAATCAAATCGGCTTAAAAAACTATGCGCCATCCAGCTCCCAACTCGAAATAGCCATTCCCGCTGGCGCCAAAAAGATGACCCTGTCGTGGAAACAATTTCTTGGAGGCACGGGAGCTCTCTTAGGCACCGAAAGCACCCCCGATTCCACCGCCAATATTATTCCCTTGGGCGTGATTTCAAGCCTTGATCAACCCATCGTTTGGAAATTTAAAAAAGCTCACTCGCTGCCTTATCGAAACAACGAGAGTATTAGCGAAGAAAGCGCCAAAGCTGTTTTTGATAAGGGTTATTGGACAGCCTCAATGTCGCTCGATTTTGAACGTTGCGAGCAAAAAATAATATATCTCTCTTTGGTAAGTTATGACTTTAAATATATACTAGATAACCTGCAAGTTAGCTTTGAAATGGATGGTACTGTTGACCGATCCAATTGTGATTTTAGTTTGGAGGCAAGTGAGCCCGAGGAAGAGCTCGAGGAGCTCGGATGTAGCACAACTAATCCGGGGCTCTTGGGTATTTTAAGTTTATTTATTTTTATTATTCGGGTGTGGCGGAAAGCTCGGTTTGAGAGGCTTCGAAAATAATCGCCAGGATAGCCTTACCAAACTCCTCTGAAAAAGCGTTATTGCATATAGATTTTGAGGCTAAAGCCAATCACCACGCTCCCTCTCTCGCTTGCGGGAGAGGAGTTGTTGAGACAAAACAGGCCGTCGGTTATGCAACAATCCATTTACCTTAAGGGGCAAAGGCCGAGTTATCGAGCACTTCTATTCGCGTATTTTCACGCTCTTCCACCGCAACGGGAGCCGTGCCCCGGATAAATACTTCGCTCATCAACTGACCTGCCATGGGATTAGGATCTTCGTCATCCTGCCCTTGACCCGTGGTGGTATCGATGGTGCGCCACTCAAGGTTTTCAGGTTGTACAAAAGAAAAAGGTTCATGATTCTCTTTAATCCCATTCATGAAACGCGCCCAAATAGGAAAAGCTGTGGTCACACCCCACTCGGTGGCACCGATACTGCGATTATCGTCATAACCAATAAATACCAAAGCCAACACTTTAGGCGAATAACCAAAAAACCAAGTACTGCGAACGTTATTGGTGGTGCCGGTTTTACCCGCCAAGGGTGTCATAACCTCGCTTAAATATTTTGCCCTATTATTGCCCGAAATAACTCCCTGCAAAATATTGGTGACGATATAAGCCGACTCAGGCCTTAGGAGCTGCTTGTCCGCCACACGCTCCATCTCCTGCACGCTGCCCGAGGACAACTTCACCTTGCCAATCAAATGATAAGGCGAATATCGTCCTTGGCGGGCCAATAGGCGCATGGAATTGGCGAGATTAATGGGAAATATTTCCGCACTTCCAAGCGCAACCGTAAGATTGCGAGGAAAGGGGGTAATGGGGCTTACAAGCTCTACGTCTTTGGCGAAGTTCAAGAAACTATCGATGCCAATTTTCTCAAGCAAGGTAATAGTGCAGGTATTTATCGATGAGCGCAAACAATGACGCACCGTAATATCACCCAAATATTTATTGGTATGGTTACGAGGCCGCCAATATTCTTCAGTGCCTGGGTCAAAAAAAGCTTTGGGAGCATCGGTAATAATGGTTGCTGCCGTTACTAATTCGCGATCAATAGCCTGGGCATAAATCAAAGGCTTCATCCCCGAACCAGGCTGCCTTTTTGCCTGCATAATGCGATTAAATGGCGATTCGTCAAAATCATAGCCACCCACCATTGCCAAAACACCGCCGGTCTCCACATCAAGGGCAACTAGACCACCGTTGATAAGCGGCACTTGCTCAAGACTTGCCCACATTTTGCTTTTCACGTCGTTAAGCTTGATCAGAATTATATCGTCGGCCTTCAAAATTTCTGACACTTTTTTAACGCCCTCTTTGGGTTTTGCCCATGTAAGGCCGCGAAGAGGAAGCTCAATCAGGCGAGAACCCACATCCACCATAGCAACATTGGTTTGTTCGTTCACTTTTTCCACGCGAACGCCAATAATCAGGCCTTCTTCGGGCGACAAAATTCTCGAGTTGGCCACGAGAGAGCTTATATCCCTCTTCATATTATTTTTAGCTAAGCGCCGCAGATCCCAAACTCTTTTTGGTCCGGACCCCACGAAAGCCGCTTCCTTAAAAGTAGCCAGTTTTTCCTTGAGCACCCTCGATTGCGCATCATCAGGCCGAAGTAAGGGCCCCCTAAAACCATTACGCTTATCAAGCGCTCTTAGCCCACTTTGGAGCGATTCTTCAGCCAATACTTGCATATCCAAATCAAGGGAAGAATAAACTTTTAGACCGCCTTTTCGAATAACCTCTTCACCCACCCTAGGAACCAAATCATTGCGAACTGCACTGAGAAAATAAGGTGCAGTAGCGCGGCTATTTTTGCCTGAGCTCGCACTAAAGAGCAAAGCATTCTTCGCGGCAAGCGCCTTTTTCTCGTCGGTAAACCCAAGCTTCACCATTTGATCGAGCACATAGGCCTGCCGTTCTTTCAAGCGCACTGTGTCAGCAAAAGGATTGATGCGATTGGGACTTTTAGGAATGGACGCGAGAGCCGCTGCTTCGAAAAGTTCCAATTTGGCGGCTGGCTTAAAGAAATAAGTGAGTGCCGCTTCTTCAATACCATAAGCGCCATTACCAAAATAAATTTGGTTTAAATAAAGATGCAAAATCTGATCTTTCGACAAGGCCTGCTCAATACGTCGCGCCAATAATATCTCTTTTATTTTTCGCATATAAGTTTGGCTTGAACTTAAGAGCATATCGCGCGCGGTTTGTTGGGTAATCGTGCTCCCTCCTACCCGTCGTCCACCAATAGTACGGTATTTAACTTCTAAAATAACGGCTCTCATTATGGCAAAATAATCGAGACCATGGTGTTCAAAAAAACTGCCATCTTCAACGGCAACAAATGCCTCTACCACATGGCGGGGTAATTTTTTAACGGAAATAACCGTTCGCCGCTCGTCAAAAAAACGCCCTACCACGCGCTGATTGCGGTCATAGACCACCGTACTTTGGGGAGGCTGGTAATTTTTTAAAGCATCAAGATTAGGCAAATCTTTTTGGGCCAGCCAAAACATCACCGAAAGACTAGCTGCAAGCAGCATCATGCCGCTAAACAATGCCAGTATCACCCACCGCGAACCGATACGATTTTTCTTTTTAATTTTGCCCATGTGTGCGTTTTGCTCGTTTTTAACTTTTCTAATCTAAGCGATGCTACCTCGAGCTTAAAGATTTCCTAGTCGGGTTCTTGGCCAAAATCCAAAAACTTGAAGCTATCCGCACATTCGGATTGCGGCAAATCTCGATTTTTAATTGATACAAAAACATTTCGCGCCCTAAATAATCACCTTAAAAAGCATTTAAGATACCGCTAAATTAGATAGTAAAAAACGTCATAACCTGCTTATTTAAGCAGAAATTAGAGATGACCCAATTTTCTCGTTATAGCCCATACTATCTAGCCAAAAAAGACTTTCTGCCTCAACCATTCGTTGCAAGAAAACTTCGGCGAAATAAACGAAGTTGCAAAAAATAATTACTTCATCAAAAATAACTATGTTGCCTCAAAAATTTTCTTAGCAATAATTAATCTGCTTTCGAGATATTCATTTTTGAGAAAACAAGAGAGCCTTTCTATTTGAAATGCAAGAAGTATTTTATAGTGAGTGAACTCTCTGGTAAATTATAGGTTTTTAGAATAGGTCGCTGTATCGTCATTTTAAGAAGGCTTGTGAAGCATGATTAAATATTTGGGTTCGAAGAGGCAGTTGATAGCCTGGATTATCGAAACCATCAAAGTAAGTTTCCCCGACTGCCAATCCGTATTGGACCTTTTTTCAGGCACCTCGCGAGTGGGCTTTGCCCTTAAAGAGCAAGGCTATTCAGTGTTTGCTAACGATCACAATTTATTCGCTTACCATATTGCACGTTGCTATTTAGAAACCAGCACAAATGATTTACCAGATAATTTTATTGAGATTATTAATCACTTAAATAACCTTCCAGGAAAGGCAGATTTCTTCACCAACAACTACTGTTTAAATGCGCGTTTCTTTCACCCTAAAAACGGTGAAAAAATCGATGCTATTCGCGGCGCCATTGAACATCTCGATGTCAATGATCGCGTACGCTCAGTATTATTGGTAAGTTTGATGGAAGCTGCTGATCGGGTAGATTCCACTTGCGGGATTCAAATGGCCTTCCTAAAAGACTGGGCTCCGCGCGCCCATTTACCGCTTACTTTAAGGATTCCTAAATTGGCAGCGGCCCATCAAGGGCGTCAATATCAGGCTCATTGTTCCGATGCTGAAGAGGCTGCCAAAAAAATCCAGTGTGATGTGGCTTATCTCGATCCGCCTTATAACCAGCACAGCTATCGTGGCAATTATCACATTTGGGAAACGCTCGTGCGCAATGACCGCCCCGACTTATATGGCCGCGCCCAAAAACGAATAGATTGCCAAAGCGTCAAGAGCGATTTTAACTCAAAGCGCCGATTCCACCAGTCTCTCACCAACGTTCTTAGCAACCTAAATACCCGTAATATTGTACTTTCTTTTAGTGACGAAGGCTTTATTAACAAGGCTGATGTAGAGATTTTATTATCACAATTTGGCACAGTAACAACCCATCAAATAGACTATAAAAGATATGTGGGAGCGCAAATAGGTATTTATAACCAACAAGGCCAAAAGGTTGGCCAAGTAAAAAAACTGCGTAATAAAGAGTTTTTATACGTGGTCAATCGGGCATAATAACTATTGACAACCTGGGGCAACGCGCTAAAAACCCTTATTATGTTGTCATCAGCCAATTTTCATAAAGACTTTAAGTCATTCAACATTTCCACTTCTGAAGTGGGAGTGCTTGGGCTGTTGTTCGAACGAGAGATCTCTGCAGAAGCTTTGTCAGCACTTATCAGCGAGCCAGGCAAAGGGATTTTTTCGTGGACCGCGAAAGCACCCGTCTCGGCTAGCTTTGCTCTTGAGCAAGAAAGCGGCCAGGGCTATAGATTGCGCCTGAAAGCAAGTTTTCCTTTATTTTCAGCCTGCTCTAAATGCCTTTCGGATCTAGAACACCAAATTGACCTTGATTTAACTATGAGATTGATTGAACAAGAAATCGTTGACGACGTGAATAGCGGTTTAGATCTAGCCTTTGATAGTGATTCAGCTCAAGATGAGAACGAGTCAGTAGTAGGATATTTTTCCAAGATGTCCATTGACTTGGCCCTTATTTTGCGCGAGCAGATTTTCCTTACTGTTCCCGACTACCCCCAGTGTGGTGGTGTGCTAGCAGTGGTGAAAGAGGCCTGTGGGCCTGGCTCTTTTTTGACATCACCCGATGACGGCAGAGCACGCGAGAACCCTTTTATTAAGTTGTTGAGAAAACCTTAGGCCCTATTTTTTTTTGGAGTTAAATCATGCCAGTCCCCAAACGACGTAAATCTGCCTCCCGCTCAAGAATGCAACGCGCTGCTAATATGCGTCTGAGCCCCGAAGCTATGCCATGCGCCTGCGCCAGCTGCGGCGAGCCAAAAGCTCCTCACCGCATTTGCCGCGCTTGCGGCAAATATGCCGCCCGCCAAGTGATTCCGGTGGTAGAAGCTTAAAGGTGCTAAAAAAAAGCGGTGATGTTAAACATCACCGCTTTTTTTTATGAAAAAACTCTTGTTCGGTTTTTTGCTATAAATTTAAGCAGCAAACAATACCAACTTGATAATCTACTATGGCATCTATCTTAGAGAGCTACTTTGGCTAAATATATGATTATATGCTATGGGGCTCGATTTATATACTATTCCCATAAATTCCTTCAATAGCGAACGGACCTTGAGCCCACGTTTATTGTTTCCCTCAATAAATTTTTTCGAGACAGCAAGCTGACCGCCTTTTTCGTCCTGCCCACTCACCGTTCGCTGCAGACATTTACTGAGTACAGTCGCAGTTTTTAAATCAGCCGTTTTATTGGCCAGGAGTGATGGATTGATGAAGCGCAAGAAAATCATTGATATCATCAGCTCTTCTGCAATCTCAGGACCTAAAATCTCGTCAAAGATAAAACGTAAACCATGAAAATAACGATTCATTGAGTCAGCACCATTCTTTATTTCAGCCAAAAAAATTATTTTTAATTGTCCTATTAATGCAATAATTTTCCGTTCACACTCGGCTCTTTTTGCCACCTTACATTTCAAGGACTTAAGAGCTAAACTCGCGATTTGTTCCCGTAAAAAAAACGATGCGCGTCCCTGGAAAAGAAAATTTACCAGGTCGCTAATATTTTCATGATCTTCACGTAAGAATGTCTCGCGAGAAAATTTATTTTCTAAAGCCCAGGAGCGAAAATTCCGCAAAGAAAGAGTGAGGTTGCCTTCTTCCTCTATCTCCAATTCAATCTCGCTCATTCCATGATCTTTCTGACTAAGATCTCTGTATTGTGGCCTGAGCCGCTTATTGCCCCCTCCAACAATGGTGACATCTTCAACGATTGCTAAGTTAACTTGGCTTTCCTCAATCTTTCTCGAGTTATTGTTGTTTAGGCCTTCTCTCTCTTGCGCATTAAAAACTGAACTTAAAGAATTGCTCTCAACTAGAATCCTTTTTTGGATGGCCCAAATTATTTGGTTGCCCGCAAGCTCCTCAATTAGGAAAGATATCTTGGCTTGTTTTTCCACACTATTGCCCGCCCCATTGAGCAAATCAAGTTTGACGAGGGGATGGGAAACCAAAATAAAAACCATATCCAATTGCCCGCGAGACAAAGCTAGATGCAAAGGGCTTTGTTGAAAATGGCAATCTTGACCATTTAATAGTTTTTCGTCGCCAATGAGGGCGAGCTCCCAAAAAGTTTGTTTGTTTCCAGCTTCAATTGCATCATGTAACTGGTTGGAAAATAGTGTCTTAGACAGCAGAATTAGGCCTGCAAAACAGCCTAACCATACAACTACATTATTCATATATTAATCTCGCTTAGATGCCCAAATTATTACAAAAAACCCACCACTGATCGGGCCAAAGCAAGGGCTAAAGCATCCGAAGCATCCTCGCTATTTGGCACAACGATGCCAAGTTGAATCGCCACAATATGGGCCACTTGAAATTTCAAGGCTTGCCCTCGCCCGGCAACCAGCGATTTAACTTGGGTGGGACTAATTGCTTCCACAGGAATTTTTTTTAAGCCCAAAATTGCCAATGCAGCGCCACGAGCCTGGCCCAACACCAAAGCCGAGCGCGCATTTTTGCAAAAAAATACGTCCTCTACGACGGCATAATCAGGCCGATATTTATCGAGGACTTCACATAAATCCTGCGCCAAATCAGCTATTCTTTCACTTAACTTTTTTTTAGAATCAAGAACAATAGTGCCGTGAGCGACATGCGACACGGCCCCCGAGCAATCCTGGGAAATTACCCCAAAGCCAGTTTTTAGCGAGCCAGGATCAATTCCTAGAATTATTTTTCTTTCCAACATTAAGACATCAACTCTTCCAGTTCAGTGTCATCAATATCCATATTGGTAAAAACATTTTGCACGTCGTCAAGGTCTTCTAACCCATCGATCATGGCTAAAAGCTTTCTGGCATTATCGCCACTTACTTTGACATAAAGATCGGGGATCATCGTAAGCTCACTGCCATCGGGAATTAACGCCGCTTTTTCAAAGGCATCCTTGAGGCTTAAATATTTATCAGGCCCACAAATTACCGTGAAACCCTCATGTTCCTCAGCCACTTCTTCAATGCCGTGCTCCAAACCTATTTCAAGCAATTGGTCTTCACTCACCACTTTGCCGCCTGAGACAGGTTTATTAAAAGAAAGTTGGCCTTTTTTATGAAAGCTAAAAAGCACCGATCCTGGAGCTCCAAGTGTGCCACCTTTTTTCTGGATAACCGTTCTAACATCACTCAAAGTTCGATTACGATTATCGGTCATGCATTCAACCACGATCGCCACGCCACCTGGCGCATAGCCTTCATAAACCAACTCTTCAAGGTTTTCACCTTCTCCACCCTCGGCTTTGGCAATGGCACGCGTAATATTGTCCTTGGGCATATTTGCGTAACGTGCATCGTCCAATGCCTTACGCAGGCGTGGGTTAGTCCCTGGATCTCCTCCGCCCCCGCGAGCCGCTATAGTAATTTCTCGAATAATCTTGGTCCACACTTTAGAACGCTTGGCATCGGCCGCACCCTTTTTGTGTTTAATTTTCGACCATTTATTATGACCAGCCATGATAAATCCTCGCTAACATTGGCCCCTGTCCGCCCCAGGCGTCGGGCCGTAATCGGGTTTCGAATAGCAATAATTATCCGCTTCATCTAGCCCCTTCGACTCTCGCTTGTTTATACTCTGCCCGGCGCTTCCTGGCCACAAAGAGCCGCTATACCTATCCAGCAAGGTATTTTCTCCTTCCATCAATTTAATAATTTTGGCTTTATTATTACTTAATCCGCCACATAAGGATTTTTGCGTGAGGCGAATAAGCACCGCAGCATCAGGAATAGGCAAGAGAGAGTCATCAAAGTCACTCCCCACAATCACCAAATAACTTTGCGGGGGCCAAATATTGGGACCGCCTTTTTTAAATAGGGGACATTGGTGACGCTGATTTTCCTGGTCTTCGATTAGTAAACGCAGCCCCGACAGTTCTCGATTCACTGAAGAAAAATTAACATATTCAATAAATTCTGAAGCATTTTCCGCTTTGCCGAGAGGATTAACGAGAATTTCAGTCAGGCTGATTTCAGATAAGACGGCCGTTTGAATAGGACCGGCAGCCAAAAGAATAGCTCCTTGGTGATCACGAGCACGCACGATCACGTGATAGGAAGTCTGGGCTTTTAAATTCGGTAAAAATATTCGACTCAAAAATCCTCGGGCTTCTTTATTCACATATTTCGTTTCAAGATCCAGGGGACAAGGGCCGCCTAAGCAATCTAAGGCCTTTTCATCTTCGCCAAAAAAAATCTCAGCTTGGTGGTCGTTACTCAAAAGCCAGGAAAGCTCAATGCCACTGCCGGAGGTCAAAAAACTAGCGGGTGCATGCTCACAAAAAACCAGCTGCTCACGGCCAACTACTAATTGTTGGGCTTTGATAGGAGCCTCACGAGCATCGAGATTTCGGATTTTTTTGAATTCAAAATAATATTGTTTCATAGGCTGCAATTGAGATGCCTTAATTTGAACTTCCACCACCTTTTTCGATGATTTAACTATTATTTTATCTAATTCTAAAACCTCTCCCTCTTTGGATTTTAATTGTACCGAATCTTCTTCAGTCAAAATTATTTCTTGATCGAAGATAAATGAAAAATAAAGACGATTTTTTCCCACTACCGGCCAAAGGCCCGCGCCCAAATCATGGCTCAATATTTTTGGTGGCACACGTTTAATATAAATTTTATGTTTTAAATAATAAGCATTTTTTTCTTTAAAATATAAAGCATAGGTGAGACCACCTACCAAAGAATTTTTTGGCTTGAGCTCAAATTCTCGTCCTCGCTTGATTGATTTGATACTATATTCTAGCCCAATTATTCTATCGTTTAAATCCAACTTATCTTTGCCTGAATATTTTACTAGTAAAAATGATTCTCTTATACTCTTTAAACTCAAGCTATTGCCGCTGATAACAATTTTGTGGGCCGCTTCTTCGTTGAGGCTTGCCGGGCTAAAGCGCAACTCAGTGCTTAGCAGCCGAATGCTCGCCTTTTCGTGTTCCGGTTCGCAAGCTAAAAAGGTCAGCAAGGCTAAAATAACCATGGTTCTCATTAGAAATTCCCCCCAACATCACCTTGAAAACGACTGAATTCGCCATCACTGAGAGAATCAAGTTCTGCACCAAGTTCTCTGAGCTCAGTTTTGATCTGGTCAATAGTGCCCTCGGTGCTTGGAATTTTGCCGTTTTCCAAGAGGCGGACATAACGAAAATAATATTTATGAAGCTGAGCGATTAATTTTTCCCTCGCCTCAAGCCTTTTTAAAGCGAGCTTTGCCACTTCCAATTCTTCGTCATGAAAGACCAGTTGAGGCAAATCAAAGCTTGCTCGCACCCCAAAGCCAAAAGTGTTGCCCGTGCGATTGATTGAGTCGTCTTTATCGGCCTTGGCTTTTTCGGTGGCCGCATAGTGGCGGCCAATATCACCGAGGAAACTTAGTTTCGGAACCCATGCCGAGCTTCGCGCTCGTTTCACCATGGAAGCTTCAAAATCTCGAGCGAGACCCATTATTTTTAAAGCTTTTGCTTCAAGACTCGCCAAATCAATCACGGGCCTTTGGCGCACCGTTGTCAAGGTTGGGGGGGGCGCCACATCAAGCTCTGGCGGCGAAATTTTCAGTTGCAAAGCGGCTCTGCTGGAGAAAACAATCTGCCCTTTTAGAGCAGCCAGTTTTTTTTCGGTCATGCCTGAAACATTGAGCAGTTCGTTCACATTCGTCAGTTTGCCTTTTCGTTGACGATAGCTCACTAAATTTTCAGCAACAGTTTTACCAATACCGGGCAAAAGAGCGATTTGCTCGCTGGAAGCCTGGTTGATATCAACGGGCTGAAAGCCAAAGAGAGAAAAGTTTAGGAAAAAAGTGCTAAGGATTTTTTTCATCATCCAGAATGGATAAGACGATTTCAGACTATTTAGATCGGTAATTTGACGGATTATAGATAAAAAAAACCGGCTTAAAGCCGGTTTTTAATGTTAGCGACCGTATCCGCCGCCGCCGCCACGTCGATCACCACGATCGCCGCCGTCGCGACCACCGCGACCGCCGCCACCGCCGCCGCCGCTGCGATTACCGCCGCGTTCGCCGCCACGGTCACCGCCGCGCTCGCCGCCGCGTTCAAATGAAGGTCGTGCACTTGGTGGACGCGCATGCGAAACCACCAAGGTTCTATCGCCAGCAGGTGCTTCAGCCATTGCCAAAGCTTCAGCTGCTACTGAATCATCATCAAAGGTAATAAAAGCAAAACCCTTCGAACGACCAGAAAATTGATCGTAAATAATTTTAATATCAACGATATTTTCTTTGAATTTACTGAATGCTTGTTCCAGGTCATCTTCCTTCCATGTGAAAGGGAAATTACCTACATACAGTTTATTTTGCTGTTCCATTTCTACTATTCTCCGTCACGCAAATGCGATCCATAAATCTACTCTAAAAACGTGTGCATGAAGGACCAACAACGCGGATTTGCTTCAAGTCAGTTCGAAAGAGCGTCATGAATACTGTTCTAAGTCTGGTTTAGGGTAAATAAACAGATTTTACAATGGACCCTTACAATTTAAACCAATGCCATGGCATGAAATCCCGCATCTACGTGAATTGTCTCGCCGCTAATGGCGCTGGATAAATCACTCGCCAAGAATAAAACCGCGTTGGCCACATCATTGGGGCTGATTGCACGCCTAAGGGGTGATTTTTCCTTGGTCTTTTCCACCATCATATCTACATCTCCAATGGATTTGGCGGCTCTTGAAGCATAAGGGCCCGCACTAATAATGTTAATGCGATGGCCGTGTTCGCCTAATTGCCATGCAAGCATGCGGGCATCGCACTCCAATGCCGCTTTGGCCGAGGCCATGCCACCACCATAAAAAGGGACTGCTCTTTCACTGGCCAAATAAGAGAGGGCCACAATTGATCCACTTTTGCCCTGCATAAACGGCAAGATAGCGCGGCTAAGCGCTACTAACGAATAAGAGCTCACGCTCATAGCAGTTAAATAGCCAGCGCGGGATACATCCAAATGTAGGCGATCGATTTCTGGGGAAAAAGCCACTGAGTGAATGAGGATATCAATGCTTTCACCGCGTTCCCTCAAGGTCTGCGACATTCCGGCAACCGAAATATCACCCGTGTCATAGCCCTTCTCAGCTTTGAGATTCGGACTTAGGTCAGCCATAGTATCCAGGCTCACATCGCAAGGAATAACGTATTCGGCGCTAAATTCTTTCCCATTGCTCATTATCCGGCTGTCAGCATATTTATCTTTGGTTAAATAGCGCTCAAGAATCGATTGTACGCGTGGATGAGTACTTAAAATCACCCGCGCACCCTGGGCCTTTAATGCTTTGGCAATATGCCAACCAAAGCCCACATTATCGGCAACACCGGTCACCAAGGCGGTTTTGCCCTGTAAATTAATCAAAGTCATATCACTCCTTTTTTATTTTCTGAGGCTTAGTTCGTAGAGAAAGAGCAAAGCGGTATCGCCGGCATTTAAGCAAATATCAGCAGCCGACATGGGAATATTAACCATGACGTCACAATGTTTTTTGGTAAGCGTACGTAAACCATCCCCCTCTTGCCCAACCACAATCGCTACTTTGCGCGCAAAATCACAGTCTCTCATGTTCACTTCGCCTGTTTCGTCGGCGCCATAGACAAAAAAGCCGCTTTCCTGAATCTTTTTTAATGCAGCAGCCAGATTGCCCACCCGAGCCACAGGCAAGCGCGACAATGCCCCCACCGCTGATTTTTCGGCCGAGCCGGTTATCTGAGCACAGCGATCTTTTCCAATCACCAAACCGCTGGCACCAAAACATAGTGCCGCCCGCGCTGCTCGCCCAATATTGGCGGCATCTTGCCACGAATCAAGCACAACAATGCGCGATTCAGGTCGTTCGATCAATTCTTCGAGCGTCGCGTAAATATAGGGCGAGCATTCAAGCACGAGTCCTTGGGCATCGGAGCCAACTTGAAAGCGTCGTTCTAAATCGCTGCGATCGAGCAATTCACAGCTCACTCCCGCTCTTTTGGCGAGCACAAATATTTCCTCATCATCTTTTTTGCGAGCCATAAAAAGTTTGCGGCCGCGATGAGGACTGTATTTAAGCACCGCACTAACGGCGTGCATGCCATAGACAAAATTATCTTTAGGAGGCGTATTTTTGTAGCGCATAGTTTATTTCACACTTAATGCTTCAGTTATTTCTTGGTTAATATTCTTGGCACTCATAGCAAGATCCTCAGATTTGGTAATGGGTCGCCCCACCACCAAATAATCGGCCCCTTCCTCAATGGCCTGAAAAGCCGACATGATGCGTTTTTGATCATCAGGAGCACCTGAATTTGACCTAATGCCAGGGCAGACCAGCACCGCATCTTCCAGAAAACGCAGTTTGAGAGCGGCCGCCTCATGGGGAGAAGATACAAAGCCCCTCACACCGGATTCAAATGATAAATCTAGTAAGCGATTCACACTTTTATCAATTGACTCAGAAAAACCTAAATTCTGCCACTCAGGAAGATCCATGCTGGTGAGTACTGACACCGCTAAAAGTTTTGTCGTTGTGCCTTGGGCAACTTTAGTGGCTGCCTGAAGCATGGCGCGACCGCCCAGAGCATGGAGGGTCAAGAATTTGGGCTCAAACTTTAGCGCACTTTCCACCGCCTTGGCCACCTGCATGGGAATATCGTGCAGTTTCAAATCTAAAAAAATTTCAACACCCAGAGCTTTTATTTCCCGGATTATGCTCGGGCCGTAAGCACAAAATAAAGACAGGCCGATTTTATAAGTCTCGGCAAAGGCTTTGGTTTTTTCTACTACCCTTAGGGCCTCATCTAGACTTAGATCATCGAGGGCTATGATGAGTTTTTTAGCTGCATTATTCATGAGTTATCTCTTAATTGTGCCGGTTTTATCCGGTGGCCCTATAAAATTATTCGCGGACCTAAAAGTGAGGTCTTGCCATAAGCCACCAGGGCTGCCATGTTGGCCGTCTCTCAAATTTGATGGAGAAAAAAAATGGTTTCAAAAACAGCGCAAACCTGTGTGATTCGTGTAAATAAAGTTAAAAAAATGGGCCGTAAACGTAAGAACAAGCTCGAAAACCACGGCTCTAGCCGTTCGCAAGAAGAGCTTTTTGGTACGGCTAAGCCTGAAGATGAGAAAGCGGCTAAATAAGCTTTCTTTGAACAAAATTTAGCTCGCAAAATCCTGTCTAAAATGATTTAGCGATACCACTCCCTCGACCGCTTACGGGAGAGGGCTCGGGGTGAGAGTGGGGCTACGAAAAGGCATCGCATTTTGCTATCCTAACAGCGTCTCCACCCTTTCCCTAGCCTCTCCCGCAAGCGGGCGAGGAGTTGTTGCGGTGATTTTTAAAGTTCTCTAAAGACGACTTCTAACACGTCTTATCCGGCGCCGGACACTGATTCTCAATCTGAATCGTCGCATGATCAATACCAAATTTAATAGTAAGTATCTGCTGAACATCATGCAGTAATTGATTATAATTAGCCCCCTCCTGAGCAACAACGTGCACTGATAATGCATCTTTTCCTGACGTAATACTCCAGATATGCAGGTCATGAATTCGAATCGCGGCTGGAATGGATAAAATTTCTTCGCTAACAGCGTGAGGGTTTATATGGCTAGGAACATGCTCCATAAGAACTTTTAATGTATCAAAAATCAAATGAAGCGCTGAATAGGAAATGAGGCTGGCAATAATAATAGATGCCACCGGATCAGCCATGGTCCAGCCGAAAAGATAAATTAACAGCCCCGAAGAAACCACGCCAATACTTCCTAGAGTATCGGACATAACATGAAGCCATGCGCCACGTAGATTGATGTTATGGCTTTTATCTTTGTGAAGAATAAAGAGCGATATCAGATTAATGAAAAGGCCGCCTAGGGCCACCGTCATCATCGTCGTAGTTTCGATTTCCGGGGCTTCGAAGAAACGATTCACTGCTTCTTTGATGATAAAGAAAGACACCACCAATAAAGCCATGCCATTAAATAGGGCCGCGATTACCTCGGCGCGATGATAGCCAAAGGTGGCCTGACTATTGGGCGGGCGAGCCGCGAGATAAAAAGCACCTAAAGAAATTAACAGCGCAGCGACGTCGGCCAACATGTGGCCTGCATCAGCCATGAGCGATAAGGAATTACTAAAATAGCCGCCGAAGGCTTCTGCCACCATGTAGGTCGCGGTCAAAAGGAGGACTATTATTACTTTAGTGGTAGGACCTTGTTTGCTATGACCATGGTCATGATTTTTGCCCATAAAAATTATTTCCTCGACAAATGTCGATGAGCTTGATGGATCAGCGCCGCTGATTCATCAAAACCAATGCACCCATCGGTGATGGAGACGCCATATTCGAGTCTTTGGTTAAGACCTTGTTGACCTTTGAATAAATGAGATTCCAACATGAGCCCCGCTATTTGCTTATTCCCTTGCACCATTTGCTGGATACAATCCTCAAACACAATTGGCTGACGCCGATAATCCTTTAAAGAGTTATCGTGGGAACAATCGATGATGATGCTCTCAGAAAGTCCCGCATCTTTAAGTGCTTTTTGGGCCAGATGAACCGAAGCACTGTCATAATTAGGCCGGTCTTTACCTCCCCGCAAAATCAAATGGCTGTGGGGATTACCCTTGGTGGCCACAATGGAAGTCTGACCGAATTGATCAATGCCCAAAAAATGATGGGGCCTTTGCGCTGATTTAATAGCGTTGATCGCCACTTCAATATTACCATCGGTATTATTCTTAAAACCCACAGGGGAAGACAACCCTGAAGATAATTCCCGATGAGTTTGTGATTCCGTGGTTCGGGCGCCAATAGCCGTCCAAGAAATGAGCTCCGCAATATATTGGGGAGTAATCGGATCGAGCGCTTCAGTAGCCACTGGCACGCCCATGAGGGTGATATCCACCAATAACTGGCGAGCGAGATGAAGGCCTTCATTCATTTGAAAAGAGTTATCGAGCCTTGGATCATTGATAAAACCCTTCCAGCCCACCGTGGTACGAGGCTTTTCAAAATAGGCACGCATCACAAGCAAAATGCTCTCGCCCACCTCATCGGCCAGAGCCCTTAGCTTGGTCGCATATTCCAAGGCCGAGCGCGGATCATGAATGGAGCAAGGGCCCATAATAATTATCTTTCGTTGGTCCCTGCCCTGAAGAATAGCGGCAATGGCCTCGCGAGATTGCACGACTGTTGCAACGGATGCGTCGGGCAGGGATATAGTTTTCCTAATTTCATCTGGAGTAATAAGCGGCTTAAATGACGCGACGTTAATATCATCGATTTTTATTTTTATATTTCCCATATCCCCACCCCTTAAGATATTTTCAGCCTAAGTTAAAGCTTGACTGCTGATCTTTATGCCCATCCACCGCCAAGGTTTTTTTCATATAATAAGCCATCGCCCAGCGTGCACTTGATTCTTGATATCCTAAACCCAAGAGTCCAGTTTTCAGAGCCAGTGCGTGATTGACTTCGCGCTCGTCGAGACCAGCTTTATCGCCATCCATCAGACGTAAGAAAGCGGCCACAATGCGCTCTACAACATCCCGCTGTTCAGCATAAACGCTCTCTTTTAGACGTTTTAGATGAGAAGAAAAAATTAGGCGATAATCTAAATCCAAGTTGGGATTTTCCAGTTTATAGGCACCAATTTGAGAAATTAATTGACGTCTAAACTCTTCATTTGATTCATTGGCGGCCAAAAATTTAGCTTCGATTTTATTCATAAACGCACCATCGGCCTCCGCGCTACGGCCCACCAGGGGGTCCACCAATCGTTCTTTTTTGGTCCACGCGGAAACATGATTGATATAGCGTTTAAATAAGTCTTCGTATGATTCTTTGGCGTATAGCCCAAGTGCCGTGCGCGCTTCGTCTTCTAAAATGCGCAAATAATGTCGTTTTACCAATTCGAGAAGAAAATGCGCATCACGATAGCCTCGAATGGCCTCACGGCGCAAAAATTCATAGCTGGATTTTTGCTCGATGAGGAGCTCGATTTCCCCAAAAACTGCCCCGGGCGAAAGATGATCAAAGCGCGAATCCTGCGCCGCATTAAGAATGAGGCTGCGCACTTCTCGAGGAGAAGCGCCATGGCGGCCCTCGTAATTTGCTTCATTGTGATATTCATGAGCAAGTTCGGGGATCTGTGCCCTGAGCTCTCGAGCTTGACGTTGACTTAATCTTAAAGGCACGTCGCCAAAATCGTATAAATCCAATTTTTCATCAGGAGAGAGGTCACGAATAATCTCTTGCAGACTGTTGGGATATTTTTGTACTGAAGGAGGTTCAAGCCGCGTTAAAACCGCCCATCGCGCAGCCATGGCGATGGCATGGGGTGCAATATGAACACCATTTAAGGCTTTCGGTATTTGATTTTGATAGATGCCCTCTTCGTCTTTTGAGCTTAACAAATAGGGCACTTTAATAAGCTCAATGCGCCCCTTAAATGAGGGCCAGTCTGGATATTCTTTAAAACCGCTCATGTGCAATTCATTGGAGGTAGCTATGAGCAAGAGATCAAAAAAGAGCGACAAATGCCCGGCGCTGACCTGAGCTTGCTCGCACGCCACTAACAAATATTTCCAGGCATCGATGGGCCGTTTTAATAAATCGCTGTATTCGATCAACCCTCGATTGGCTTCGACCAAAGGTCCCATAACTTCAAAAAGTGACAAATGTCGCAGGGAACTGGGCAGGGATTGCAGCGATTGATCGCTGGTAACTTGACGAACAAAAGCATCCACGCTCATTTGCGGTTCAACTACCGACATGCCCTTTTTATAACGACGAGAATAATAAAAACGCTCCACCCGAATATGACGAAAAACTTCGGTTAAATTGCCCCCATAAGTGGAGAGCAATGAATCATAAATTTGGCGATTTTTATGACTAAGATCGCCCATCTCTAAAATGGCGGGGATTTTTATATCACTAGGAGAGTCAAGCTTGATCTGCTTAAAAAGTTCTTGCCGCTCTTTTAGTGAGAGCAATAAAAGAGGGTGATCTGACTGATCTGAACTTATTTGCGCATCGATGGCATCATCGGGCAAATGGGCATAGCTCCCCGATTTCGCCATGCCGACTTTGCTAAAGCCTAATGAGCCCGAAATACTTTCTTTGTTGGGAAAAACCCAAGAAAATTCATAAATAGCGCCGTCATCTTGGGCAGAATAGACTTCCGCAGCTTTCGCCAGAGCTTGGACAATAGTGGTCTTCGCTGAGCCGTTCGGCCCATGCAGCAATAACAGCTTATCCACCCTTCCCGCGCGGACAAAGTTTTTAATTTGGGCGATAATAGCAAAAGCAACTTGTTCCTGCCCAAAAACGCGCCCCTCGCCTCCTGCATATTCAGCATCAAATATTCGATAACGCTTAAGTTGTTTAATAGGAGTAGGCACCTGATAGGTACCAAAACTTTCGATCATATCGTTAAAATATTGGGCGCTGTCCCGCAGATGAAACTCAGGCTTTTTGGCCACTTCCTTCAAATAATTCTCGAAACTAAGAATCGATTGGCTCTCTTTGAATAAATCGGCCCGAGCTCCTGCAATATTTGATAAAAAGTCCGACACCCACGCCATAAGTACCCCCGCATGAAATCCTTATTAAATATAACTACATATGGGGCGGGCGGACATAATTTCTCAAAGAAAAGCTTTCAACGAGACTCGCTCCCACTAGCCAAGCTTCTCGGTCTTTGCTAGCCTGATTCTAACGAAATTTGGACCTAAGCGAGCGTGGCGGAACTGGTAGACGCACTGGATTTAGGTTCCAGCGGGGCAACCCGTGGGGGTTCGATTCCCTTCGCTCGCACCATTACTACCGTATTAAAGCTAAAAAAATCCTGGCCAATCAACTTTAGGGTGATCAAATGAATGTGATTGAAAATTTGACTATGACCTCTACTTCCGAGCATGAACGAGAACTTACCGTCACTATTCCGAGCGCAGTGGTGGGCAACGAGTTTAAAAAAACCTTCACTAAAGTTCAGCGAGTGGCGACCCGCCCCGGCTTTAGACCAGGCAAAATGCCAGCTAACATGGTCATGAGCTTTTTTGGCGCGAAAATCAAACAAGATCTCGTGGAAAGCCTCATTGAAAAAAGCTTTGCTGATGCCTGCAAAAATCAAGAATTGATTCCGGTATCGAAGCCTAAAATTGAACCAGTAGGCGAAATAAACAAAGAAAATGCTTTTATTTATCGCGCGATTTTCCAAGTTAAACCAAAAGTTGCTGTGGAAAAATTTGAAGGACTCGCGATTGAATTCAAAAAATTCACTTTTAGCGACGACGACATCATGGATGAGCTCAACTCCATCCGTGAAAGCATGGCTACTTTTCAAGAGCCTAAAGATCGCTCGGAAATCTCTGCTAATGATCTCGTTGAATGTGATAGCGACGTATTGATCGACGGCGTGATGAACAAAGATTATAGCCATCAAGATTATTCAGTTCCTTTGTTTGCCGAGAACGTACCGGCTGATTTGAAAGAATCCTTGATCGGGAAAAAGGTTGGCGAAAAAGCGTCGGTGAAATACACCATGCCAAGCGATCACCAAGATGACGCGATTAAAGGTAAAGAGTGTGAAATGCTTCTCACCATCAAGGCTTTTAAAGAGCGCATGCTGCCTGCCCTTGATGACGAATTCGCTAAAGATTTATCCGAAAAATTTACTAGCCTTGATGACGTGAAGGATTCAATCAAAACTCGCTTCACGATCACCGCGAAGCGTCGTGATGAATATTATCGTCAAGATGCCATTACTAAAGCTCTCGTAGATCAAAATCCGCTTGAAGTTCCTCCAGTAATGGTGGAAAAAATGGCGATGTCCATGATCAATCGTGAACTAGAAACCATGCAAGAAAAAGTAGCTGAAGATGTGGTGAAAAACCATTGGCAAGAGCTCTGGCGTTCGGTTGAAGCGAGAGCGACTTTTAGAGTTAAGGCGGAACTTTTATTAGAAGAGCTGATTAAAAAAATGTCAGTGGTCGCCAGTGATGAAGAAATTTCTGAACGTGTTAAGAAAATGAAAGAAATTAGTCGTGACGACGCGCTTTATACTATTCAAGTCGAAAAAATCTTAAATGTTATTGAAAAATCCTCCACAGCCACAGTGGTGGAGGAGCCTTTGTTTAAAAAAGGTAACTAAAATGCCCGAAAATAGTAGTTCCAAACCCGCAAAAATGCGGGTTTTTCTTGAGACTTTTGGCTGCCAAATGAATATTTTGGACTCAGAGCTGGTGGAAGATCAATTCCTCGCCTCTGGCCATAGTTTTGTGAGCACCCCCGAAGAAGCTAATGTTGTTTTGCTCAACACGTGTTCAGTGCGTGATTTAAGTGAGCAAAAAGTTTTGAGCCGTCTCGGTATTGTGAAAGAGCGCAAGGATAAAGGCGAAAAAGTTGTCGTCGGCGTATTGGGCTGCATGGCTGAGCGCGCTCATGATCAAC
Source organism: uncultured Myxococcales bacterium (assembly GCA_964368985.1). GTDB lineage: Bacteria > Myxococcota > UBA727 > UBA727 > JABDBI01. The sequence continues at coordinate 23,330 of CAYJDW010000006.1, read as the reverse complement.
TTGCCAAGAAACGCCCTTTTATCGATGTAATGGTAGGCCCGAGTAAAATTCACGACACCAAAGCTTTGATCGAAGCCGCATTTAATCATGAAAAAAAGCAAAAAACTCTCACCAGTTTGTCTTATTTCGTGAAGCGAAAAGGGCTTAGCGAATCCGCGACCATGTCGCCCCTCGACGACCTGGAAGCGCTCGATTCTGGCCGGCTTTTGGGGGCCCGCCCTCAAAATTCGCAAGCTTATGTCCGCATCACTCGTGGCTGCAATAAATTTTGTTCATTTTGTGTGGTTCCCCGGACACGCGGGCCTGAAATGCATCGCCAGCCTGAATCTATTATTGAAGAGGTTAAGCGTTTGGTGGGAAGTGGCGTTAAGGAAGTGACGCTTTTAGGACAAACCATCAATCATTATTTTTTCGACGGTCCTAAAAAATGGTCCTTTGCCGACTTACTTTTTCAGATTCACGAGCAAATCCCTGATTTAAAACGCTTGCGTTTTCTCACCAGTTATCCTCGTGATTTTACCGATGAAGCGCTCGATGTCATGAGAGATTGCGAACGCATTTGTCGCTACTTGCACATTCCTGCCCAATCGGGAAGCGATAAAGTTTTGCGCGACATGAATCGCGGTTATGATTTGGCGACGTATATGTCGCTCATCGAACGCGCCAAAAGCCGCATGCCAGATATTAGTCTCGTGGGCGATATGATCGTTGGTTTTCCAACGGAAAGTGATGATGATTTTGAACAATCGCTCGCTTTATTGCGCGAAGTTCGTTTTAAAAATGTCTTCATTTTTAAATATTCTCCCCGCCCCGACACCGTGGCACAAAAGCGTTTTAGCGACGATGTGACGATGGAAATGAAAAAATCTCGTCATAATATCATGCTTAACTTACAGAAAGAAATCGCGCTCGAGCACCATTTGGCAATGATTGATAAGACTTTTCCAGTTTTATGCGAAGGCGAGTCAAAGCTTGATCCTGAAAGCGATGCATTGATACAGCTGCGTAGTAAATCCGCCAGCATCCGCTTACTCGGCCGCACCGCTGGTGATCATATTGTTCACTTCTCAGGGCCTTCGACCTTGATTGGACAAATGGTCAACGTTAAAGTTGACAGCGCACGAGCCTTGTCTTTAGGTGGTGTCCTCGCGATTTAGCCGGCGCGCCCTCCCGCCCAATTCATCGTCATTGCGAGCGTAGCGCGGCAATCCACACGCAATCGCACTATGCCGGTAATGACGATTCCTCGCCCCGTTTTTTAGTAGCGAGCCGCGCGCACAAAAGACCGAGCTCGAACAGCAAATAAGTAGGTATGGCAAGCATTATTTGCGTGATGGGATCAGGCGGCGTTAAAATAGCCCCCACAATAAAAGCGCCTACAAAGACTACCCGTCGATAACTGGTAAAAGTTTCCAAGGGAACCAGATCAAAATAGACGAGTAAAAACACCGCAATCGGGGTTTGAAAGACCACACCAAATGCCAACAGTAAAGTAATAGCAAAACCATAAAGCATGCTGATGGAATAGCTGCCGGTTACCCCTGCGGGAAGAGTTTCGAGAAAGAACTTGAATGTCGGCGGAAAGACCAAAAAATAAGCAAATAAGGTGCCTAAGAGAAAACAAAAGCTGGCTGCACACACGAAAAGAACGAGCATGCGGCGCTCATGTTTATAAAGCCCGGGTGAAATAAAATGCCAAAGCTGAATAAAAACCCATGGCATGGCGATGATAAAGCCAAAAAACAAGGCAGCTTTAAGTTCGGTAAAGAAATATTCTTGAGGCGACAATACGACAAAACTAGAATGGTCCGGCATGATATCCATCATGGGTTTTTTCAACCAAAACATGATGTGGTCGACGAAGAAATAAGAAATAACCATTGCAATAAATAGACCAATGATAGCCCGCACTACCGAAGTTCTTAGTTCTGCCAAATGAGTTAATAGTGGCTGCTCTTTCTCATCCATTTTTTTCTTTGCTCGCGAGTTGTTTTTGTTCTGGTTCAGCTTTTTGAGATATTTCAGGTTCCCGATCCGCGCTTAGGATTTGAAATTTTAACTCATCGCGCAGGCTGGTGAATTGGCGGTAGAAACCTGCAAGTTTGCGCATAACCATGGGCAATTGTTTGGGGCCAAGCGCGATAAAACATACTAGTGCAATGATAACGATTTCAGAAAAACCAACCCCAAGCATAAATCCCTAAGCCTTTTTCATCACGACGGTTGATGATGCTTGTGGGATTAAACTGTTGATTGGGAGATGAAAATAGTGGAGCAAGGGGCATACCACTTAATTGGCTTAAGGGCCGTATAAAACGGCTGTATTGTCGAAAGGCCAGCTTTCTTTAGTTACCGGGTAGCGAGGGAAAATGGCGCCAAGAGGAATTTGTGCTTCTGTTAAATTATCGGGATAATAGACCTTATTAAAGCTTAAGCCTTGAGCCGGGGCAGTGCGCCCGGCGCGATTGCGGTCTTTCGCTAAAAGGATTTGTTCAATAGCGGGAGCCTGGATTTTTCCACGTCCCACATCCACCAAAGTACCGACAATTATTCGCACCATGTTGAGGCAAAAGGCATTGCCCCGCACATCGATTTCAAGGAGATCTCCACGCTCCATAACGCTAAGGTGCCACAAATAACGCACCGCATGAGCAGCGCCGCAGAGACTTGATCGAAAGCTATGAAAATCGTGCTCACCCACCAAATATTTGGCAGCATCGCGCATCGATTCGACATCGAGGTGGCCTCGAATGTGCCACACTTGTTCACGCACAAAAGGATCAACTACTAAAGATTGAGCGATACGGTAAATATATTGTTTGCCGATGCTTTGTCGACGAGCATCAAAGGCTCCGGGCATTTTATCGATGCGCCACACTGCCATATCGTGAGGGAGTTTGGTGGCGAGAGCTAAACTTAACTGTCTTAAACTCATGCGCGTGAAAAATTGAGCAGAAATAACCTGGCCGTGAGCGTGCACACCAGAATCAGTGCGACCAGCTGCTTGAATAACGAAATCTTGATGAATAATACTTTTTAGGGCTCGTTTAAATTCACCCTCGACAGTGCGTTGTTCGGCCTGGGCCTGAAAACCAGCGAAATGGGTGCCCCGATAAGCGAGCATGAATCGAAAACTTGAGTATTCGCCTAAGTTTTGGATGCGTTTTTCCAAGCAAGGCTCGCATACGCAGCTGGCCTGGTTTTGATCGATGGCAACCTTAGCTTTAGCTGTGCACCAACAGGCTTCAGAAAAGTTTGAGGCGCCACAAGAAAATGGCGCCGAACAAGAAGAGCATTGAGTGAGCATGGGAATTTAGAGACTATCGTCGTCGTGGTCGTGATCGTGGTCATCCGAGCTGGAATATTCGCCGGTTACTGCTAAACGCGAACGTTCTGAGCCATAAACATCAGGACCGAGTTCTTCGGATTGGTCTTTTAGGTCGGGTAAGGCCTCAATATATTTTTCAAAATCAGCTTTATTAACCCGACCAGCGCGAATATTACGCAGGCTAATACGTGAGTCGTAATAGAAATCCTGGTTGATTTTTTCCATTGTCATAAAAAAACTCCTCTTAAAACTGATTGACGGCTTTAAGCTTATTCAATTAGCCATAATAAACAAGGGCGGCCCCATTTAGCACTTTTCATTCATCAAGTTTGACAATGCGCCCTTCGCGCTTAGGAAGTTGAGAGATGGGGCTTTTAAAAAAGGCACTGAGTACATCCTTAAGACTGAGCTCCATGCTCCAACGCTCCACCGATTCGGCAAAAAAACTATATTTATCGCCGCCTTGTACAAGATAGCTATTGGCCGCTACGCCATATATTTGCTCAGGCTTAATCGGCTCAAAGAGCTCAGTGTCCGGGTTTTGGACCTGAATATCTTTCACTCTTTTTCCCCGGGGATGGGAAGGATTAAAACTATATTTAAGCCCAGAAACCTGCAAAAAACGGCCAGTATTATCATTAGCTTTATTTTCGGCAAAGCTGACGCCATGTTCGAGTATTTTTCGAATACTGTCCCCCTTTAGTTTGACGAATACGACCTTTTTCTCAAAGGGCAAAACATCTTTTACTTGCGCTTGATTAACCGGGCCCTTGGGGAGGGAAGCCCGAATACCTCCAGCATTCATGATGGCGATGGAGGCTCCAAGAGGCTTTCCTAGGCGGCTCATGGCATCGGTGATCAGGTTGCCAAAAATACACTCTTCGAAGCGACATTCCTGACTATTAATATCTACTGGAACACTTCCTACTAATTGTTTTTCATAGTGACTTATAGGCTTATAAAGATTTTCGGCCTCTTTGGCGATGGCAGGATTTCGCTCAATAGTAGTATCAAGCAAGATAGGATCAGCTTCCCAGCTCACCGGCACTCCTCGGGAATCAAAGCGAAATTTGAGATAGCCCAAATATTTGCCATAAGCATAGGCGGAAACTAATAGCACGGGTTTTTTAGACGGAGACATAATAACGAGCGGGCTTGGTCCGTCGCTATTCTTCACTTTATTAGAGAGCAACGAATTGCTATGACCGCACACAATGGCTGCAATTCCATCGACTTGAGAAGCTATTTCCTGGTCCCGCTTTAAGCCCGAATGAGAAAGCGCAATGATCACATCGACGCGAGCTTTTTTAAGTTCCAAAACCGCTTTTTTGACATTGTCTATGATGGGGCCGATTCTCACATCCGGCCCTGGAGAAGATAAATAGGCCGTGTCTTCGGTGGTATAGCCAATAATTCCCACGCGCAACTTCCCCTTTTGCACAATGGTGTAGGGCCTCACCTTGCCCGCCAAATCCTTATCCGCCGACACATTAATATTCGCGCTCAGAAGTGGAAATTTCATCTCTTTGATAAATTCTGCCAAAACCTGAGGGCCATTATCAAATTCATGATTACCCACTGCCATAGCGTCATAGCGGATTTGGTTCATAAACATAGCCGATACTCTACCGCGATAGAGCTGATGAAAAAGCGTGCCCTGAAACTGATCGCCCGCATCCACCACAATGGTAGATTCATTTTTTTTGCGCTCTTGATTTACGACGGTAAAAATGCGGTCAAAACCACCAAAACAGGATTCTTTGTCACGACTTTGTAGCGTGCACATGTTGTCCTGGACATCGACCCCCAAGATACGCGAATGCATATCGTTGGTATGAAGAAGCACGAGTTCTTTTAAGTTTGGAGGCCCTGCCCCCAAGGCCCCTGCCCCACAAAAGGCAATAACTACGCACAGGTTCTCGAATATTTTCAACGGTGACCTCGATTTTTTTTCCCAATCAACACGCTGTGGCGCCTTGCGTATTCACCATTCGTCACAATTATCTTTAAAACTCTTCTTGCGGTTTAACTTTTGCTTCTTACCATGGGGAAAGCTACTTATTATTTAAAATGCCTAGCCTAAGGTGAATGTTGATGGAAATATTGGTTGGTACGACAGGATGGTCTAATCCCATTTGGAATCCCAATGGACTCCCTTGGTATGTGGAAAACTCGCGTTTAAATGCCATTGAACTCAATATGTCATTTTATCAATTGCCAAGTCATGACCAAATTATTAGCTGGGCTGATGAGGGCAAAAACCTCGAGTGGACGGTTAAGATTAATCGTTCGGTTACTCATTTTTTCCGCTTTAACGATATTGCTTTTGAACGATTTCGCGAGTTTAAAAATCTTTTTGCCCCCCTCGACAACCAAGTGGCATATTATCTCTTCCAACTGCCCCCCAATGCCCATCCGACCATCAGAAAAGATATCGAAATTTTCTTCGAAAAATCCGGCCTTGGCCCCCGTTTTGCTCTCGAATGGCGCAACGCTCGATGGTTTAGTAAAGACCACATAGAATGGGCTAAATCACTTGGCATCACGGTCGTAAGCGCCGATAGCTCGCTCGTGCCTCGCGATATCATAAACACCAGCGGCACCGTTTATTTACGCCTCCATGGGCGCTCAGATTGGTTTGAGCATCATTATTCGCGAAAAGAACTTTCCCGCATCGCTATTTCGGTCATTGAAAGCGGCTGCCATCGCGTGATTGCTTTTTTAAATAATGATTCGTCCCAGCTAAAAAATGCCCGCGCCTTGCTTCAGGTATTTCGGGAACAACTAAATCTTACGAAAGTACCGGAGTCTCATGGCGCGTAGAACGTGATGCAGATATGACCGGCAGTTGTTGTCATTGCGACCAGAGCGCGGCAATTTATAAAAGGTGGCATTCCCCAGATTGCCCCGCTCCGCTCGCAAAGACCAGAAACGAGCGGCAAATGTTAAACGAGAAGCTCGGCGTTTTAGGACATTTTAGGCTTGAAAGTGCAATCAAAACGTTGCTCATTCGTGCCATCTGTCCAAGTAAATTCAATCTCTAAAATACCCTCTTTTTCGAAGTCATTTTGGCCCATGAGCGAATAATGGCGCATCACTTCCTCCCCAAATGAAAGTTGCGCCAAAACCTCACATTTATTTTCGCTGACGATTGAGAGATTTGGTGGATTTTCTTTGGAAAGTACCTGAGTCCTTTCATTTTTTTGACACCCCAAAAGAGATCCGCTCAGCAGCAAAACCAAAGTTGTCCAATAGCGCATTTTCATGAGTTCTCCTTTTATTGAATGCCGTTAATGTCTGAGAGCGGTTGAGAGCTAAAACCTAGCTCCTGAGCACTTGGCAAACCGAGCAATGACGGGTCTTTTATCTCTTGGCTTGAAAGAGGCACCAACGCCCCGCTTTGAAGAATTTCAAAAACATAAAGTTCATAGCCGAACTTTGATTGCAAAAGAAGATGAGTAAATAATGCCTGGTTATCATCCATACGCGCCCTAACTAATGGGGAAATAAGGTCATAGACCATTTGCATTTTATCCTGCACCGGGATGGGATCGGGGATATAACTGCGGGTGCTGCGGTTATATATTTTTGCTATTGCTAATGGTGCTACAATCGTAGTTTTATGAACCTCTTGGATAGACGAGGCTTTGAATTCTGGTCGGCTAAAATCTAGCCAGGGCAGCCACATATTATGTTTTGACTCCGGTGTGTGGTAACTGCCTTTTCTGATCGCATCCTGATCCCCGGCGTTAGTAATAAGCCAGCGCGACTCACCTTGATCCAATTCCATCGCCTGGGAAAAATGAAGGGCAATGAGTTGCACCCCGTTATTTTTATCCAAGGTGTTTTCTAAGAGATTGAGATTATGACCGACAAACGGAAAAGAGGTAATAAGTCCTGACACCACCTCCTCTGGCAGGCGAGATTGATTCAAATGCCACATGATTCGAATCATATCTGGAAAGCCCATATAGATACTTTTCGCCAAATATATTCCGGCAAAAGTAAGCAGGGAATGAAGCGAACTATCCTCTTGAAGCCCATGGGCAGCCTTGGGAAAAACAATTTGAAGGTCTTTTTTAGGCTTGAGTTGCCATGTCAGCGGTATCTCGCAACTAAACCCACCATCTTGAAAAATATGCTCATTCTTCCCGGGGAGCTTGATCTCCCAGCTAAGGCGATAGGGAGCGATTTTTTGAGGTTCTAAAGCAAAGCCAAAATGAGAACGCTCGCCTATCAGGGACCAATTTCCAAGATTATTATTCTTAAAATCATAGAGCGTTTTAATTTTTTCTTGCTCCAGATCGCTGATCAGCAGAAGACTTTTTTTGCAGGTGGCATCGTCGCTAAAAGAAGCATGATGTACAAAAAAAGTTATCAACCATAAGTATTTCATGGATACTCCTAAAAGTGTTTCTCTAAAATGGCAGGAATTGCTTGATCGAATTGCGCCATCAAATCCACGTAGGCATCATTTGATTCTTTTTTTAAGACAAGAATTTTTTGAGCCTGGCTTTGAAGTTGTTGATCCATCTGGGCCAATTCTGCTGAGCCGGCCCCCTGACGCAATTTAAGATCGAAATTTTGAGACAACTCTTCATAGCTGTTGATGGCTTCTTGGAATGACGAAAGAACTTTTTCATAACTGGTTTTGGTCTCATGGACGCTATCTTTCATTTCACGCAAAGCTTCTTTATTAACGGGACTATCCTTGCTCACAGTGCGAGCAAGTTTTAGAATTTCTGCCACTGCCTCGGAAGAATATAGTGGATTGGTCGGAGGCTCAGAAGATCCCTGTGTTGTTGTTGATACCAAAGATTTTTCGGCATCATTGGGACTTTTTTTAAAAAGATGTTTTGTCAAAATTATAGCCATTAATAAGGCCGTACAGGTTGCACCAATAAAAATATATTTTTGTTTCACATAGCCTCCAAAAAAAAGGGAGTAAAAGATTACTCCCTTAAAAAAAATTAAAGCGTCACTGTCAAGTCAATAATGGCTTGCCCGCTCGATGTAGTCCATGCCGTCTCGTCGTAGGATCTCTCGATTTTGCCGGATAAATAGTCACCAGTGGAGACTTCGTCATAATGAGCTCCGAAGAGTTCATCCCCAGTTTTCAGGATAATAGATCCAACAGCGCAATAGATATTAGGACCGCATAGTGTCATTAGGGCCACTCCTGCCTGGTAGGCGGCCTTCCCTGGATTAGGGAGGGATGGCTGACGTTGGGTTATCTTCCAGCTTTTCGCATAAGTCAGAATGAACTCGGCAGCAATTTCTTGCATCATTCCTTGTTTAATTAAATCCAAGTATTGTTTTTGTTCTTCATAATTGGGGTTTTCTCCCATGGGTGACAATTTTACTGAGCAGCTCACCCCTGAATTATCGGCGCGTTGCCTATCAACCTTTGACCATGATTTGCGCCAGAATAAAAAGCCACTTTCGCCTGTATCAGCAACAAAGGACCGGAACTTTTTAATATCCATCGAGCAGCTTACTTTCATGGGTTCACTTCGAGTGTGGAAATCATATTCAAGGGCTACACTTTGAGCAAGGACATTGTTTTGTCGAAGGTTAAAAACTGGGACGTCAAAATTAGTTTCTATTTCTAAGCCAGACGAAGCTAAATTTGCACTTATCTTAACTATTTGTTTCTCCGACTTTCCACTGCACGCCGCACCTCTGGTCACCATGTTTTGATAGGTACCCGCCCCATCGCCAAATAGAGTTTTCACCTCTGGAATAACCAGCTGCTTATCCTTAGTGAAAATGGCACGATCTGATGGTTTGCTTTGATCACCTACAGCGATACTGTCGCTTGAAGTTCCTTGCTGCGCCGTCTTAGATGAAGTGTCGCCATTAAAATTCCCCGTAATATTTGCCGCAAGAACACTGCTTACGGGTTTTTTTAGCCGGATATTATGAATGGGCAGACGCGCGACACTTACATCGGCAAAAAAGGGATTTCTACTTTTATAACGCGCTAAAGCATTTTCCAGCCGCACTTCTTCTTCGCCCCAAATACTGTAACTGGCCGATGCCACGCCGACAGTGGTGTTCTCAAAATCCTGTAAGGCTCGTTCGCTCAGAGTATAATGGGTCAAAGCAAGGCTTTGGATAATTTCAAAAAATTCCATGAGAGAAGCAACGTCTTTTTTTATTTCTTCGTGGTTCGGTATGCTCCGGTCGTAAATCTCTTTGGCTTCTCGATAAGCAACTTGCTGACTAAACACAGCATTCATCGCTGCCCTTAAAGTTTCCTTTCGCTGAGCGTTTTCCGCTGTTCTCACTTGCTTGGCTTGGTCAAGTTCCATTTTCATCATTTCTCGAGCCTCATTGGTTGACGCATTGAGCCACAAGAGAGAGTATTTAGCGACGTTGTTATCGAGTTCACTATAGGCAGCCTCAGCTTTATTAAATGTTGTCTGCGCGTCCTCAAAGCGTCCTTTGGCTTTTTCATACGCAGCAATCACATCCCGGTGGCTATCCTTAATCTGTTGGATTTGTGCAACTTTAGTAGTTATTTGAGAGAGGATCGTTGACTGGCGCACATAGTTTCCCACCTTTGAATCAAAAAACGGTGAATAAGGGCCGCCTTTTGCGAAATGAGCGTATTGCTCAACGGGAACATTGGGCAGCAGATAAGTCAAGTCATAGTGGTTTTCAAGTATATTGCAGGCTGTTGAAGCAACCTGCTGAAAGATTCCAGTTTGAACTTTCTTAGAACTTGGGGAAACGTAGAGTACCGAGGACTTTTCGTCTGCCAGAATTAGCGTACCTTTTAGCACCGGATCTTCGCTAACAGCAAATGCTTGCAGAGCATTAACTTCAGCACCATGGGCACTGTATTTTGGCATGGCTATTACATGGCCAGATAAGAAGGCCAGGCCGGGCAAAAATAAAGCCTTTAGAGGAAAAAAAATTGTGAACAAACGCGATCTTATTTTTATCATCAATAACTCTCCTTTGAGTTAAGAAATAAATACTCATCGTTTGTTGGGTGTTTTTGGGGGAATGTTTTAATTATTTGGCGCAAAAAATATAAAAATAAATTAACTAAACACGCCTTTTCCTCAACTTAAAGCAGGAGGCGGTCTAAAACCGCCGAACTCTCGTTCGAGGCATTGCGCAAATCCAATAGTGGTGAGGTCCTCGAGAAAGGGGCCTATTATTTGCATACCAATGGGCAAGCCTTCTCGGCTTTGACCAATCGGCATAACTGTTGAGGGCTGGCCTGTAAGGGTAGCGAGAGAACACCACATGCCTACTGCGCCATAGGGAATCCTTTGAGCATCGACCATTAGGCTACGCGTATTGAGGTCGGGAGAATAATCGTGTGGAAAGGCTGGAATTGGCATGACGGGGCACAACACAACATCGAAGTGCTTAAAAAGTTCACGCCATTGGTGGCGAAGCTGTGTCCTTATTCTGCCTATTCGGTTAAAATCGCGATAGCTGAGTACGCGACCGCGGAGCACCAAAGCTTCAAGATTTTGAATATCGGAGGGCAGTTTTGCCGCCTCTGCTTGTGCTTTTTTATACTCTTCATCGGACAAATCCACATTCAGAAGTGCCATGAGCTGTTGCAAAAAAGTGGATGCGATATTTTCAAGGTCGAGATGGCCGACAGCTGATCTTTCTACCGCTACTCCTTGACGGATAAGATGGGCAGCACACTCCTCCAGAGCTGCTTCTACATCATTCGAAGTTCGCAAGAATGGATGCTGGCTAAGTAAGAGTACTCGAAAATCCTTCAGTTTTTTATGGCGACTTTTCGGCAAAGAAAGTTTGTAAGCCATAGCCATGTCGTCATCAGGACCAGCAATAAGTTTAAGCCCCAATTCTAGATCTTCGGCACAGCGCGCAAGAGGCCCATTAACGGCAAATTCCATTCCGCGTGCAACTGAAAGCTGCTGATAGCCCGGGGGCTCGTGACCTCGCTGCGGAACGAGACCATAACTTGGATTATGCGCATAAATGCCGCAACAATGTGCGGGGACTCGCAAAGAACCATTGAGATCGGAGCCAAAATCCAAAGAGCTAAAGCCGGCAGCTAATGCCGCTGCACTGCCACCCGAGGATCCACCTGCAGTCAAACTTAGATTCCATGGATTGTTGGTAACACCATAAATATCGTTATAAGTTTGCCAATCTCCCAGATAAGTGGGCACATTGGTCTTTCCTAAGATAATCGCCCCTTCTTTTTTTAGCCGTTTTGCTACTACGCCATCCGTGACTTCCACTTTTTTCTCAAATCCTGCGACTCCCCAGGATTTCGAGAAGCCAGCTACAGAATAACTCTCTTTAATGGTAATAGGCAGGCCTAAGAGGGCTCCCGACTCAGCTCGTGCCAAGGCTTTATCTGCTTTTAGTGCGGCTTCGCGGGCACGATCAAAGTCGCGCACCACTACCGCATTAATTTGATTGTCATAGCGCTCGATACGGCGAATACTCTCAAGAACTAGTTCACTGGAACTAATTTCACCGCTTCGTAGTTGTCTTAAAAGTGCGTTTGCATTTTGATATGCCAAAGGTCCCATCTTTTACTCGTCCATGGGGAGCTCTTTCCCTGATTAAAGCCTACATAACCCTATCATTCTCTTCGTCAATAACTATTAAAACGCTTTGACGACGACAACCGCCTGTTTTTTAATCAAAGCATGAGGCAGAATAGCAACGCGGAGCAACCATGAACAAAATTATTAGCAACTTAGCGCAAGCGCTTGAGCAGCTGAAAGATGGCGCCACTATTATGGTGGGCGGTTTCGGGCTGTGCGGCAACCCCGAATATCTTATTGGCGCGCTTTTTGAATCGGGCGTCAAGGATTTGACCATCATTAGCAATAATTGTGGAACCACGGATTTGGGTTTGGGGGTTTTACTAAAAGAGCGGCGAATCAAGAAAATGATCGCAAGCTATGTGGGTGAAAATAAAATTTTCGAGCGCCAATTTTTAACGGGTGAACTTGAGGTTGAACTTATTCCTCAAGGGACACTTGCCGAGAAAATTAGAGCAGGCGGCGCGGGGATTCCTGCTTTTTTTACGCCGACCGGGGTACATACCCTGGTCTCCGATGGCGGTCTACCGATGCTGCACGACAGTCAGGGCCGCGTCGTGAAAAGTTCCAAACCTAAAGAAATACGGCGTTTTGGGGGCAAAGATTATGTACTGGAGGAATCGCTCAAAGCTGATTTTGCGCTCATCAAGGCTCATACCGCGGACTCTTTTGGCAATCTTATTTTTAATAAGACCGCCCGCAACTTTAATCCGATCATGGCTACTGCTGCCGCTATTACCTTGGCAGAAGTAGAACATGTGGTGCCTTTAGGAGAGTTGGAACCGGATCGCGTGCATTTATCAGGCGCCTATGTTCAGCATGTTTATAAAGGCGAACATTATCAAAAATGGATCGAACAAAAAACCATTCGTCCCAGCCCAGGAGGCCATCATGCTTAGTCGGGAACAAATAGCGCAAAGAGTTGCTCTGGAATTGAAAAATGGTTTTGTGGTGAATCTGGGCATTGGCTTGCCGACGCTGGTTGCCAATTATGTACCAAAAAATTTGGAGGTATTTTTTCAGAGCGAGAATGGCCTCTTAGGTATGGGACCTTTTCCCTATGATGGCGACGAAGATCCTGATTTAATCAACGCTGGTAAACAAACTATCACTACCATCAAAGGTGCGGCTTTTTTCTCGTCGAGCGATTCTTTCGCCATGATCCGCGGGGGGCACGTGGATTTAAGCGTGTTAGGAGCAATGCAGGTGTCGGTTGATGGCGATATCGCCAACTGGATGATTCCGGGCAAAATGGTCAAAGGCATGGGAGGAGCCATGGATCTAGTCGCGGGCGCTCGAAAAGTTATTGTGGCCATGGAGCACGTTAATAAAGACGGCGAACATAAAATCCTTGAGCACTGTAGCCTTCCTTTGACCGGTAAGGCTTGTACCAACATGATCGTTACTGATTTGGCGGTCTTTCTCGTCGAGGACGGGCTCACGTTGCTTGAGCATGCGCCGGGGGTGAGCGTCGACGAAATCGCCACCAAAACGGGCGCGAAGTTTAGGATTCATGAACAACTGAAGGCGATTGAGTTTTAATTTCTTGGCCTTCGGGTTCTTGCAAATAGACATGCTGGCTCGGAAAGGCAAACTTAACGCCGAGCTCTTCCATTTTCGCCAAATAGGTAAAAAATAATTCTTCTCTCATGGCGGCAAATACTCGCCATTCAGTAGTCTTCGCGAATGAATATATTTCCACCTCATATCCTAAATCAGTAATAGCAATTAAGCGGATACGATATATATCCTGGTAAAAATTCTCATTAGATAAAAGCAAGCGTTCAAACTCGGATAATAGTTCATGCAGCTGCGCAAGAGAAGTCGATAAATCAATGCGTAAGATCGAATAGAGCCGTATTTTTTCTCGCTCCATATAGTTTTCGATATGGATTTCCGAAAGCTTAGAATTAGGAATCGTGACGAGGGTTCTATCCAAAGTCCGTATTCTTGTAGAGCGAATGCCGATTTCCTCGATATAGCCTAGAATATCGCCACAGCGGCAATAATCGCCTACTTGAAAAGGCTGATCGAGAGAGAGCACCGCGCCGCCAAAAAGGTTTTCTAAGATCTTTTGCGCCGCTAAAGCGATGGCCAAGCCCCCTACTCCTAATCCCACTAAAAAGGCCGAAACATCGACACCCACCTGACCCAGCAGGAGCAAAAATGCCAAAATTATCAGCATGGTTTTTGCCACCCTGCGCCCCAGCGGCAAAACCAAGCCTACGCGCGAGCGGGGACTTTGATTATTGCGAATCATGCGGGTGAAACCAAGATCAATGAGGCGGTAAAACAAATAGGTAAAACCTAAGAAAACTGCCAGTTTCAGAGCCACCGATACGGTCTGATCTTTTTGCTCAGGGTCTTTGATGAAAATACTCAAAATAAGAAAGCTCACGATGGTCGCAAAAACGCTGATGGGACCATTGAGTTTCTCAATGAAGAGCCTTTTATCGTGCAGTTCTTTCTGGTTCGATAAAAAGGCGACCAAATTGCCAAGAGGTTTTTTTAATGAGCTTGCGGCCAGCAAAGAAATAAGCAATGCCAACAAAATACTAGCCCAATACCAAGCTGGGAGACCATAGATAGGGGTGGCCAGTTCTGGAAATTTTTCTAGCAGGAAGCTCGAAAGTGCGTATCTCATGGTTCACCAGGAATTTTTAGGTGAGGCAGCTTAAAACTTAGGCCTACTGACGCCGTAGTCAACGCCTGGATAGGGAAAAGTATCAAGTTCTCGGACAATGATTTAGAATATCTATTTTATACGCCATTTTACAGGTTTTATCCATTATCCACCAATAATTTCAATATAAAAAATTTAAACTGTATTAATATATTTCAATGAAAAACATCTTTATAATAGCCACAAAATTTTGCCTGGCCTTGTTTCTGGTCGGCTGTAGCAAAAACAGCGGGGTTATTAAGGTGGGTGTGCTTCACTCACAAAGTGGGTCTATGGCTACGGCAGAAGGCCCTGTCTTAGCAGCTACGTTGCATGCTATTGAAGTCATTAATCAACAAGGCGGGATTTTAGGAAAAACTATTGTTCCCATCATAAAAGATGGCCGGTCGGATGAACAATATTTTGCCAAAATGGCACGCGAACTTATCGAAAAAGAACAAGTGTCTGTAATCTTTGGGTGTTGGACTTCATCTTCGCGTAAAGCAGTAAAAGAAGTCATTGAAGAACATGATCATTTACTCCTGTACCCTTTGCAATACGAAGGGTTAGAGCAGTCAAAAAATATATTTTATTTAGGAATGTCTGCTAATCAACAAATTTTACCAGCTGTCTCTTGGATGATTAAACAACGTGGACCAAAATTCTATGTCGTTGGCAGTGATTATGTTTTTCCAAAAGTAGCCTTAGAGATTATTAAAGATGCATTAAAAGCCTATGGGGGCGTGTTGACGGGTTTTTCCTTTATGCCTCTAGGCTCCAAAGATGTTTCACAAGCCATTAATGATATTAAGACGTTAAAGCCCGATGTTATTTTAAATCTTATTAATGGCGATACTAATCTGATTTTCTTTAATCTCTTACGTGAAGCCGGAATCACGCCAGATATCATTCCAACGATGTCTTTTAGCCTCACTGAAGAAGATGTCCGCTTACTCGGCTACGAGTCCATGCTTGGTGACTACACCACCTGGAGTTATTTTCAGGCTATAGATACAAAAGAAAATGAACAATTTTTATCTGCCATTAAGCCTCTGCTTAATCCCCAGCTTAAAGTTTTTGACCCAATGGAATCGGCTTATAATGGCGTCATGCTCTGGCACCAAGCAGTAAAAGCGGCAAATACTTGGCAAGCAAGCGCGGTAACAAAGGCATTACGAGGTCAATCAATCGCTTCTCCCAGTGGCTTAGTTTATTTAGATCCACATACCCAGCACGCTTGGCGTATTATCCGGATCGCTCAAATCAACAAAATAGGTGATTTCAAGATCTTATGGTCCTCGGGCATGCCTATTGAGCCGGTACCATTCATTCCTACCCGGCCTAAAAAAGAGTGGCTCAAATTATTAGAGCAGCTTTACAAAGGATGGGGCGGGCATTGGAGTCAAACAAGCAAATGAAATATATTAAATTTTTCTTTGATCGATTTAGTTGGAAGCCTTTTTTGGTTTTCTTCGCGGGTTTTTTTCTTATTTCTATCCATCTCGTTTACAAGATTTTTGTTCTATCCAATGAAAAACAGCAAGTGATACTTTTCGATACATTAAACAAAAAACTTCTTGAACAAATGGCACCGATTGATAGCGAGTTAGACGACCTAAAAGAACAAGCTGAATTAATCGCCCATGACTCTCGAATAAGCTCCCTCTTTTTTAGTAAAAATCCCAAAATTGCCAGTGGAATTGAGCACGAGCTAAAATTCTTAGGTATCAGTCTACTGGACAATAATCTTAATAACGTGTTGTCTGGGAATCCTCTTGGACAATTTGTTCCCATTCCTGATGCCATTCCAAACGCTGTTAAATTTCTTTCTACTCAGGTAGCGGGTTTATATATTTCGGAGTCAAATAAACAAAGGTTAACTGTCAGTATCGCTACTCCAGTCTTCTTCCAACAAAAACTAATTGGACTTGCCTCAATAAGCTTAGATGCTCCCAAAATTGCTGCCGCGCTTTTGGGGACTAATTCTGAAAACCAGGAGAATGTGCATGGAATAATCTTATCGCAGCAACAAAACATAACTATCATCAGAAAGAATTCAAATACTACCGGATTAATGATTAATTATTTAAATCAGGAGGAAGCCAATAAATTCCCCCCTTCCCTGGCATTAAAAGGCATTTATGGGCAAGCTCGCAATATAAATGGTGCAAGTTATTTCTATAAGCCAGTGCCTACCATCAATGGCGGTTTTTTTATTGAACATGTTGAAGCTTCAATGCTGGATTTGGTACGCATTAATATAATTTACTTATTATTTTTCATATTACTCTTTCTACCATTATCATTATTAATTTACACATTTTTAAATAACTTATGCTTAAAATTTTTCCAAACCGACAGGTTCATTCTAATCTTCTTTTTAGCCTTAGTATTTGGGCATACAGCTTTTTTTACTATTATTTCTATTAACAAATATATAAACTACGACGCTTATTTGGCTGGAGAAGCCGAGAACGAGTCTAAAGTCATTGTTGACAATGCATTGCTCCAAACTAATGGTTTAGTCAATTTGGCTGAATTTATTAGTTCTTCTTTATCTGAAGATATTAGCGACAAAAAGTTGATCCATAAATTAATCAATAATCGTCTTAAAATTACAGCAAAAAATTATGATAAAATTTACGCAATAAATGTAATTTTTAATGACAAAAATTTAGATTGGCCCAGCATAAAAAGAGAAGCTAAATTAACTTCTTTTGATGCAAGATCTTCCCCCCAACTTCATGATTATTGGGCAGAAACATGCAGCCGAGGCACTCAAAATTGGTCTAAGCGATATGATTATACTGATTCTGTCGATGTAATTTCTTTTTGCGCCCCCATCTATGAAAATGACAAAAAAATAATTGGCTATGTGTTGGTGAGTTTAAAGATGGACACAATAAGAAGTCATTTAGCCAACTTATCTATTGCCAATTATGGTTATTTAATAGCATTTGATTCGGATAATAAGATTTTATATCATCCTCATAGACATTTTTTAGAAGAAGAAGTTAATCTTGATTATATAAACTCTGAAACCAATGAAAAAAATATATTGCTTCTGAAAAATACAAATTTTTCAACTGTTGATCAATTATTAAGGTCTGATCAAGAAAATAATGATGGTTCATTTATAAGGTTTGTGGCCCTCGCCAAGCTAGATTTACGCCTCGCTTATATTTCATTTTCTCAAATAATATATAGCAATAAAACCCTATTTACCTGGTATGGGTTAAACATAGCATTCGCAACATTATCTGCAATTGCCTTAATATTTCTTATTTCATCGCTCATTAGAAATAAAACTCACAATCTATATTTCTTTATAATTAGTGTCACAGCTGTGTTACTAACTTCACTTGCTTTATTTTGGATTAAACTTGCCTCTTTAGAATTTTATGAAAAAAATAAAGACAGCAAATTAAATGATGCGCCTTCCACTGAATTAATTTTAAATAAAATCTTGCAAAGCAGTAATATTAAAAATGTCAAAAAAATATTGTTTGGTATTGAGATTGACGAATTTTTTATCAAAGATAGCAAAATTGCTACTATAAGCGGTCGAATGTGGCAAGTGAGAGAATCTGACCAAGCGGAGCCTTATCCCTTTCATTTTAAAGAAGCACTGGATACTAGGATTACATCCTTTGGAAAATTTCCTGCCGAGGACAATGACATAAAATGGCTCTATAATTTCAACTCCACGATAATAATAAATGATACTATTAATTTTTACCCATTTGATATCCAAACAATATCATTAACCGTTCTGCCAAATAACTTAATAGAGCCCGTAGTTTTTGTTCCTGATTTTAATTCATATCCACCTAAACAACCGGGAAAATTTATAGGAATCTCTCCGGAAAACGACAATCAAAATTTAATATTTAATACTAACTTTTCAATGTTTAAAAAAAATGACGGCCTTTTTACTCATCACTCCTTCAATATACCAGTGCTAACTTTTAATATTGAACAAAAAAGCAGCCTAACCAATGCATGGATACTTTATGGTCTGCCACAATTGATTATATTATCAGCCCTTTTCATTGTGATTTTACTAGCTCATAAAGAAATAAACACAATTAGTACGACCATATCAGCTTGTTTAGCTTTATTATTTGCGACACTTTTACTTCATAGCAATTTTAGCTCTGTTTATGTCAGCAAAAATTTAATTTACATGGAACTATTGCTTATCAGTTCTTATCTGATGATATTGATAATCTTCTTTATTACCGCATTCAGCTATCATAAAACTCTCACTGCGGAACAACGAACACGTATAAATTCAAGTATAGTCACCAATTATTGGTCGCTCTTATTTACTATCTGGTTATTTATAACTTTTTATTGGTTTTTCTTTGATGAAGTGGCCATTAATAAAATATTGATGTTAATTCTTTGATGTGATTAAAAAGCATAACCAATCCCAAGATGAATCTTTGGAATAGGCAAAGAATGCCACGATAAAGCATGCGCTCGTTCGAAAGGTATGAGCATTGATACTGCATCAACCCCGAGACCGGCTTCTATCGTCATTTGAAATGGCAAAAGATAGCGATACATCACAAAAACGGAGGCACGAAGTGCTGAGATGCCAAGTATTTCCGATTTACGTGCATCATCGGCAGGATCATCATTTACGTGCATGGATCGACCAAAAGCGAGATGGATGCGAGGAGAAATATAGAATTGATGTTTTTCTTCCTCGGCGGTTAAATATAGATTAGCCGCGGCAAAAGGCCCTGCATGCTGCAATCTAATATAAGGTATTTTGATTATATCTTCTCCGATTTCCGCGCCTGCTTCTAAGCCAAAAATATGAGAAAATCTTCTCTCATAACTGAGATGGTAACGTCCTCCAAAACCACCATTTACGCTCGCGGAAATTCTGTTGCCGAGCGGTGTTTCCCCGCTAGCAGTAAAGGCAAAAAATAAATAACAAAATAAAATATTTTGAAGAGTAAAGAAACTCATTTAGTTCGTCCTCAGTTTTGATAAAGCCTAGTTGAGGTGAGAAAATAAAAAAAGGCCTTTCGATAAAAAACCGGCGCCGCTTTATATTCGAGGGCATTCTCGAATATCTCAATCAAAACTAGACGAGAACCACATTTTATTGTTTTCAAATTAATATTTCGAAATTTAATTTTTTCATTACCAAAAATCGATGCTGTTGTTGGGACTAAATAGATAGGTTATGTGATTGCCAGATACCTTTTTCACGAGGAGATATTTAGGATGAATCAAAAATATTGCTGGAGCTTAATGCTTAAAATGATTTTCTTGGCAACGGTTCTTTTCGCAAGCGGATGCAAAAACGATGGCGCCGATACCCCCACGCCTGCGACTTATAATTCTGCATCTACCAAATGCGCAAGCTTCCACGGCAAAGAAGCGGAATGCAAACAAGCAAAAGAAGATAGCAAGGCCTGCGTTTATGATGGCGCGACCAAGCAGTGTAGCGTAGCAACCACTCCTCCGCTGGGCAAGTGCGAAGACAAAAATGAAAACGATTGCAAAGGGAGTGATCAGTGCATTTACGTTGATGATACGCGCAAGTGTAATGAGGCGTCCGATGCTGAAAAAGGCAAGTGTGGAACTATCCAGCTCGATGGTCCTTGTACCGCTAATACTAAGTGCAATTGGGATGGCAGCAAATGCATTGAAAAACCGACTACCGAGGACATCTTCACCTGGACCGAGGCTACTTTGCCCGCAGGAGCAGCCATTGCTGACGTTAGTCAAGTAGCGGTCAGCCGCAACCACAGCCAAATATATGCCTATAAAAGGGGGGCTGATGCGACGACAAAGGGCCTTTATCACAGTGATGATGATGGAGCGACATGGACGCGAGTAGGAAATGCTGGAGATGGCATTCTAAGTGCACGGCCTTTTGAAAATAACGTTATAAATCCGGCCCTGCAAACATTTGATACCAAGACGACTGAACCCTCTGCCATGATCGCGACCGAAGAGGGTGCTGTGATCTTTAGTGGAAAAAAAATCATGATTCTAAAAGGTGCTAAAGCAAGCTGGGGACTTGATGCTAGTGGCAACTACGACAGTAATTTCCATCCGAATAATAAAATTCAGCATCTTAAAAATGAAGATATTAAATTTGTCGACGTGATTACTACCGCGGCTGGCCTTAGCGTGGTTTTTGGGCAACAAAGCGCAAACTCTGTCTTTATCAAGGATGCGGCTGGCACTGTTTCGATAGGGAGCACACCCAAGTATTTCAAAACTCGTCTAACTGCTGGTGCCAATCACGACCAAATCTGGCTTAGGGCCGGCAATACGCATAACGACCATTTGTTGCTCGCTTCCACGCAGGGAATTTGGGAATTCCCCAATGCTCACACGAACCCAGATCCAGCAGCTCCCACTGCTGCCGATTTTGGAAAAACTGAGGATGATAGCCCACGCCTTTTCCCTGAGCCAGATGGCGCTGATATCAACTGGAAATCGGCCGCAACGCCAAACCTAATATTCAATGTCATCGGTAGTTTTGATAATAATGGCGTCAAACATTATTACGCGGGCCTCGCTAATGATACTACTCCCGGCACGGGCGGTCTTGCTCATTTTAATGGCACCCAAGCTGCAGGCCAGCATGCAGAAATGAGCTTTCCAAATCTAAGTATAGTCGGTGTGGTGAGAGCAACGGGCGTGATTCACCTGATGACAAGTGATGGTCTTAAGGGCGTCAATGTTGATGGCAGCCCTAATGCGATTAACGATTACACGCTGGCAAATTTGGATACCAAGAAACATGAAATGATGAGCGATAAAAGTGCGGTGGGCCTAGATGATAGCGCCAATAGCCAAGTCACTCTCTTTGGTAACACCGACAAAATGATTTTGTGGGTTAAAACCAAGGGCATTTATGTTCGCGAAAAAAGCACTGGTCAGCCTCGGCCTTAAGTAATCAGCTGGAATTATTGCCCGTCATACTCGGGCTTGACCCGAGTATCCAATTTAGAAGGCAATGCATGGAGCTTCGTGTCAAGCACGAAGATGACAACTCAAAGTGGCTTCATGACAAATAAAGCGGTTTGGTAACAAATCGTAGCTTTTCTCGAGAGTCTTTCCGTGGTTTTTCTATTGATAATTTCTCGCTCTCGCCAAGATTGAAATTACCGTATAGAATGCGGGTTTTAATAACCCGCCAGTCGAGGCCCGGCCGTGACTAAAATAAAACCTAAAGGTCTAAAGAAAGAAAAGCTTCGCATTGGTTGGAAAGAATGGTGCGCGCTTCCTGAACTTAATATCAAAGAAATCAAGGCTAAGATTGATACAGGGGCTGCCACTTCAGCTTTGCACGCACTCATATTAAGCATCAGCGAATATCAGGGCGAGCAATTTATTCGCTTTCGGGTCTTTCCCCACCAAAGCGACCTTTATGCTTCAAAAATCTGCAAAGCTCGCCTCATCGCTCAAAGAAATGTCATGAGTTCCAATGGGTTAAAGGAGCACCGCTATGTAATTGCTACTAGGCTCACGGTTGGCAAACTCAGCTTTGACACCCAAATAACCCTAAGCGACCGCTCCCCTTTGCGCTTTCGCATGCTGCTTGGCAGATTGGCTCTACGCAAGCATTTTTTGATTGATCCTGGCAGGTCCCATTTGCAGGGCAGGCCCCTTTATCAGCATCACATTGGTGAGAAATGAAGATTGTTATTTTGGCACGAAATCCTGATTTATATTCCCATGAACGCCTCGTGCAGGCGGGCGTCGCGCGCGGACACACGGTACGCATCCTTGATACGACGCGTTGTTATATGAATATTTCTCAAACTGAAAACTGCATTCACTATCGGGGCGGAGAAGCCATTAACGACGTCGATGCAGTCATTCCTCGCATCGGCGCCTCCATTACTTTCTACGGCACTGCCGTAGTTCGGCATTTTGAATCACAGGGAATTTATTGCCTGAATTCTTCCGTTGCTATTTCACGTTCGCGCGACAAACTGCGTTCTCTGCAATTGCTGGCCCAAAAATCCATTCCTCTGCCCACCACTGGTTTCGCGAGTTCAGCCGAGGACACTGAAGATCTCATTAAAATGGTGGGAGGAGCTCCCCTCGTCGTCAAGCTTTTGGAAGGGACGCAAGGCAAGGGCATCGTGCTTGCGGAAACTAAAAACGCAGCGAAGAGTGTGATTAATGCCTTTAAACACCTGCGGGAAAATATCTTGGTGCAAGAGTTCATCAAGGAAGCAAATGGCACTGATTTACGCTGCTTCATTGTGGGCGATAAATGTGTAGCAGCCTATCAACGCGTAGCAATGAGCGGCGAGTTCAGAGCCAATCTCCACCTGGGCGGATCGGCCATGCCAGTTAAACTCACCACCGAAGAGCGAAAAATCGCCATCAAAGCAGCCAATGCGATGGGACTTAATGTGGCGGGCGTAGATTTGATCCGTTCTAATCGCGGGCCTTTAGTACTCGAGGTAAACTCCTCCCCAGGGCTTGAGGGCGTTGAAGGTGCGACCAAGAAAGATGTGGCGGATGCGATTATTGATTATGTAGAGAAGCATGCTCGACCAAGACCGAGGGCTTCGTTGTAAAAAACAAGCTTTCATTTCGGGCTTGACCGGCGTTGTTGCATAAATAATTTTGAGGCTAAAGCCTGGCACCACTCCCTCGCCCGCTTGCGGGAGAGGGCTCGGGGAGAGGGTGGAGAAACGAAAACCTAGAAAATTCTCGTCGATAAAAAATAACGTTTATGTCTCTCCACCCTCTCCCTAGCCTCTCCCGCAAGCGGGCGAGGAGTTGT
>CAYJDW010000005.1:0-66392 GCA_964368985.1 uncultured Myxococcales bacterium | reverse complement strand
AATTAAGCAATGGTTTTCCCGATTCTAAAGAAATTGTGGATTTTTTCCTCTCCGAACTAAAAGCCCAAAAGCAACAGATAAATAGGTTGGATGATTTAGGATTAGTAATGCCGCGCATTTATTTGAGCGAGCAATTTGGTGAAGTCATCGAATCGAAGATCACCGATGAATTAGTGGAAAAAATGACGGAATATTTTTCATCATGAAAGACCCTCAAAAAACTCAAGTAATAGTTTCAGTAGGCGCGGGCGGGGTAGGCAAGACCACCGTTTCGGGCATGCTCGGCTTAGATTTTTCAAGGCGTGGCAAAAAGACGCTGGTCATTACCATTGATCCCGCGAAGAGATTACTCGATGCCTTAGATATGAGTGGGAATACTCATGTACCGCTTAAGGTAGATATCTCAAAAATTTTGCCCGACGAAAAAATAAGTGGTGAGCTTTTTGCCTTCATGCCTGATCTAAGACGTGAATGGAAAGATTTTTTATCTTCATCCCTTAAAAATACTGAGGCGATCCATGAAATAAGCGAGAACCCTTTTTATCAATATATGGTGGATGGCTTGCCCGGCTCTTTAGAGATTATTTGTGCCCATATATTGCACCGTTTATTGGCTGAGAATAATTTCGATGTCATTATTCTCGATACGCCGCCTGCCTCAAATAGTCTGTCATTTTTTGATGTTCCGAGTAAAATCGCTCGCGTGCTGGAACACAATATTTTTCGTTTGCTAATGAAGCAACGCCATTCCCTATTGTCGAAGTTCACGCGAAAAATTGCCTTTTTCTCAAGCGGGCTTTTAGAAAAAACTTTGGAAAAATTAATAGGCAGCCATTTTTTATCGGAAGTAATCGATTTCGCTTTAACTATTGATGCCATTTATGAACCCATGCTCGAGCGTGCACGAGCGATGGATGCTATGCTTAAAAATCCCCACACCCATTTCGTCCTTATTAGCCGCCCGACGGTGGATAACGTGAGGGATTCTATTGATTTACAGGCAGCATTAAAGAAACGATCTATTCACATCAATCAGTTGGTCATTAATCAAGTTCTCTTTGAGCCAGGCAAAAATCTTGCCAAAGAACGCCGCGCCTTTCGTGAACAGGACAATGGGCATTTGGAAAAATTGCTGTTCTTGTTTGAGGAAGAATATAAGTATCAACAAAAGCTCATTCGGCGATTGAAGGATGCTTTTATTGCTATCGACAGCAGGCTATTATTTTTAGCAAAAAATTCGGAAAGCTCTTTGATGACACAGATGTTGAGTGACTATAACCAGGAATAATTAAATGAAAATCTTAGGAATTGATATTGGCATAAAACGAACTGGCATGGCGATAAGCGATGAGTTAGGCCTTAGTGTCCGCATGTTGCCAAATCTGGTAGCCCATAGCCGCGCTCTGGCCGTGGAGCGAATTATGACTTTGGTCACCAATGAAAAAGTCGAGGTGATTGTTATTGGTGAGCCCGAAGGGCAATCGGAATACAGCAGGGCAGTTGCTTCCCGCGCTAAAGGCTTAAAAGAAGAACTTTTAAGAGTGATAAGCGATAATAATTATCAGGTAAGTGTTGTCATGTGGGATGAAAGCTATTCATCGAAAAAAGCCGCGGAACAGCTTGCTCAAAGCGGTATGAAGAAAAAAGATCGGCAACAAAAGCTGGATGCGGCGTCGGCCGCGGTCTTGGTGGAAGAATATCTATGCCAACTAAAAAAAGCGACGTGAGCATGCTTAAAAAGTTCCTTCGGATATTTGGGATATTGCTGATCGTGGCCACCCTGGGCTTGGGCCTCTTAGCCATGCTCGTGCGAGGGTATTTTTCCTCGGTGGCAAAGGAGACCGTTTCATTATCGCAAGTGGTAGTGGAAATTCCTTATGGCTCGTCTTTGAAAAGCGTCGCGAAATTATTATTTGAAAATAACATTGTTTGGAATGACAAAATATTTTACTGGTATGTCCGTTTAGCTCGACAAGACGCGCATAGAATCCAAGCAGGCTATTATCAATTTGATGGGATTTATACCTATGCCCAGCTGGCTGAGAGTCTCAAAAATGGCCGCGATCGAGCATCGAAAATCATTTTTAAAGAAGGCGAGACCTTGGTGGATCTGGTGAGAACTCTCGAGGCCCAAGGGGTATTAACTAAAGCTGATTTCATTAGCGCCATGACTAGTAGCGACGTTCTTACTTTGATTAACGCTCCTCAAGTTGAAGCGAGGAAAGAGCTTGAAAATGATGTAGGTGGTATTGAAGGCTATTTGTTTCCGGATACTTATTTTTTCACGAAAAAAGATTCAGCCAAAACGATTATTTCCATCATGCATCGGCATTTGCTCAACAAGTTAGATGAGCCAATAAGGCTGCGCATGAAAGAATTGGGCATGACTTTGCATCAAGTTTTGACCCTTGCGGCTATCGTTGAAAAGGAAAGTGGTGCTGAAAGCGAAAGACCAATTATTGCGAGCGTTTATTTAAACCGCTTAAAAATCGGAATGCGTTTACAGGCTGACCCCACCGTCATTTATGGCATGAAAAATTATGAAGGCAAAATTCGCAAAATTGATTTACTCACTCCCCATCCGTACAACACTTACAAAATAGCAGGTCTGCCGCCAGGACCAATCGCGGCGCCAAGTATCATGGCCATTAAAGCGGTGCTTTGGCCCGAGGCGAGTTCTTATTTGTATTTTGTTTCGAAGAATGATGGCAGCCATGAATTTTGTGCGAACATTGCATGCCATAACCAGGCGGTTAAAAAATGGCAGATCGATTATTTTAAGAATACGGCGAAGAAGTAGGGGCTTGACCCTGAAGGAGCCCCACAAAATTTTTAATCAAACAGATACTAGCCAAAGTTATCTTCAAGACTTGCTTTGGCCTGTATCTGTTTGATTAAAAATTTTGTGGGGATCCTTCAGGGTCAAGCCCGAGGATGACAGGGTAGCGAAGGGAGTCCGCGGTTTTGAAGCGTCTTGGGAGTTGGCGAGCTACGCTAAACCCTACATATTCTCACACAAAGCCTTCCCAAACTCCGAACACTTGAGCAAAGTTGCCCCCGGCATCATGCGATGAAAATCATAAGTCACTTGTTGTTTGGCGATTGCGCCATTCATACCCTTGATAATTAAATCCGCGGCTTCGTGCCAACCCATATAACGCAGCATCATTTCTCCTGACAAAATAACCGATCCAGGATTTACCTTATCGAGATTGGCATATTTCGGAGCAGTGCCATGCGTGGCTTCGAAAATGGCATGGCCGGTTGCGTAATTAATATTGCCCCCAGGAGCAATGCCAATGCCGCCAACCTGAGCGGCGAGCGCGTCGCTTAGATAATCTCCATTAAGATTAAGTGTGGCAATCACGTCGAAATCTTTGGGACGCGTAAGTACTTGTTGTAGCGCAATGTCAGCAATGGCATCTTTGATAAGCAATTTTTTCTGCCAGCGTCCGTCGCCATGGCTAGAATAAATTGTATCGATAGTGTGCTTAACCTCATCGATAATCTTTTTTTGTTGCTCAGAAGTCATGAGATCGAAACCCGGCTCAATGGCTTTGGCATTATCTTCGACGGAAAGCTTAGAGTCTTGATCTTTATTGCCTAAAATCCAACTTTCTCTCTCGCTCACCACCTGATCGCGAAATTGTTTCAAGGCCAAGGCATAGCACCAATCTCTAAAGGCGCCCTCGGTAAACTTCATGATATTGCCCTTATGGACAATGGTGAGACTTTTACGATTTTCTTTTAAAGCATATTCGATGGCGGCTTTCATGAGCCGCTCGCTGCCTTCACGAGAGACGGGTTTGATGCCGATACCGCTACTATTTGGGAAGCGAATTTTATTGACCTTCATCGTATCGCTTAAAAATTTAATAATTTGTTCAGCTTCGGGGCTTTCGGCTTTAAACTCGATGCCAGCGTAAATATCCTCGCTATTTTCGCGAAATATTACCATGTCCACCGATTCAGGTGATTTCACAGGCGAGGGCACACCTTCAAACCAGCACACGGGGCGCAAGCAAACATAAAGATCGAGCATTTGCCTCAGCGCCACATTTAATGATCGAATCCCCCCGCCCACCGGCGTGGTGAGAGGGCCTTTGATACCCACTAAATAGTTTTTAAATGCCGTGAGCGTATCATCAGGGAGCCAATTATTAAAACGTCTAAAAGCTTTCTCGCCGGCAAATACTTCAAACCAAGTTATTTCGCGCTTGCCTTGGTATGCCTTCTTGACCGCAAAATCAAAAACCTGCCTACTCGCACGCCATATATCTGGACCCGTGCCATCGCCTTCAATGAAGGGAACAATGGGATGATGAGGGACATTGAGTTTGCCGTTAACCGATGTCATAGCTTCGCCATTTTTAGGCGGAGTAAGATCATTAAATGTAATGGTCATGGTGCTCCTTTTTTTATGGGTAATAGCAAAAATGGCGACGAAAATCGCCCTAAATTAAGTGAAAAATTTCTTTGGCAAAAGTTACCACCACTTCCATGGAAATAAGAATAATTACGATCCATTCAAGAGTCGATGAATGACGGTTTTCAATCTCATTGCTTAATATCTCAAATAGTTCCTTCAAAATATCGAGCCGTTTATTAAGCACATTTACACGCGCAACGATATCCAAATCTTGCGCAATCAAACGATAAAGCGGTTCTAAATCACTGTGCTCCCAAAAAAATTCAGGAGTATCCAAAATATCGGTATGAAAATTAATTGAGTTACGGTCGAGAACAATTTGGCCAATCATCATCGCTAATTGTTTGCGTGTCATTCCAATACGCCCATACTTGGCGAGGCTCTCAGGAGCATAGCGAGATTGCTCGATACGACGTTCTACAACCTTTTCAAAAACAGCCAATTTAACCGATTGGGCTAGCCCATGAGAGAAAGCCAATTTGGTAAGTACATTGCTCGAGGGCAACGTAATACTGTCTTTAATAATTTTGGCGCTTTCCCCTTGTGAATAAAGAGACTCTTCCCATTCTACTGCCTCAATGGGAGCTTCTTCAAAGAAGCGAGCTTCCACCAAAACGGCTTCTTCCTCCTCTTTTGATAATCCCCACATGACAATGGTTCCGTAGGAAAAATAAAAGACATCTCCGTCGTTAGCGCCATAGCTTCGGTGAACGACATTGCCGCTGCGGAAAAACTTTGCCGATTCATTATGTGTTTTAATAAATTCTAAAAGACGTGCGAGCTGAAAGCTTGCTGCCGTGCAACAAGCGATTGAGCGTTTCACTCCATTATTCTTTTGGAGGTTTGATAAGTTATCCATGTTCATACGCTATAACATTTTGTCGTTTTCGTGTGCCTTTCTCGGAGATCGTAATCTCAGATTTGTCGATCGATGTTTCATAATTCTTTTTTCCTGCCGATACAAATTAAATTTAGTTATCTGATCACTCGTTAATCCAATTTCTTGCAACGCATTTTTTTTAATTTTTAGGGCTTTATTTATTGCCAAAAAAGAGAAGATATTAGCCGCGTAAAATTTAGGTATCGCATCAATCATCGACGAACCATCCGCTACGATTTGTCTAAGTGCACTCAAAAAATATAAGGGGCTAGCAAGTAATTCTTTGCCCTCAACTTTGGTATCGCTTAAGCGATCTAGTGCTTCCTCAATGCTAAATTCTTTTCTCATTTCATCAAGGACGGGATACATCCAGTCGTTAATGATAGATGAATGAATGGCTTCCATGGAATTGATTTTTAGAAAGTAGCAATAGGCCCAAAAACTATGAGGGTTTTCTCTCAGGTCAAAAAGTATGGCGGGTGTCAGGTGCTCAAGACCTTTGATGAATAACCATGCTTCAATATGATTTAGCTCCCAATCTTCGATATGTTCAGGCAACCTCGTCGTCAGCTCATAGGTTTTAAACAATTGTTCTAAAGCTTGATTGGTGTCACGGCCATAAGAGGTGAAAGGGCCTTTCATTTGCCTTTCTAGCAAAAAGGTTTCAAAATTATCGATCTTGTTGGCGAAAAGCCGGGGGATTTCCTCGGCGAGGCCCTTGTTTCTGAGCCACATGAGCCAAGCGAAAGGGCTCTGAGGATTTAAGATTAATTTATTTTCATAGGTTTTATCATTTATGTTCGCAAGCGGCGTAGTGGCATTTACTTCGCAATAGGTCTTGTAAGTCAAAAATAAGTTTTCCAAGGACTTAGATATTTCGTGCTTTGGATGAGCTAAATGAAAGGCATATTCCTCAAGCAAGGATGGACCGTCGCTAATATCTAATTTGATAAGTTCACGTATCTTAATTTTTAGATCCCAAGTTTTCCACCACAAGAAGAAGTCCCTCGTATCCCAGCCTTCAGCATAAGGATGACTCAAGGCCGGAAATTTGCCGTAGGTTATTTGGGCCAAGGACAGCAACTCAGTACGATTTTTCAAGGGCTTGAGAGTTGATAAAAAACCATATAAATTTGCGTCAACCTTCAAATGGCCTCGTTCATTTTGTTTCAAGGCTGTTCTGGCGTCATCTATTTCTTTTTCAAATCTTTTAATTTGGTCGGCTAAGCCCCCTTTATCGTCAGAAAACAGGTCAGGCGTTTCGGTGTTGCTAAGATAATTTTCCAGCAAACCCCCTTCTTTGACAATGGTAGGAATAAAACCAAGTGCCCTTCTCCCCTCCTTGGCCAAGCGATAAGGCTCATGACTCGCTACGTTGACGAATTTAGAAGTTATATTTTCTACGGAAGTGAGGCGGCTTACACTCGGATTATCTAGACCAGCGCGAATACAATTAAGTCCAAAAAAATCACCAAAATTTTCCAATTGCAGCGCCACGTCTCTCCAAAATATTTTGGCTTTTTCAGTTTTCTTTGCCTCAACAATGGAGAGCGCCACGAGCTCGCCTAAGCCATCTATGCGAGAAATAAATTGCGCTAGTTGTGGCGTACTTTGTCGGAGAGAATATTTGAGAGTAATGGCTTTGGTTGGCACTGCTAGGAAGTTTTGTTTATCGATAAAAAAAATTGTTTCAGCAACTTGAAGCGGATCCAATGCCAATAGTTTTCGAGTGGATATGGGGGTGACATTTTTATGAATGACATCCCCCTGCTTTTTTGACCATAGATGCAAGTATTTGTAGAGCATGATGAATTTTTGCTCTTCGCTCATGAGCTTATATATTTTTTGATAGGTTATTAAAGCTATGTCAGGCGTTGGAGTAGTTATATCGAGTTCCCAATTTATAACTAAAGGCAAGAAATCTTTGAGAGCATCGAGACTAAGCTTTGTCGCTCCCGATAGGCTCAATCTATCAATAATTTCCGCAGTAGTTTTGCTGTTGGCGAAGAGATACCATAAGGGCATTAGCTTTGCCCGAAAATCAGCATCGACCATGGATTTTGCGACGAGGTTTTTTATTCGTAAGAAATGTTTATTTTCCGGTTTATTTATGTGCTGGTAGGTCTGAGATAGATCAAAAAGTTTCTTAAGTAAGAAGTCGGTGGGTAAATAGAGGCCATATTTTTGAGAATCGCCGACGCTAGCCCCATAATCTAACAGGAGGTAAGCAATCTCTAGATCATGATCTTTTGGTTCAGTTTTTAACAATGCAGTAATCGGAGTTCTGGTAATAGGCGTTTCACAGTAGGAAATACTGCGTCTTCTCGGCGAGAGTTCCCCTTGGTTGGCATATTTGAGGAGTTGAGGATTGGTGGTACTCACGCTCTTTGGTAAAATTTTCGAGCCCCGGCCAGGGTCATTAGTTTCATTAGGATCAAAACCGCATTCAAGCAAATGCTTCACTATTTTCAGATGTCCCAGCTCAACAGCGCTATAAAGCAAGGTATGTCCTGCGCGATTAAATATACCCTTTTTGCCTTCCAGCTTCTCGGCTACCAGAAAGTTAATGTCATTCCTGTTAATAGCCTTAAATAAATCGAGATTATTGCCGTAGAGATTGAATGATGAGGTAATAAGGAAATAACCCACAAGGCTCTTTAATAAGCGAGTTTTAAACATAAGAAATCCTCAATGATTTGCCACAAGCCTGCAGAATAGTGCCGGTCATAACCTTCGTTGAGGACTAATTAATCCTTGAAATTTATCACCTAGCTAACGAGAGCATGAGCTCGCGATTCATCTGGCCAATTACTTCAGTACTAATTTCCTTTGGACATACTGCTTCACATTCCAGCGTGTTAGTGCACGAACCGAATTGTTCTTCATCCATGGTGAGCACCATGTGTTGTATGCGTTCGGAGCGCTCAGGATGGCCTTGTGGTAAATGAGACAAGTGGCTAATTTTAGCACCGACAAATAACATGGCCGATGAGTTTTTGCATGCAGCAACGCATGCGCCGCAACCGATGCAAGCTGCTGCATCAAAGGCGTGTTCCGCCATTTTTTTGCTAATAGGAACACTATTGGCATCAGGAGCGCCGCCGGTATTGGCGGAGATGAAGCCCCCTGCCTGAATAATGCGATCAAAAGCACTGCGGTCGACCACGAGATCTTTGATCAAGGGAAAAGCTTTTGAGCGAAATGGCTCAATGGTGATAACGTCGCCATTCTTAAAAGATCGCATATGTAATTGGCAAGTGGTGGTGCCAGGTTTAGGACCATGAGCAATGCCGTTGATTACTAGTGAGCAGGCGCCACAAATGCCCTCGCGACAATCTGATTCAAAGGCAACGGGCTCGCTACCATCCTTGATAAGTTTTTCATTGACGACGTCGAGCATTTCTAAGAAAGACATGTCTGGAGAAATATCATCGGCTTTAAGCGTGAAAAATTCGCCCTTCGCATCGGTGGAAGCCTGTCGCCAAATTTTAAGAGTGACTGAAATATTTTTCACTTATAGCTCCTCTGTTGAAGCTCAATGCTGTCAAAATGTAAGGGTTCTTTGGTGAGCTCAGGTTTTTTTCCTTCACCTTGATAGCCCCAAGCCGCGACGTAGCAAAAATCTTCATCGTTACGTAAAGCTTCGCCATCCTTGGTTTGATATTCTTCGCGAAAATGACCACCGCAAGATTCTTCACGAACCAATGCGTCGTGACACATCACTTCACCAAATTCCAAGAAATCAGCCACCCGAAGAGCTTTTTCGAGCATTTGATTAAACTGATTGCCGCTTCCCGCCAAAGCTAGATCCTTATAAAACTGTTCGCGAAGGGGTGGAATGAGCGACAGGGCTTTGGTTAAACCGGCCTGCGTCCGACCCATGCCGCAATAGTCCCAAATAATTTTTCCTAAACTGCGATGAAAACTATCAGGAGAACTTTTTCCTTTGATGGAAAATAAACGTGCGATGCGATCATCGGTGGATTGAAGCGCCTCTTTAGCCTCCGGCCCTTTGGCATCAGCCAGGCCTGCTTTGGTCTCGTTTAGATAGCGACAGATGGTGTAGGGCAAGACAAAATAACCATCGGCAAGACCTTGCATGAGGGCACTCGCTCCCAAGCGATTAGCGCCGTGATCACTAAAATTCGCTTCCCCTAAAACAAAAAGGCCTGGCAGATTGCTCATGAGTTCGTAATCGACCCATAAACCGCCCATGGTATAGTGGGACGCCGGATAAATGCGCATGGGCATTTTATAGGGATCTTCGCCGGTGATCTTTTCATACATTTCAAAAAGATTGGCATAGCGTCCAGCGATGGTGTCATGTCCCAAACGAGTCATAGCCTCGCTAAAATCTAAATACACTCCTAAGCCTGAATCTCCGACGCCACGGCCTTCATCGCATACTTGTTTTGCTGCGCGCGACGAAATATCGCGGGGGGCGAGGTTGCCATAACTGGGATATTTGCGCTCCAAATAATAATCCCGTTCATTTTCGGGGATATCACCAGGATTACGTTTATCGCCAACTTTTTTTGGTACCCAAACGCGGCCGTCATTTCTTAGGGATTCCGACATCAGGGTGAGCTTTGATTGATGATCCCCGGTGACAGGGATGCAGGTCGGGTGAATCTGGGTGTAGCAAGGATTCGCAAAAAGCGCGCCGCGTTTATAAGCCCGAAAAGCAGCCGTGACGTTACAGTTAACGGCATTGGTGGAGAGATAAAAAATTGCTCCATAACCGCCCGTCGCCATAACCACCGCATCGGCCATATGGCAGCTCAGTTCTCCCGTCACAAGATTGCGCACCACAATACCTTTGGCATGCCCATTAACTACGATTAAATCAAGCATTTCAGTGCGTGTATGAAGTTTCACACGCCCCATGCCCACTTGCCGACTAAGAGCTCCATACGCGCCAATCAAAAGCTGCTGGCCGGTTTGTCCTCGAGCATAAAAAGTTCTGGAAACGAGAGCGCCGCCGAAAGAGCGATTGTCCAGGAGCCCGCCATAATCTCTGGCGAAAGGGACGCCTTGAGCCACGCATTGATCGATAATATTAACGCTGACCTCGGCGAGGCGATGAACATTTGCTTCACGCGCGCGAAAATCGCCACCCTTGATGGTGTCGTAAAAGAGTCGATGAATACTATCGCCGTCATTTTGATAATTCTTAGCGGCGTTGATGCCACCTTGTGCGGCAATACTGTGTGCGCGGCGCGGGCTGTCGTGAAAAGTAAATACTTCAACCCCATAGCCGAGTTCCCCTAAGCTCGCCGCCGCCGATGCTCCGGCGAGACCTGAGCCCACCACGATTATTTTAAACTTGCGTTTATTAGCGGGGCTTACTGGTTTCATGGAATCTTTATAATTCTGCCATTTTTCATTGACCGGCCCGGCCGGTATTTTCGCATCAAGCATAAAAGGCCTCACAGAGTTTTTTTAATGAGCAAGGGGCAAATAACCAAGAAGAACGGCCACCGGGATAGAAATAAACAGGATCGCAATCACCGCGGAAAGAATTTTTCCTCCTGTTTGAATGCGCCGAAACAGATGCCGATCGCCCACTCCCAAGGTGCGGGCCGCCGAAGAAATCCCGTGGCTTAAATGCATGGCGAGCAAGCCTTGGGCGACGATATAAAATGCTGATATGAAAGGGTTAGAAAATCCCATTACCATCATGTTGTAGACATGGTGACGGCCTTCTTGATCATGCAGATCGAAATATTCGGGATTGGTCACACCGAGCGTATAGTGGGCCAGGTGATAGCACACAAACATCAGCACGGTGAGGCCGCTCCACAGCATATAGCGGGAACTAAAATTTGCTTTGCGGTTTTTTTTGTCTGCGTAGAATTCAGGCCGCGCTCGACGATTTAGACGCGTGAGATCGATGGTGAGCCAAACGTGGGCCACGACGGAAACGATCAGCGCGCAGCGAAAGCCCCACAAAAGCATCGGAATGCTTTTTAGAAAAGCTGCGTATTTATTGGTTGCTTCTGGGCCTGAAAAAATTCCCAAATTGCCGAGCAAATGAACCACCACAAAAAAGACCATGAAGAGGCCGGTGATGGCAACGAGCCACTTTTTACCGATGGTGGAGCAAAAAATATTTTGTTTTTGCATGGGTACTGTTCCTTCATTCAAGCACAACAACTCCTCGCCCGCTTGCGGGAGAGGCTAGGGAGAGGGTGGAGATACAAAAACATAACTTTTTGTCGATAAGAAACCATTGTATGAGTCACTCCACCCTCACCCCGAGCCCTCTCCCGCAAGCGGGCGAGGGGGATGTTGTGGTGGGCAACTAGGATATATATTAGCAAAGCGACAAAAAGCATTTGTGGGTTACAACAACCCTTTCAATTCCTTCACCACTTTTTCCACTGAACTTTTGGAATTATTAAAAGCCGCTTTTTCCTGCTCGTTAAGCTTGAGCTCAATCACCCGCTCAACTCCCTTCGCTCCGATTACTACCGGCACGCCGACAAACAAGCCATCAACGCCATAAGCGCCGCTCAAAAGCGTGGCGCAAGGCAAAACTCGTTTTTGATCCAATAAATAACTTTCCGCCATTTCAATGGCAGAAATAGCGGGTGCATAAAAAGCGGATCCGTTGCCCAGGAGCTGAACTATTTCTCCGCCACCTTTGCGCGTGCGATCAATAATAGCGTCGAGGCGATCTTGTTTCAAAAGACCCATTGTCACCAGTTCAGTGACGGGAATGCCGCCGACTGTGGAGAAACGGGGCAGAGGTACCATATCGTCGCCGTGGCCGCCGAGGACCATTGCTCTCACATCTTGGCGGCTCACTTTCAGCTCATCGGCGAGGAAGCCGCAAAAACGAGCGGAGTCAAGAATTCCTGCCATGCCCACAACTTTATTCGGGGCCAGCCCGGCAAGTTTGTGAAAGGCATAAACCATGGTGTCGAGAGGATTGGTTACCATCACCACGAAAGCATTCTTGGCATAAGTTTTGACGCCGTCAGCGACTTGCTTAATGACATCCAAATTTTTCTGCAAGAGATCTTCACGGCTCATGCCTGGTTTACGAGGAAAGCCCGCGGTGATGATGCACACGTCGGCATCTGCGAGATCTTTATAGTCGCTCGTGCCACTCAGGTGGCAGTCAAGGTTGAGGCGGCTGGCCATTTGACTTAGATCAAGAGCTTTGCCCTGGGCGGTTCCAGGAAAAACGTCAAATAACACCACGTCGCCCATATTTCGTTGTGCCGCGAGCATGGCAAGGGTTCCGCCGATTTGTCCGGCACCGATCAATGCGATCTTTTTCCTGGTCATAGCGCTTTTCCTTTATAGTGAAGAAGGTGTCATTGCTGCAGTGGCCTTTTTGCTCAACTACAAAAAAAGTTGAGCATTGCAAATGGATCACTTAATAATTTGGCGAGGAAAAAATGAGCTTCAATAGTAACTTTGTATGTGATCAACGCGCTGAACAGGTAATAAAGTTGGCCAAAGAAGTTTTAGGCCAGAGTCTCGTAGAGATCCAAATAGTCGGCCTTAAACTTAGTGAGAATTTTGAAGAGAGTTCGGCGAAGCTTGAGGCCAAACTAGTAGAAATATCTGAAGGAAAGCCCAAAAAAAAGACCGTATTAGGCACTGGTGTAGGCTTAGTTGACGCATGCTTTGATGCCCTGATCAAGTGCTATAATGAAAGCTTTTGCTCGCTCGATTCCATTTCCATCGTGGATTTTAATGTCAGTGCTCATCTCGATCGCGCAAGCCAACGAAAATCCGATGCCAAGATCACCGCTCTTTTGCGCATCAAGAATTCCGAAGATCACGAATATACTTTCCAAGCAACCACCACCTCCATCAGCCATTCCAGCGTGTCGGTGGTGCAAGAATCGATTGCATTCTTTATCAACGCAGAGCTTGCTTATACACGGCTTTATACCGCTCTTAGCGATGCTAAAACTCGGTCACGCCATGACTTGATCGAGCGCTATCAAAATCAAATGGCCACCCTCGTTCACGCAACATCGTTTGAAAAACTAGTAGAGCGTTTAAAGATCCAGCAAAAATAATTCCTCTATCA
Source organism: uncultured Myxococcales bacterium (assembly GCA_964368985.1). Classification (GTDB taxonomy): domain Bacteria; phylum Myxococcota; class UBA727; order UBA727; family JABDBI01. Next base: position 53,030 of record CAYJDW010000005.1, on the reverse strand, counting down.
AACTGAAATGGCCCTAGAGGAAACTTTTTTGCTCTCACGCCGAAAAGATCCGCCGATGGCCATTTTTGAGGGAATTATGAGATTAAAACTATTTGTTTTGCTGTGGTTATTATCGAGCTTTAGATTATTTTCCATGCAGCAAAGCAGTGATATTAGCGAGCACAAAACTGATTTTATTATCAATTCCGATGGAGCAATTATTGAGCTGTACAGTAGCCTTGATTTGAATAAATTAGATGAAAATATTTCGCGAATAGTAGTCGCTATCCAATGCCATTATCGTCAGGCGCCATCCCGCTTCAAAGCAGTTTTAGAAGAGGCCAAAAAAGGGGATATGGAAGAAAAACTATTGGTTTTAGTTCCCCATTTCAAAATTCCTAGCGATGGAACAAGGGAACAAGAGCCTTATTGGAATAGTGCGGGGTGGAAGCAAGGAGATCTTTCCAAAGATGAGTCTCAACTAAGCTCCTTTGGCGTTTTAGACGAGATAATAAGGCGCATTATGATGAGCGGTAATTTTCCGGCGCTTGCGGAAATTATTATTAGTGGTCACAGCGCAGGTGGACAATTCACACAGCGCTATGCTCTGACGAGCCAAATTGTGCAAGAATTTCCCCAGATTAATTTTTCCTTTTTGGTTCTTAATCCGTCAAGCTATACGTATCTCAATAAAAAACGTCCTCATCCTCTGAAGGCAAAAAAGTTTTCAAATCCAAACTTAAGGGGGCAAATAAGACAATATAATAATTATAAATACGGACTAGAAAATCGAAATAGCTATTCCAGCTCACTGGATGAAAAACAAATGCGAAAAGAATATTTGAAAAGAAATGTCTATTATATATTGGGCGAAAATGATTCGGATCCTAAGCACCTCGATCTAGATACCAGCCGTGCCGCAATGTTGCAGGGGACAAATCGTTTTTCGCGTGGGATGAATTTTGTGGCCCATCTTAAGAAATATTATCCAAAAAATCGTCACTATCTCATAACAGTTGCAGGGGTAGGGCACGAGGCCAAGAAGATGTATGCTGCCGAGCCTGTGAGGCAAAAGTTATTTATGAGTCAAATGCAGCCTTAATTTATATCTACGTACCGACGCTCGAGGGTACTTGCTTCGGGCGACTGTGGATTAATAGATCAACGCCTAAAAGTCCAGAAACGATTTATTATATTAAGCCCTCCTAATCCTCACGACGTAAAACACCAGGAGTTCTTATGAGGATGATAGTCATCGTTTTATTTTTCCTTTCATCATGGGCTTTTGCCGAGACAGAATCATATGGTGGGACCGGATGTCCCTCAGGAAGTGCGGCGCTGTCTTTCGATCAACAAGGCAATCTTGAAATTAATTTCGAAGAATATCGCTTGCAGGCTCGGAGTGGTGGAGCACAAAGAAGCTCATGCAATATCGCGTGGCCCGTGAGTGCTCCGGCTGGATATGCTTTGGATTTAGGAACAGCCAAAGCCAATGGCTACTTGCTAAGCAGAGAAAATACGACCGCTCGATTTAATGCCGAGAACTTCGCGAGTGGGAGCCGGGGTCCGCTTTTTGGCCACGTGGTTACAAGGCCCCATGATGGCATTCTCAACTTTCAGCTGCCCGCCCATCACCGAACTTCTTGCGGGCAAGATGCCATAATAAGGCTCAATACCAGCATCGAACTTGAGAGTCGGGGCCAGGGGGAGGATTCGTTTTTAGAAATTCAAAAAATTGTTATTGAAAAACCGCGTTTAATCAGATGTAATTGATGTCAAAGGCGCCCTAATTTCTATCGAGAAAACGCATTGAAATTTATCGTCATTGCGAGCGAAGCGCGGCAATGCGTGGTGCCATGAGCTTAGATTGCCGCCTTCGCTCGCAATGACGGCAAGGGCGATTAATATAAAATCAGGCATTTGACCAACTGTTGCTGATTACGGTTTTTAATGACAATGAAAAACAGTAACCCTACTTGGTATATATGATGAAAAAAAATATTTTAAAGATTGTTTTCTTACTGTTTTCACCAGTAATTTTTTCACTGGATGTCGACACTGTGCAACGCTTAAAATCCTTTCAGGAGGAGGTCTTAGCTCTTAGCAAAGAAAGGCCGCCTTCTCTATTGAAATATGCGGATTTTTTGGAACCGGGAAATGAAGAGCGGATTTTAAAAAATGTCAGCAAAGAAGAAATTTTAGAGCTGATTGCCAAGAATAATCCAGCCTATGTTCTTTTTGCAGCCGCTATTCTCTCATCGGTCTATGAATCTAAGAGTCGAACTATATTAAACGAGCAGGGAAGCATTACGCCCTATGGTTCGAGTTTTTGTGTTAATCCCGAGATGCTTAAATATCTTATTATAGCGGTACAAGAGCGCGATAGAATAGTTCTTGATATTGGTGCTGCTTCTGGAGAAAATGCCATATTATTAGCTTTGGCCGGAGCGCGGAAAGTTTATGTTAATGATATCAATGGAAGCGAACTTCAAAGATTTAGAAACTTGCTTTCGAGATTACCTGAAGAGATTCAACAGCGATTGATCGCGATTCAAAGCAGCTGGAAAGACCTGCCAGATATGTTAGAGGCGCATTCAATCGATATTATTTGTTGCAGGAATGTTATTCATTTTTATTCAATGCCAGATGCACGCGATTTTCTTGCCATTGTCGGTCACCTAGCAAGTCGAGATGCACTATTGCTTTTGAGCGCTCAAGGCAAAGACGATATGGAGGCCAAAAAACTGATTGAAAATAAAGAAGCGCTTAAAGCCACGCAATTTCGCTTTGATACAATTTCTATTCATGAAAAAGAAAGAACTTTTTTTATCAGTGGAAACTATAGCCCTATAAAGGATGAAGATTTTTCAAGGGGAAGGATTATGCAGTTGGCGCAATGGGATCCTCAGAATGGACTCAGTTTGAACACCTTGGAGGCTATCGCCTTAAATACTCGCCAATGTAAGGCAATCAAAGACTATGTAGATGTTATAAAAAGAGACTGGCCAGAAGAGGCTTCACGTTTAGTGTTGGCTCAGGCTTATCTGTGCCACTTCTACCCCAAAGACTTAGTGGAGCTCGTGAGCAAAGAAGGCAGCTTCGTTCCTTTTTTAAGCGGTAAATTCGATGATTTAGGCCATGTAACTGACGGTGAAAGTGGTTTTTCATTTTGCCTGGCAAAAAAACGATAATAAAAAATTATTGCGGGGAATATCTAAAGCTTCCCGCTAATAAAACCATCGATTTTAAGGGCAATTTCTTCGGCGGAATTTTTCTCTGAATCAACTCTCAAATCATAAATTTGATCCCAATACACTTGGCCATAATGGCTGCGTGCATGGCCAACGGGCGATGTTTGTCGCGCGAGCTCGCGGCGCTCTATTTCTTCTAAAGAAATATCGACCGCTACATAATATGCCTGGTAAGGGGCGAGCTTCTGCTTCAAGTCATCAAGCCATTCCTTTTTATAGGCAATATAATCGACAATCACATTGCACCCATTTTCGGCATAGGACTTGATGGCACTGTTCATGGCGTAGGCAACCTTTTCTCCCTGTTCCCCAACGTGCAGCGTTACCACGTTGTTTCCGTCGCTATCTTTAGTGGTTGTGACCCAGCGAATAGCATTTTCGGATTGCCAAAAGCTGAGATTTTCTAAGTTAATATCCGGCATAGGAAGGTCAAATAAATTATCGATGCCCACTTTCACCCAAAGATTAGGCATTTTTATTTTTTGAAAAGCCCTTTGAATTGAACTTTTTCCGGCGACACTTGGACCGTTTAAAATGATCACGCTACCAGGCCGAGTTTTTTTGGTGTCAGTTTTCATATGGGCGCATCCTGCGAAAAGAGCGGGGAGAAGAAGTAATAAGAGCAGTTTTTGTAGCATGACTTTTCCCAAAAAAAATTTAATCGAAAATTAATTGAGTGGGGAGAATTTGGCAACACGCGTGGATTATTTCGGGCACGACGCTTGAAATGGCTTTCAAAACCCTGATATAGCTCGGTCACCATGAAAAAAGCGCTAATTCTCTTTCAATCGATTTTTGTATTCAGTGTGTTCGCACAGCAAGTTGTTGTGGATCCTCATCGCATTCAGCAGGTCTTAGCTAACGAGAAGGGGACACAGTTATTGCTTCAGCTGCGGCGGCAGGCTCAAGCAGGTGGCTACCAATACCAGCTGTCGCTTGTGGACACGCGCACTGGCGTTCAAAATACCCTTCCCATTTCGGCGTCATCGCTCATTACCGCTACCTGGGGACCCACTCCTCAACAAATAAGTTATGTCCAGAAGAAGGGGCTCACTAATCAGATCTTGACCTATGATATTGCTAGCAAGAAGAAGCGCACGCTTGCTACGATGAACGTGCCCCTTAGTCATCTTCTTTATTCTCCTCACTACAAAAAACTCGCGCTCCTCGGTCATGAGAAGCCCCCACTTAGCCCGTATTATTTTGAAGGGGATGTTCGTCCTCGACAAAAGTTATGGATCTACGACCTAGCTAAAAAAAAGTTGTTGCCTGTCGGGCAGCAGTTGGGATCCATTGATGCACCGGTTCAATGGTTTAGCGATGAAAAAAGATTGTTACTTTCTTATCGCCCTTCTTTAGAATATTTTGATTCTTGGCATGCAAATATTGCCATTGTCGATGATAAAGGAAGTGTTGAGACCCTCACCAACAATCAATCCCTTAATCATAATGCCCTCTTGTCGCCGGACCAAAATCTTATTGCCTATACGACCAATGATGCACCCACTGCTTTGCCTAGACCTGAGGTTTTTCAATTTGCCCAGATTCGGATTTACGATATTTCGAAAAAAATGAGCGTGCTCTTGCCAGAAACTTTCGATGCATCACCTCGACTTCTCGGTTTTTCTTCGCAGGGAAATGCTCTTTTATTTAATGAAGCTCAGGGAGTTTCAGTGGTTTTTAAGACGATGGCTTCTAAAGCTCCCTATCCAGTAATGACGCTCACTAAGGACCTTGGCATTACGCGAACATGGTCTTTAAACCACCATCGCGATTTCCTAACTTACATAGAAGAAGGGCCTACCAGAGCTGCTCGCGCGTGCATCCAATCTTTAGGGGATTTTAATGAGCATTGCTTTAAGGTGGCTGGCACCTCTTTGGATCTAAGCGACGTGAGTTATGAAACTGTTTCCTATCCTTCAGTCGATGGCCAAATTATTGAAGCATTGGTTGCGAAACCAAAAGGCATTAAAGGGCCTCTGCCCACCATTATTGTTGCTCATGGCGGGCCTACCTATCATAGTTTCGCAGAATATTTAGCTAATCCCTATTCACTTGGAACGCCTCTTGCGACGTCTTGGTTAGTCAAAAAGGGATTCGTGGTTTTTATGCCTAATATTCGCGGAAGCATGGGCTATGGGCCGGTATTTCGCATGGCTAATCACGGCGATTTGGGGGGCAAAGATTTGGATGACCTTTTTGCTGGCTTAAATTATCTCGTGAAACAAAAAATTGCCGACGAGAAAAAACTTGGCATTTTTGGTTGGAGTTATGGCGGCTTTCTGTGCGAGCGTGCCGCAACGCAAAGTAGCAGGTTTAAAGCCGCGGTTTGTGGCGCGGCAATTTCCAACTGGATTTCCCACGATGGGACGAGTGAATTTAAGGCCTATGTTGCTGGTTATTTTGGGAAAAACTATTCGCCAAATACAGCATCAAAACTAATGACTGAACGCTCACCCGCTCTAACTATCAAAAATAGTAGCACACCAATGCTCTTGCTCCATGGCACCGACGACAAAGCAGTTAATTTTGGACAGGCCTTAGAAATGTTTTGGGCTCTAAAACGACAAGGTGCCCCAGTGAAGCTTGCGGCCTTTCCTGAGGAAGGTCATGTTTTTACCAAGGTGGCATCAAAGAATGCTTCGCTACAATTAGTTTCCCAATGGTTTTTAGATTATTTGTCCCCGCAAAGCGGAGAGGCAAAGACAATTAATGACTTTTAACAAAATTATCAACAAAATCCCTAAGCTCATGCCTCAAATTTTTATCTTTAACTCGGTAAAATATGATTTCTTTCAAAGTATACCAAACCTTAGTGTGATTGGTTTTTAAATGGCTTTTATTTTCCACCAAAGTTATGAGTTGAGCCTGTTTACTTACTTCCTCAGCAGTGGGCGGATTGCCTTTTATAAAATCTATTATTTTATGATTGTAATCCCTAAAATAATCCTGCCGCGTAGGCCTGCCATGACCTTTTAGGCTTAAGTCTTTCCAGCCTGAGCGAGGCACGGGATTGCCTTGCAAGGTGAGAAAGAGCTCGGTTTTTTTGTGAGCTTTAAGAAGGGCGTTATGGAAATTGATAGATTCAGAAACATTCACGCGGGCGTCGTCCATATTATGCAGCAATAAAACTCTTTGTTCTAAATTATTAATATATTCTATAGGCCATAGATAACGTGGGCTCCACTCCCATGTAGAAGCCACGTCGAAGGCGCCATCATGACTAATAGCACCATCAAAAGTATCGGGATAAAGTTGCAAATGGCGTACCGCCGTCCTTCCGCCAAAGCTTGCTCCATATAGATATTTTGGCATAGTGCTTAAATAGCGTAGTTGTTTTCTAATTTTGGTGTTTCCAGATTCCAGGAGCGAATTGGGGCTGTTTTTTATTATCTGGAAAAAGTTATCGATCGCTTTATGGATTTCGTTTTGCTGCGCCTCGCTCAGCTGGCCCTGATGTACCCAGTCGCGGGCAAAGCGGTCTGGCAAATTTAACTCTGCCACTACCATATTATTTTCGAGCCAATTAAGGGACGAATAGCTTAGATGGCCAGGTTCGTAATCATCCCATCCTGGGCGCGGCCCTGATCCACCGTATACATGAACGATCAAAGCTGAGTCATGGTTTAATTCTTTAGGAAAATAAATATTATAGCCAACTTTAATGCCATTTATTTCAATTTTATTGCCTCTTATATTGTTGGCGCCAGAGGGTCGAACTTTGTCGGATTCAAAGCCCTCATTGTTATAAACGAGATTTATCTTTGGGCCTAATTTTCCAGACTTGAGGAATGCTTTGGTCTTAAAGTATCGACGTATTTTCTTGTAATCTTCCATTCGGTTTTCTAAATGGACAAATTTTTCTTTAATGAAATCCAGGTTTGCTTCATTGGCTTTAATGGTAGCAGTTACGAGGGAAAAAATATTTTTGAACCAGTCTTCTTGAACCCATTTTAAGAAGTCTTCACTGAAAGATTCTACGACATTTTTTTCCGCATTAAAAAGGCCTGTCATTACGAATAAAACAAGTTCTTTAATGGTGAAATATTGCTTATTAGAAGTAGTTGAAAAAAGAGCAAAATCGGATGTTATTATAGTATCAGGTTGATTGTTTACTATTTTCATCAAGGAGCTTAAAGCCGCTTTAAATTCAGCCAGCTCAATGCCAGTAAAAGGCTTAAATTCATCTTTAGTGGCATCAATCAGCATGAAACTGAGGGCCAAAAAATTTCTCAGCGGCCCATTCTCTATTGCCAGCTGGGCAGGCTCCAAATAACTTAAGGATAGGATAGTCCATTTCAAATATTGAACATCCCGAGACAACTGAACCTTGGAACTTGGATCGCTAAAGGCAAGAGCTTCAAAAAATTCTTTGGCTGCCGACTTCTTATCTAGGCTCTCCAAATAATCATTCATTTCTAAATTAGGAGAGTCGACCAGCTCATATTTTAGTTTTTCTTGTTGCCGGCCGCAGGCGACTGATAAGAGAGCGAATAATAATAATAATATGTATAATTTTCTCACGTAAAAGCTCTCTAAATAGTTTCAATAAAATTGGTTATTTGTAAGTTTATCATGCTGTATTTTTAAGTAAAGCCCCGAGGGTTGAGCGGTTGTGATGAATTTCGACAAGGCTTAATGCCGAAGCCCAGGCCGAATATATAATAAGAAATTTTCAACGGGCCGAACCTGCAGGCATTAGGCCTTGTCAAAATTCATCACAACCGCTTAACTCCCCCTCGACCAACAAAATTAGTCACGAGGGGTTACCAAGTCCTCAAAGATGAGTAGAAGCTTCAAGGTAGATCTAACCATGAGGATGCTCTATGAAAATTGATCTGCCCGAAGCTTTTACTTTTAGCGACGTAAGCCTAGTTCCCAACTATTCAGAAGTTTTGCCTGGGGATGTGGACACCAAGGTTAATCTAGCCAACAAACTGGTTCTTAACGCTCCCATTATTAGTGCTGCAATGGATACGGTGACGACGGCGCCTATGGCGATTGCGATGGCGCAAGTTGGGGGTTTGGGCATTATCCATAAAAACATGGCAATTTCTGATCAAGCACAGGAAGTTTACCGAGTTAAAAAATATGAAGCATGGGTGATCAATAATCCAGTTACCATCGCCCCTGATGCCACCATTGCGCAGGCTAAAGCTTTGGTGGCTGAGCAATGTGTGAGCGGTTTTCCGGTGGTATCTTCAGAAGGGGAGCTTCTTGGAATGCTTACCGCGCGGGATATGCGTTTTGCCGAGAATCCAGCTCATTTAGTGCGGGAAATTATGAGCAGGGATTTAGTGATCGCTCGCCCCAAAGCCGACACCAAGCATTGTCTGGAGCTTATGAAGCAAAAGCGTGTGGAAAAGCTGCCTTTAGTAGATAGTGAAAATAAATTGATGGGTCTCGTGACCATCAAAGATATTCATAAAGCTTTTACTTTTCCCGACGCCGTCCGCGACCAGCGGGGCCGCTTATGCTGCGGTGCCGCTTTGGGATGCGGACCCGACCTTGAGGAACGCGCCCATGCTTTAGTCGAAGCAGGTGCAGATGTTCTGGTGGTGGATTCTGCCCATGGTCATTCGAAAAATGTCGGCGATGCCATCAGGCGGCTTCGCTCATGGTTTAAGGATCATTTGATCGTAGCAGGCAATGTTGTGACGCAGGAAGGCGCTAACTTTTTAAACGAAGCAGGTGCCGATGTGATTAAAGTTGGCGTGGGGCCTGGGTCAATCTGCATCACCCGCGTGGTAGCAGGGGTAGGAATTCCTCAATTGAGTGCGATTATGAGCATTGGGCGTGGGGCTAAAGAGAGAGGCTATTCGGTGATCGGCGATGGTGGTTTGCAGTTTTCTGGTGATATCGTCAAAGCTCTTGGGGCGGGCGCTCATGCGGTCATGACGGGCTCTTTATTGGCCGGCACCAAAGAGGCTCCAGGAGAGCGCCTGTTTTATGGCGGTCGAGAGTTTAAAGTTTACCGTGGTATGGGCAGCACCGGGGCGATGAAGGAAGGTTCGAAAGATCGCTACGGGCAGGGGCGGGTGGATGATGCCAAGAAACTAGTTCCGGAAGGCATCGAAGGGCGCATTCCTTATCGGGGTACGGTGGCCGAAACTATTTTTCAGTTGATGGGCGGTTTAAGGGCAGGAATGGGCTATTTAGGAGCTGCGAATATTCGCCAACTCCAGGAAAATGCAAGCTTTATTCGAGTCACCTCAGCCGGGCAGCGCGAGAGCCATGTCCATGACATCACCATCACCAAGGAAGCTCCGAACTATTATTTTCAAGATTAGACTTGAAATTATCGCCTAGCCATTTAAGGCATTGGTATGGACGATCAGAGCTATAAATCAAGATTAGCGGGCTTTTTTGCCCTTTCACCTCAAGCGCGGCGCCAGGTTTTACAGGCGCGCTGCGATACCCTCAGCCCTAGCGATATCTTCGCTTTGGATGAGGGTTTAAGCCTCAGTGAGGCGGAACATTTGAGTGAAAATGTGGTGGGGACTTTTTCTTTGCCTTTCTCAGTGGCGGCTAATTTTGTTGTTGATAATGAAAGCGTGTTGGTGCCCTTCGTGACTGAAGAGCCGAGCATCGTCGCCGCGGCTTCGAAAATGGCCAAAATTGTCGCGAAAGCAGGTGGTTTCCATACTGAAATTGATGCGCCCATTATCAAGGGCCAGGTGCAGCTTTATAATTTGGTCGACATCGATAAAGCGCAAAGTATATTTCTCGAGAATAAAGCCCATCTGCTCGACTTTCTTAATCAATCCTGCCCAAACATGGTGAAGCGGGGGGGAGGTGTGATTGGCATTGATTGCCGCACCTTGTCGTCGCCAAAAATGGGGCCGATGTTATTGATTGAGCCTCGTGTGAATGTCGTCGATGCCATGGGGGCCAATATAGTCAATCGTTTGATGGAGCTCCTCGGGGAAAAGCTTAGGCTTTTATTGGGTGCCTCAGTGTGTCTTCGCATTCTCTCCAATCTTTGTGATGAACGCCTGGCACGGGCACGCTGCTCGCTGCCCGTGCAGCTTTTAAGTCCTGATCAAGGGCATGATTTTGGTGATGAAATCGCTGAAAAAATTATGATTGGCCACGCGCTTGCTGAGATCGATCCCTATCGGGCATGCACGCACAACAAAGGAATCATGAATGGCGTCGATGCGGTGGCCATAGCTACCGGCAGCGATTTTCGTGCTCTTGAGGCCGGTGCTCATGCCTTTGCGGCCCGAGGAGGGCATTATCGGGCGCTGACTGATTTAAGTTATGACGCTGACACGCGGATTCTTCATGCGAATTTGGTTATGCCCCTTGCGGTGGGCGTGGTGGGCGGCAATTGCGGTCTTCATCGTGGCGTAAAAGTGGCGCATAAAATTCTTGGTCCCTTTGCCCAAAGCAGCCAAAAATTGGCTTCAGTGATGGTGAGCGTGGGACTTTCTCAGTGTCTCGCGGCACTGTTTGCTTTGAGTAGCGAAGGCATTCAAAAAGGGCATATGCGGCTGCATCACAAGAAATTGGCGGAGCTATGAGCAATGGCTATTCAAACAGCCCAAACTCTGCCAAAATAATTCTAGCGAAGCTCGTTAAAAGAGTATTTCATCGAGTTTTAATAGCGTTCCCAGTCACTATCGATCTACATTTTTGGAATTAGCCATGTCTGACCGAAGAAAAGCGCATAAATATCTTCCAGTTTTCCTTGCCCTCGTTGGCATTTGTATGGCTGGAATAAGTCTCTACCTTACAGATCATTATTTTGCGGTGCATTTTCCTCGAAGCTTAAGCATGGGCTCCTTCTGCGATATTTCACGCTTTTGGAACTGTGATGGTGCCGCTTTCTCGCGATTTAGCAACATTTTTTCTGTCCCTACCGCGCTGTTTGGCTTGATCTTTGGCCTGATTATTATTGCGGGCGTTTTTATTAAAAATCCAAAAGTGGCCTCGACCAACTTCTTTTTAGCATGGCTGAACCTCGTAGGTTGCGTCGTGCTTTTTGCTTATTCGCTAGTTTTTTTGCACGGCCTATGCCCAGGCTGCACGATTTATTATGTGCTTTCTTTGATTCTGGTTCTCGTATTCCTGTTCTTCGGTTCGCATAAGCCGAAACCAGACCTGAGACTCCTTGCTCTTTATGGCGCGGCCGTCGTCGTGATGGGGGTTGGGACCAGGCTCTACAACGAAGAGCGAATAAAAAAACAAGATAAAATTTTTCTTGAATGGGTGACCCAGATACGAGAAGAGAAAATCTATGATGATAGCAAGCTAGATTTTTCCTATGCCCTCGTCAAAGCGACCGAAAATTTTGCTGACGCGCCTTTACGCATAACCTTATTTTCTGATTTTCAGTGCCCTTTTTGTAAGATCTTAGGCGAAGAAATTCAAAAAGTCTCCACTCGCTACCAGGGTCTTCTCAACGTACGTTATTTGTTTTTTCCGCTTGATTCGGAATGCAACCAGAGCGTCTCAACAGCCATGCATCCCTTTGCTTGCGAAAGTGCTCGTCTCAGTTATTGCGCCAAAGATTTCCAAAGGGTGCACGATGAAATTTATGATCATCAAATGCAGCTAAGCCAACAATGGCTTAAGGATCAAAGCCAAGTTTTAGGCATAAGCGATTGTTTCTCTAACGAGGAAACTAAGAAGGCGGTCATGGCTTTGGTTGAAAGCACTAAAGGTTTTGACATCGAAGCGGCGCCTACTATGCTTATCAACGGTCGAAAGATCGCAGGTTTAATGCCTGCTAAAGCCCTTATTACACTGCTTGATGCTTTTTTGCGTGATGCTCAGAAATAGATATTTTATATAAAATATAGGGCTTTAGTTGGGTTGATTGATGTTTTCTTGTGTTTCTTTTAATGCGAATAAAATTGATGTAGTGAAGCCTATTTATTCAATAGGAAGATTTATGAGAATTTTTTTTGCTCCTCATTGGGATCCCAGCCAAATGGTTCCTAGAGCATATAAGGGAAATACTCAAAAAAATTAGTTGCTGAAGGGTCATATGAAACTTCGCTAAAATAATTTAGCAAGATGGCTGGTTTTAGCGCTCAAGCGTGAGTGGAGTGCGAGCACATGTTAAGTGAACTACAACAAGCAGATGTGGCGTTTAGCTATGCCCCCGGCAAAATAATTTTAGTTGGTGAGCATGCGGTGGTTTATGGTGCCACCGCTATTGCCATGCCCATAGATTGCGGTGTGCGGGTTGCAGTTATGCCCTTGCCAAAAAGTAAAACGGGCTCCCAATCTGGCCCTATGATGCGAGGTTTAGGGCCCTTTTTTATGGGTGATACTTATTTGGATGCTCGTTCTCCAGGTCCCCAGGTTTTAAAGAGTGCTTTACTTTATTTGTTAGAAGTTTTTGGCGATGATGCTAAAGAGCTTGCCATGGTGGTGGACGGGTCTTTGCCTCCTGGCCGCGGCCTAGGCTCTTCCGCTTCGTTGAGTGTGGCCTTGATCAAGGGCATTTATCGCTTTTTGTCGAAGCCGCTCACGGCTTTTGAGCTTGAAAAACATGTCATGGCTCTAGAAACTATTTTTCATGGCCAGCCCTCAGGCATTGATCATGCGGTGGTGATGAGCGGTCGTGTTATTGCTTTTCTGAGGACCGAACAGGGCCCTAAAATAAGGCCCATTAACCTAAAAAGCGATATTACTTTTGTTCTTGGTATTGCAGGACCTCATGATGGGACTAAAAATGCCGTCAAAGAACTTAGCCTCAGGAAACGCCGCCAAGAACAAGTGTATCAACGGATTTTTTCCGGCCTGAACGAGATAGCCAGTGAGATGGAGCAAGCTTTGATTGCTGGCCAAAAAGCGGCAGTCGGGGAACTCATGAACATTGCCCAGGGCTATTTAAATGGCCTCTCGCTTTCCACGCCGGAAATTGAAAAATTATGCGCCATCGCCCGCGATCGCGGTGCCCTTGGTGCTAAACTCACGGGTGCAGGCGGGGGCGGGGCGGTAATCGCTTTGGCCGATGGAAATGAGCTTGAGTTATTAAATGCTTTTAAAGCCGCCGGCTACCAAAGTTTAATCGCAAAAGTGCCGCTCTTAGCTGAACTTGAATGTGGAGAATGAAATGAAGCAGCCAATTAATTTTTGCCCCCAGTCTGTTTTAAGGCTCGATGGCCAAAGTCCCGTATTGCTTGAACTCGGGCAAAGCGACGAAGCACTTCGCTATTATGCGTATCTGAGGCCTGCTATTCATAGCGAAGCTTATGAGCTAAGCATCCACAATGATTCAGCCTTACTCGATATATTACGCTTAAAAAGAACACTGAATATTTGTTTGCAAATGGCTGATACTCAACGTTATCGTGCACTGTTGAATCTTCATAATGACGTGGTTTTAGTGAGTATTGGTGAACCTTTAGATAGTGAGATGATTATTAGTGCTAAAATTTGCCCCCTCACTTAGTTGATTTATTACCCAATATTGCCCTGATCCCGTTTTTTACTTTAGGAAAAGCCAATGAAAATCTGCCCCAGCTGCCGTGAAGAATATTTAGACCATATTGAACTTTGCTATTCCTGCAAAGAAACCCTAATGAGTGCTGAAGAAGCTCAGATGAGGCCTCACACATCAGGGAAACTATTATCCAAAGAGGAATTGCTGCGCGAAGTGACGGTGCCTTTAGTGGAAGGTGGTTTGGTGCAATGTCGCGAGATGGAAAAAGTTTTAAAAAATGCTCAAATATCTTCGGCGGTTTTTCCGGTTAATTTGGGCTGCGATGATCACGGGTCTAATAAAGGTGGCGGCTGCGCGGTAAAATACATGGTTTTGATCCGAGAAAGTGATATCGGAGCTTGTAAACTCGCCTTGGAGGGACAGTTTCTTGCCCAAGTTGCCAAAGAAGGGCAGGGGCACTTTGTCCCTGGCACTATTGATTTAAATGATCAGGAAATATCCTGCCCCGCCTGTGGTGAACATGGCGCTCTCAATCAAGGTGAATGCGCTTCTTGTGGATTATTTTTGGGTGAGACCGAAGGGGCTTCGCAGAAAAACTAGGGAGCACTTTATTGACAGTAAAATCCTAACCTGACTATCTAGGGGTACCTAGGTTTTAGGCGCGTAGCTCAGGGGTAGAGCGCTTCCTTGACATGGAAGAGGTCGCTGGTTCGAAACCTGCCGTGCCTACCAAAATGTATTCGCTCCGCCTTCGCGGAGCTTTTTTTATTGGGGATACTTATGTCCGAAATTCTCATAAAACTTCCTGATGGCAGCGAACGAAAATTGCCCAAAGGCGCCTCCGCTATGGATTTGGCGCAGAATATTTCTCCTCAACTTGCTAAAAGAATCGTCGTGGCCCTTGTAAATGGGCAGCTACAAGATTTGGCTGATCCGCTGAAGGATGGCGATCAAGTAGTATTGCTCGATGCGAAGAGCAAAGAAGCCCACGAAGTGATCAGTCACAGCTGCGAGCATGTTTTGGCGGCCGCCGTGGTGGAGCTTTTTCCCGGCGCTCAAGTGAGTATGGGACCTAAGAGCCACGCTGAGGGTTTTTATTATGATTTCGATATTGGTCGACCTTTTTCGGAAGAAGATTTAGCGAATATTGAAAAGAAAATGGCAGGGCTTATCAAAGAAGGCATTTCTTTTAAGAAAAGCTGGCAATCAAAAAGCGAAGCTAAAAAGCTTTTTCAGGCCTTGGGGCAAAAATATAAGCCTGAGATTCTTGATTGGATCGAAGGGGACCAAGTTACGCTTTATGAAAGCGCGCACTTTACTGACCTGTGCCGCGGGCCCCATTTGCCGAGCTCAAGCTTCATCAAGGCTTTTAAAATATTAGGTGTTTCTGGCAGTTATTGGCGAGGCGATTCAAGTCGCGAAATGCTGCAGCGTATCAGTGGTGTGGCTTTTTCTAATCCGGTTGAACTGGAAGAATATTTGTTTCGCATTGAAGAAGCGAAACGGCGCGATCACCGTAAACTCGGACCCCGCCATGGTCTATTTTTCGTGTCGGAAAAATTCAATTCGTGGAATGACGGAAAAGCCATAACGAGTGAAGCGCGCTTGGTGGTTAACTTGTCGCGAAAGCTTGCGGCTGAAAGTCATGTAAATGATGTAGTGGCCAAGCTTGAAGAGCTATTAAGTGCTATCCAAGAAAAATTGCCGAGCAAGGCTTTGGCGCTCAAGGGCATGAATATGGTGCCGAGCGATGATCATCCCGAAAAAGCCGTGGCCGATTTAAGAATATTTGCCTGCCTCGGCGATGCCAGCGCTCGAAAAGATGTCATGGATTTGGTGGCCGCTTTTAATCAAGCATCCCATGGGCATGAAGTGAAATCTCACTTTGAAACCCACGCCCAGGAAGAAATCGGGCCAGGGCTCGTCATGTGGCTGCCGGAGGGCGGGCGTCTAAGATCACTGGTGGAAGATTTTGCGCGCAAACGCCATTTTGATAATGGCTATGACATGGTCTATTCGCCCCACATCGCAAAAAGTGATCTGTGGCGCATTTCTGGGCATTTGGGTTTTTATCAAGACTCGATGTTTGCCCCCATGAATATCGACGGTAATGAATACATATTAAAGCCGATGAACTGCCCTTTTCATGCTTTGATGTACAAGTTTAAGCCACGCAGTTATCGCGATTTGCCCATACGTCTTGCAGAATTTGGTACGGTTTACCGCTACGAAATGGCTGGGGTATTACACGGTCTCATGCGCGTGCGCGGCTTTACTCAAGATGATGCCCATCTCTTTTGTCGCTGGGATCAATTGGATGACGAGCTTGATCGGGTGTTGGTATTTGTTTTGAGCATGCTCAAAGCCTTTGGGTTTAGTGATTTCGAAGTGAATATCTCAACTCGTCCTGAAAAATATGTCGGCGAGCTCAGCAACTGGGAGCGAGCAGAAAGCAGTCTCAAGGCCGCAGTCGCGCGCACTGGACTTGAGTTTAAGGTGGATGAGGGCGGGGGCGCTTTTTATGGCCCTAAAATCGATATTAAACTTAAAGATTGCCTTAATCGTATGTGGCAATGCTCAACAGTGCAGCTCGATTTTAATAATCCTGAACGCTTTGATTTGAATTTTATCAATAATAGCGGCGAGAAAGAGCGTCCGGTTATGTTACATCGCGCATTATTCGGCAGCATTGAGCGCTTCATTGGTATTTTGATCGAGCATTATGCGGGTGCTTTTCCGGCATGGCTTGCGCCAGAGCAGGTGAGAATCGTGACGGTGAGTGATCGCCATAATGAACATGCTTTTACTGTGCTCAGGGCCTTGAAGGATGCAGGTATTAGGGCTGATTTTAAGGAAAGTCATGATAAATTAGGAGCAAAAATTCGCGATGCCCAAATGGATAAAATACCCATGATGGTGGTAATCGGTGACAAAGAAGTGAGTGAATTGGGCGCAACCTTGCGCCTAAGGTCCCAAGAAGACAAGGGTTTTTTCGCGCTGGCCGATTTGGTGAGCACGATTAAGCTTGAATGCGAGCCCCCTACCAGCGCAAAGTTTTAAGGCTAGCCCCATTGCCAAGGCCAAACGTGGGCTAGAGAGTTAGGCGATAGTTTTAGCTTAAAGTATATGCGTCAACAATGTTTTATGGAGAAAGAATGAGCATGTCGAATCCGAGTGGAGGAGATTTTTCATCACAGCAAGGCCAACGAGGCGGAAGCAAAGAACGCTTTGATGAACCCAGAGTCAATCGTCGCATCAGAGTGCCTGAAATTCGGGTGATCGGTGAAGATGGCGAGCAGCTCGGAATTATGCCAACATTGCAGGCGCTTAGAAGAGCTGAACTGGCTAATCTTGATTTGGTTGAAGTGCAGCCACGGGCAAAACCGCCGGTTTGCAAGATCATGGATTATGGCAAATATAAGTATGAACAAAGCCGTAAGATGGCCGAATCCAAGAAAAAGCAGCAGCAAATTGAGCTGAAAGAAGTCAAGTTTAGACCAAAAACTGGCGATCATGATTTCGAAGTAAAGGTTAAAAACCTCAAGCGTTTTTTGGAAAAAGGTGACAAGGGTAAAGTCACGGTGATGTTTCGAGGGCGTGAGATTGTTCACCCAGAAGTGGGCCGAGAGATGCTCAATCGGGTCATTCAAGCTTTAGGGGAAGAAGCTCTCATTGAGCAGAATCCACGGCTTGAAGGGCGTCAAATGGTAATGATCGTGGCCCCTGGGCGCGGTGGCACTAAGAAGGCTGCTTAAACTCGCAAATTTCTAGAGTCGGTATTGCGCATGCAGGGAAATATATATATCAGCTGCGTAACCCCCAGTTTTTCACTAGTTTAGGGAATATAAGGAATAAGATCCATGGCAGGATGTAATAAAGCTCGTGGTTTGAACAAACCCAAGATGAAAAGTAGCCGCGCAGCTAAGAAGCGTTTTTCTCTGACTGGCACAGGCTTAGTAAAGTTTAAGAAGAAAAATCTTAGGCACGGAATGTCCAATAAAAATCGTAAACGCAAACGAAATCTGCGCAAAGCCGGTATTATGACCTCTGGCGACGCAGGCTTAGTTATTAGGGCACTGGCCGTTTAAGAATACATTTATAGAGGTTAATTATGGCTCGCGTAAAAAGTGGTGTGGTCACACGCCGTCGTCACAAAAGAGTATTGAAGAGAGCAAGCGGTTATTACGGCAAGAAAAGTCGTTTATTCAAGTTAGCTAATCAAACGGTAAACCGTGGTTTGGCTTTCGCTTTCCGCGATCGTAAACAAAAGAAACGTGAGTTTCGTCAACTATGGATCGCCCGGATCAATGCCGCTGTGCGTGAACATGGTTTGAGCTACAGTGCCTTTATCGGTGGACTGAAGAAGCATAGTATTGCTCTTGATCGCCGTGTATTGGCTGAACTAGCTTGTTTTGATGCACCAGGCTTCAAAGCTGTGGTTGACTCGATCAAATAGTTTAATGTTTGGGCTTGATCGCTTTCTTTAAATTGCAACGCGGGTTTTTCTCATGCAAGCTCTTGATGAAACTTCTGTGCCCAATCTGAAATCCGCCTTGCTCAAATTAAAAGACGAGGCGCTTTCAAAGCTGCACCATGCCAAAGACAAAGAAGAACTTAACCTGTTAAAGGCTTCTTATCTCGGCAAAAAGGGCGAGCTTAAAAAAGTTTTGTCTTCACTAGGGCAAATTCCTGGTGATGAAAGAGCTGATTTGGGCAAAGTGGCCAATGATGTGCGGGACTGTTTATTAAGCGAACTAGAGCTTAAAGAAACAGCGATTTGTGAAGATCTTAAAAATAAACAGCTGGAAAAAGCCATCGACACCTCGGTGCCTGGCCGAATCCATAGTTTCGGAGCGCTTCATCCCCTCACAGAGACGGCTGAAGTGATCTTCTCGGTTTTGGAGAAGCTCGGCTTTGCAAAAGCGAGCGGCCCAGAGATCGAACACGATTTCTATAATTTCGAAGCTCTCAATATGCCTAAGAGCCATCCAGCTCGGGATATGCAAGATACTTTTTATATCAGCGAAGACGTGATGCTGCGGACTCATACGAGTCCTGTGCAAATTCGGGCGATGATGGCTAAAAAAGTTCCGCCTATTCGTGTGATGAGTTTCGGCCGGGTATTTCGTAGAGACGATGATATTACCCATTCCCCAATGTTTACTCAGATCGAAGGCCTTTATGTCGACGAGAAAGTATCTTTGGCGGACTTGAAAGGTACTTTGGCGGCTTTTGCCACTGGTGTTTTTTCAAAGGATGCGCGGATTCGCATGCGTCCAAGTTATTTCCCCTTCACCGAACCGTCCATGGAAATAGATGTCAGCTGTTTTTCCTGCGATCGAGATCCAGAATGCCGTTTATGCAAAGGCACCGGCTGGATTGAAATTTTAGGTGCCGGTATGGTGGATCCTGAAGTATTTAATGCGTGTGGCTATGATAGTGAAAAATATCGCGGCTTTGCTTTCGGGCTTGGCGTTGAACGCATCGCTATGCTGCGTTATGGTATTCCCGATATCCGCTTATTTTATGAAAATGACCTGCGCTTTTTGCGACAATTTTAATTTGCAAGGCTTGGCACTAAATCCCTAAGTCTTTGGAGCATCCGTCATGCGTGTTAGCTTAAATTGGCTCAAGGATTATCTCGATATTAAGCCTGATGCCGACGTGGAACAGCTGTGCCAATCACTCACTATGGCTGGTCTTGAAGTGGAAGGCGTCGAGCGCTTAAGTGAGTTTGACGACACCATTATTACTCTTGGTATCACGCCTAATCGGGCCGATGCCTTGAGTCATCTCGGCGTTTCTCGAGAGTTGGCGGCTTTGCTGGATTTGGGAACGCGCTCGCCCATGCTGTCTTTGAAAGAGATGGCTGGTCCCATTCATGAAAAAGTTTCCATCGAAATTGAAAATGCCGACGATTGTCCTCGTTATGCGCTACGAGTGATTGAAAATGTCAAAATCGAAGAAAGCCCTTCTTGGCTGCGCATGCGCTTGCTTGCCTGTGGTATCAGACCCATCAACAACATCGTGGATGTTACTAACTACGTGATGCTTGCTCGTGGTCAGCCCATGCATGCCTTCGATTATGATCGTCTTAACAAGGACGGCACGCGCGTTAAGGTCCTGGTGCGGCGAGCTCGTGCAGGCGAGACATTAACAATTTTGGACGGCCAAAATATTGAGCTGCGACCTACCGATGTTGTGATTGCCGATATAGCGGGCCCCATCGCTTTGGCTGGAATTGTGGGTGGTGCGCGTAGTGGAATTAATCCCCAGACCACCACCATTGTTCTGGAATCGGCTTATTTTGAACCAAAAAATGTCCGTTTGAGTGCCCGCCATCATGGCATTAATACCGATAGCAGTTATCGTTTTGAACGGGGCGCAGATCCAAATGGCGTAGTTGATGCGCTTAACTATGCTGCTCGTTTGATCGTAGAAATGGGTGAGGCCAAAGCTTGCCGGGAGCCGATCGATGCTTATCGAAAACGCATTGATCCCCTCGAGATAAAAATGCGGCCAGAAAGAGCCCAAGCGGTGCTTGGGATGAGCCCAGAGAATTTTGATCAGGATGTTCTGCGACGAAAATTTTTGCGCTTAGGGATTGAGACCGTAGCCAAGCGCGGCGACGCTATTTATTTTAGAGTTCCCACTTTTAGATCAGATTTATTGCGAGAGATAGATTTAATCGAAGAAGCTGCTCGCATGATTGGCTATGACAAAGTGAGCGAAAGCTCGGTGGGAAATAGCAAAGAAGCTCATTTATTCGTCAATGCTAAGGGCGAGTCTTCGAGCAAAAAACTAAAAGGGCGCTTAGTGGCACGGGGCTTTTTGGAAGCGGTAAACTACGCTTTTTTGAACAAAGAATATCAAAATCATTTCGTTGATGATCCTGCGCGACTGATTGAAGTCCTGAACCCGTTGAGCGAGCGTTACGGCGTCATGCGCATGAGTCTTGTCCCAGGGCTGCTTAAAAATGTTCAGCATAATCAACGCAACCAAGAGCAATCGATTCAGCTTTTTGAAGTGGGGACGGTATTTTTGGGCAAGCGCGGAGATGAAACGAAGCCCGACCCCACTCGTTTAACCGGCTCACTGGATCACGATAGTTTTTCCCTTGAGCGCCAATATATTGCTGGTGTCATGACGGGCCTAGGGACCTATAGCGCCTTTGATCATGCTGCTGAAAAGCGAGATTTTTATCACTTGAAAGGTATTTTGAGCGAATGTTTTAAAGCATTGGAACTCGACGATAGCCTGCCTGAAAGTCCACTGATTTATCGCCATGGCGCGAAAATAGCTTATTTGCATCCAGGTGAAAGCTGCTCGGTGTTGCTTAATGGCCAAGAGGTCGGCCATTTTGGCAAGCTGCATCCCGACGTGGCATCTGTTTTAGATGTTGCCGGTGATGTCTTTGTTTTTGAACTTGATTTGTTGATGCTCGCCGAGCATGCCATTGAAACGCCGCGTTACAAAGTATTTTCCAGATTCCCCGCCATCAGCAGAGATGTGGCCATGCTTGTCGATGAAACTGTTTTGATCGGCGATATTTTGGCTTTGGCTCATGAAGTAAATAAAAAGCATAGCAAACTGGCTCGCCTGAATGTTTTTGATATTTATCGAGGTAAAAACATCGACGCAGGCAAAAAATCGGTGGCCTTTTCCCTGACCTTTCAGCATCCTGAGCGCACCTTGGTCGACGAGGATGCGGACAGTTTTGTGGCTGAGTTTTTGAGCAAGGCTCAGGAAAAAACAGGCGCGGTGGTGCGGAAATAAGGGCACAGGGGCTCTTGTTCACGCGCTTGCTTTTATGCTCGGTCTTTAACGAGCTCGAATCTATTCTAATTATTTCAGAAGCGCCCAAGCAGTTCAAATGCAAAAGCAACGGTGCATTTCCACGTTGCTATGTCATAATCCTTGCCAAGTGCTTCGTTTAAAGTATTATCTCCAAAAGTAATTTAATGCAGTTGGTATAATCGTTTAAATGTGAATATTTTTAGGTTATTATTTCTCTTCAAATAACTAATAAAATCTTGTGAAAAATAGTTATCATTACAATTTGCACCTAATATGTAACCTTCAATCTTAAATTCTTCCAAGCGAGCAAAAAACTCCAAATGCGGTTGCTTTAAAAAATCTAAGGGCGAAATGTGAAGATTTCCAACACATTTCCTATTCCAATGAAAGAAGGCATCGGTATCGAAATTTCCTTTTATAGTAAGTCGTCTGAGATTTGGTTTATTAAGGGTGCGCCATAATTTTCATATAATTCTAGAGGCTCAATCTTAATGAGGGGCTTCACCTTAGCAAGTGCAACCAAATCTACTGCAATATAGTGAGTTAAACCCAGTGGAGCAAAAGGCTGTAAAGTCATCCAATCATATATCTTTTGGTTAGATTGATCAATGCTAAGCCATGCCATTTCAGGGTTTGCTGGGTCGTAAATGATGCAGCTAAAGCCTTCCTGTATTCGCCCGATGGATAATATAGGGGGATGTTTTTCCATGAATTTAAGAAACTCTTGCGATCGCATGGTCGATGAAGAGGCCGGAAAGTAATACGGATTTTTAAACCAGTGAAACTTATGTTCTAACTGCTTTTTAAAGCTCGCCTCTATTTTTTCTTCCGATACAATGAAAATCTCTTTTTCTGAATCGAAATTAATTGAATGGTGATCTGGTGTCAGCTTTACGACGTATTGACACAAATCTTCTCTCGTTCTGCCTTTTCTTCTGCCTGCATCAAATGCTTCCATTTCACGCTTCAGTTGATTGTTTTTAGTAGTCGCGTAGTTGAGTGCGGTTGAGCGAAGCTGTTCTTTAAGGGATGTTTCGTATAAGCCAATATATTGTTCAAGGTCAATATTCTGAGCATATTCCATTTCTTTCTGCATTTGCCGAGTTCCTACAAAAGTATGATCGGGCAGAGAATTGGCAATTAAATTTTCCATAGCAAATACGGGAGCATTCACCATAAGTTTACGATGTTGATTACGCATCAACATAACTTTCGCAGCAAATGAATGTAAATCGAGCGATATTCCTTTTTGGCGAGTTTGAATTCCTTCTAGCGTGCCGGCAATACCCATATGAGAGGTAATCAAAGCCTCCGGCGTGGAGGTAACGGTCATAAACATTTCAATATCTTTGGCAAATCGATCATCTTTCATATGCCAATTTGTGGCAGAATAATGAGCACTAAGGCCATTGTCCCTATCAATGATTTTAAATGGAGTTTTGGCCTTAGTGATATAAGCAACCCAAATTTCGTTATTTTTATAGGAGGTTTGCGATAAAACCTTCTGGAAATGGCATGAGCCGTCTGCGATATTTCCTTTCAAAGGACTATCTTTTGCGAGTGCATAAGCATAGTCAATAGCACGTGGATGGCTCTGAACAGAAATGTATTGAAGCCAAGAGCTGAAATTAGACTCATCAATTTTTTCCATTACGAGCCATAGTTTTACTCCTGCAGCGCTAACCATTCTTCCTACATAAAATTTATCATCTATCTGTTGTACTTCACCAACGTTAAAATCTTTATATTGGGATTTCTCCAAAGGTTCCACAGATGGATGTATCGTTAGCGCTACATTATTCAACAGAAAGAAAGTGATTATATGTCTTAAAAATTTAGGCATTTTACTTCTCATGAAATAGTAATAATTTAAATAAGTATTAATAAGCACTATTAAATTTGTCAATGACAGTGGGTTTTAAGTTTCTGCTAATAGATAATTCAAGATAAATAAGAAATTTAATAATATCTCATGCCATAACTTAATTTTGTTTTTGCGACCTAAGTACGCGAGGTAGCACAAGCTGGCATATCTATTCAATAATTTGACTTTGACCCGTGCAAAATGGTCTTCTGTTAATGACATCTTTTTGCTTTTGGCGTCGCAAGTGGTCGGATATTAGCACCATTTGTAGGTCAAAACAGACGAATATGGAGCAGGGTGCTACATGGTAGAAAGCGCGGCTAGTGATCCAAAGACTTTAACTAAGGCCGATATTGTGGAAAGTGTTCATCGCAAAATCGGTTTTTCTAAAAAGGATTCTTCTGAAATTACGGAAAAAGTTTTTGAGTCAATCAAGAAATCGCTCGAGCGGGGCGAACATGTCAAACTTTCAGGGTTTGGCAAGTTTGAAGTAAGACAAAAACGCAAAAGAAGGGGCCGTAACCCCCAGACTGGCGAAGAAATCGAAATTACCGCTCGCAAGGTACTGTCATTTAAAGCCAGTCAGATATTGCGACATGCCTTGATCGAATAGCTCTAGGCGCTGGGTAAAACGGGATTCGTGGTGCCAAGGTGCTGCGGGTCCATTTTCTTGTATCTCACCAACAATAATAGTGCATAGCCCAATCCGTAGATTACGGTGACCCAGCAGGTGATGTTGGAATCGCAAGACCACAATTCGGTAAGGCAATAGGTGCCGCCCACACCGAAGAAAATTGAAGCTATGGCATAGGCTGGGCCTACAAATAAATTATCTTCAAGAGCTGTCAGAAGGCCGCTTAAAATCCAGGTGATGCCTTCAAAAGATAAATAAAGCCAGCTAACAACGCAGGCCAAATAAATCTCTCCAGTGGTTAAGACGCCAATTTCAAGGGTATTGGTTATTAATTGAGGAAACAATAATAATGGAAATCCTAATATGCCTAAAATAAATAATAATAGCCATATTGAATTGGTAAGCATCAAGCGAATTTTATGGGATTTATTTCTTCCCAAAAGATTGGCTGTAATATACATAACTGCTTTTTGCATCGCCTCAGTACAAAAGCCAAGCAGCGTATAAAAGCTATCGACAATGATATACATCATTAAGTGTTTTTCGCCGGCGGCAGCAAGCATGTTTACCACAATGGCCCAGGTAGAATAATTGATAGTGGTGCCCATGGACTGGGGGATGCCAAGCTTCATGCATTTTTTAAAGAGCTGAGGCTGCAGTTTATAAGCGGCGGTGCCATAGGTAGCGCGGTTGCTCGCATTAAAAAATATAGCCGCTAAAATGATTAAATGAAGCAGATTGGCTATGGTGGTGGCGATAACTGCGCCTCTAATGCCAAGGCCAGGAAAATAACCCTCGATGCCAAATACAAGGGGGAATTGCAGGGCCAATTTGGTGAGGTTGGCCAAGAGGACAGCGATTAAAACAAAGGCAAAGCGCCGGGTGCCAATAAAAAAGGAAGTTAAGACCGATACCAATACGGGCAAAGCTCCCATGCTCATTTGCCAGCGAAAATAGCTCTCCGCTTCAGGACTTAGATCGCTGGACGAAAATAAATAAGGCGCGCCCAATTGAGCAATAACGAGGAAAATGGCAGCAAGTAAGGCACAAAACCAAATCATCTGCCACAATATTGCCCCAATTTTGCGTGGTTGATGTTGTCCGGAATAACGCCCAACAAAGACATCAACCACGCCCACCACCGCAACGGCCCCGAAAATAAAGATATTGCACAAAGAACCAGCAGTAACTGCAGCATTCAAATATTCCTTGCCAAATTTAGCCAACATAATCCTGTCAAGAAACAGCATTATATTGATTGATGCCAGAGCAAGCATATTTTGAAATGAGAGCGTCAGAATTGTTTTCTTTGACTCTAGGGAGGATTTATTTTTCACATAATTCCAATTTGCACAGTGGATTGACTACCAATCAACAGTATTAGAACGATTTTGGCAATAGTCTTTAGCTGTCTTTTTGCCCTCTTCAGAATATAAAAAATGTTTGTTGGGTGAACCGCGTTGTAATGGTCTGTATTTTTTAACCTAATAATAGTTGAGTTTGTGCTGGATTTTTTATCTAAAAACAATTCTCTCTCTGAAGCCAAATTTTGTGATCTTGTTTTTATAAGGTTTTCGCTAGGAAAAAGAGCCGAGCCTATGTTCATATAGACTAAGTGAACTCATCGGAAGGATTATTTATGAGACGATTTGGATGGCTAATATTAGCGATTCTTGCGGCACAGCTACAGGCTACTATCGTTCTGCCAGAAATTTTTGGCATTACCTATTATATTTCCCACGGAGAGCTTTCCGGGGGCGATGAAAAAGGGGACGTCTATAGACCCGCTGATTATGCCTTTTTAAACCCCTTTCCTCGCATAGGCTTTAAATTTGATGCCAATGGTCAGTATACCTCTTTTGAGCAAGCAAGCGCTGACGCCCCTCTCACTGCGGTGGAGGGCACCTGGCGTCAAGAAGGCAGCAAAATTAAGATTTACCAAGATAATCAGCAGGAAAAAATAAAATTAAAGGGAAATACTCAAAGAATTATCAAGATTGAGGATTGCGGGTGTGGTGGCTAGTTCTCCTGTAAAATCGGTAAAATGTCATCCTCGGGCTTGACCCGAGGATCTCTTCTACGTAGCCCTTTCGCTGGATCTTCGGGTCAAGCCCGAAGATGACGAGGGGGGCCAGTTGCTGGGATTGCTTTAGCTAGCTCAGATTGTGTTTTATCATCTGCCTCTGGAATGAGATAGGCAGTCATTAGCCCTAAAATGACCCCGTACCCAGATTGCCAAGCGTGGGGGCCTGTTATAAGCGTGAGATTTTTCGAAGAGAATTGCCAAATGTTACGTATCACTCAGTTAAAACTTCCGCTTAATCACAGCGAGACCGAGCTTCGACGGGCGGTCGTGTCATATTTATCCATCAAAGATGAAGAGCTTATAAAGCTTGAGGTTTTTCGCCGGGGCGTCGATGCGCGAAAAAAGACCGCTATTTGGCTCATTTATACGGTTGATTTGGAGCTTTCCAATGAGGCCGCGGTTTTTAAGCGGATGCAGGGCAATGCAGAAGTTCGGCCCACACCCGATACTCGCTATAAATTGGTCGCAAAAGCTCCTCCCACTTTGAGCGAGCGACCTTTAGTTATTGGCATGGGCCCCTGCGGTCTATTCGCAGGCTTAGTTTTAGCCGAAATGGGCTTTAAGCCGATTATTCTAGAACGTGGTAAAATCGTTCGCCAGCGTACCAAAGATACTTTTGCTTTATGGCGTCAGCGCGAGCTTAATCCAAATTCTAATGTGCAATTTGGTGAAGGCGGGGCGGGCACTTTTTCTGATGGCAAGCTTTACAGTCTTATAAGCGATCCAGAGTTTCGCAGCCGCAAGGTGCTCACTGAATTCGTTGAAGCGGGAGCGCCTGCTGAAATTCTTTATGTTTCCAAGCCTCATATCGGGACTTTGCGCCTGGTTTCGATGGTGGAGAAAATGCGCGCTAAAATTATTGCTCTTGGTGGTGAGATCCGTTTTGACAGTAAAGTTGAAAAGCTCCTCATAAATAATCAGCAAATTGAGGGAGTGCAGCTCCAGGGCGGCGAGCTTTTAAAGAGTCGCCATGTCGTCTTGGCGGTAGGACATAGCGCTCGTGAAACCTTCAGTATGCTGCATGAGGTGGGCGTTTATATCGAAGCAAAGCCTTTCTCCATTGGTTTTCGGGTTGAGCATCCTCAATCCATGATCGATAAATGTCGTTATGGCGCAAACGCAGGCAATCCTCTTTTAGGCGCTGCTGATTATAAATTGGTGCATCATTGCGCCAATGATCGTTCGGTCTATAGTTTTTGCATGTGCCCGGGCGGAACCGTAGTGGCGGCGACCTCTGAGCCTGGCCATGTCGTGACCAATGGCATGAGCCAATATTCTCGAGTGGAGAGAAATGCCAATAGTGGCATTGTGGTGGATATTACGCCGCTTGATTATCCTGGTGGTCCTCTCGCTGGTATCGATTTTCAACGCAAAATTGAGCAACGTGCCTTTATTTTGGGCGGCAGCAATTATGATGCGCCCGGCCAGCTCGTGGGCGATTTTCTCGCCGGCCGACCTTCAAAAAGTTTGGGTAAGGTGATTCCATCTTATAAACCAGGCGTTAAGCTCGGGGATTTAAGCACTTTGTTGCCAGATTTTGCGATCCAGGCTATTCGCGAAGGCTTAAATGCCTTTGATGCGAAAATCCCTGGCTTTGCAATGCATGATGCGGTATTGACCGGCGCTGAAACTCGAACTTCTTCGCCGGTGCGCATAAAGCGGGATGAATCGTGGCAAAGTATCAACACCAAGGGTCTTTATCCGGCCGGTGAAGGTGCAGGCTATGCCGGCGGTATCATGTCGGCAGCGGTGGATGGGCTCAAAGTTGGCGAAGCAGTAGCGCGAGATTTATGTCGATGATTTAGTATTGAATTAAAATTTCAACCAATTGAAGTCTGTTATAAACTAGGTTCAGACTATTAGTTAAAGTTGTATAAAAAAAGAGGGCAAGCGTGAAAGTGAGAGAGCTGTTGATGAGTGAAACATTGCCGAAAAAGAGTTTTTTTAAATTATCGGAAGTAGCTGTTTTATTGAGCGTGAAGCCTCATGAAATCCATTATTGGGAAGCCGAATTTCCGCAAATTCGTTCTCAAAAAACCCACAGTGGGCAGCGCATTTATCGCAAAGAAGATGTCGTTCTTTTTTCGGCGATAAAACATCTTTTATACGATCGCAAGTTCACGGTCGCGGGAGCGCGTCGAGTTCTCGGCGAATCCGATGTGATGAACGAAGTTGCAGCCGCAAGCCAAGAACCAGTGCCGGTTGTCGTCGAGGCGGTTCCTGGGCCGAGCGAATTTTTGCAGGAAGCTGCTGAGCTGTTAGTTGTTGAAGATGATGACATTTACGACGAGAAAACCCACGAGATTTATCAGGAATGCGCAGTTGAAATTGAACAAGCCTGTCAAAAAGTTGATCCCCTTCATGCCGGCGAGATGCTTAGCGATGCGCTCTTGGCTGAGAAGGAGAAGAGCCAACGAGAACGCCGCTTGAATAAAATCGAGCAAGAAAAAGCTATGGCTATTTTGATGGCTTCCAAAAAATCCCTCAGCGATGTCTTAGAATCCTTGGACAAAATTACCCCATCAGAATTTTGGCAAGGATTTTAGAGATACTCAATCACGATTGCGGGATAATCGTCGGATTATCGAGGATGCTCGGGTCTTTAGATAAAGCCCCGAGGAAGAGATTAGGATCCGCAATATGGATTTGGCTCTCTATTCCGACGCCCAAGTTACTTAATCTACGTCCCACTTTTTCGACCATTTTATGGCCAACGATCGCTATCATTTTGTCAGGATGATTTTTGGCAAACAAGGTGAGCAAAATATCGATAACCGGCCCCTCCGGGCACATATCGCTCATCTTTCTTTCTTCGCTGAGAAATTGATAGAGGACATCTATCGGGATTTTGTCAGCTAACTCAGCCACGCTTTGGTTAAGGTCTTCTACGCTAATTTCTTGCCCACTTTTTAGCGATGCAAAATTAGCGAAAGCCTCGAGGTGAGAATTTTCATCGGCTAAAAATTCATTGAAATAGTTTTCTAGCCCGATTTTAACTGAATCAGGGAGTTCGGGGTCGAGTGCAAACTTCATTTTAGCATGGAGTTTTTGAGATGCCACAAGGAGATTTTTCATGGCCACACTGGCCCCAAGTTTGCGCAGCCAATTCTTATCTTTAATAAAGGCCAAGCGCAGATGTCCACGAGGATCATTGCTTCTTGCCGTCAAATTTTTGGGCCAAGGGCCGGGATCTTGAGCCAATCCTTTCGCTAAAGCCCCGAGCAAAAAGGATGAAAACTTGGGCGGTTTTATGAAGTTCATAACATGAAACTCAAGCGTAGCGCTGCTTGGCTGAAAAGCAGGATTTTCTAGCAATTCTTGCATATAAAGAGCGGGATTCTTTCTAACCATAAGGGGAAATAAGATCGCAAAGGAATTATCAGGCAGCCCCTGAAGCTCACTCCTTAAATCAGTCAAAACCTTTTTCAGATTCTTTCCGGCGCCGTACACCGAGGGATCTTGAAAACTAAAGTCGATCTTGGAAGCGGGATATTTAAGGGCCAAGTTTTTTAGGCCATCGAGAATAATCGGCACGCTCTGGTCGTTCCAGGATTGCGAAACACCCGCGTATTTGTCGCCAAATAAAATAATTTGGCGGCCATCCTCGAGATTGAGAATGGTGCCCGATTGGATGTAGGCATAGCTCATGGTGGAAACACAGAAAGAGAGAAGAAATAGGCACGCTGATCTCATCATTTTTAGGTTGTATCCTTGGTGCAAGTTAGCTGAATTTATAACCTTGGAATGACTTAAAATAATCCCTAAATATCGTCGTGGCGAGCGGAGCGCGCTCGCTACGACGGCGTGAGGCTAACGATGATTATGCTGGTCAGAATCCCTCGGGGAAAAAAGTCGCGACGTCTTTGGGAATTAAGTCTTCCAACTGATTGATTTGGACATGACAATCAAGTGGTTTCTCCAATAAACCGATGTGAAACAAGGCCTGTCCTTCGTGCACGGGGGGCAATTTGCAATAGCCGATTAATATTCCTTTGTAGGGGGAAATGACCTCGCTGACACTTAAATCAAAGGGGTTAGAAATAGTGCCGATTACTTCGCCCTTGTTCACTTTGGCACCGAGTTTTTTATAGCTTTGCAAATTTCCGCTTTCTTCAGCTCTGATCCAATGGGTGGAGGAAATAATTGCAGCATCCGAAGGCCGGTGTTTTAGTTTGTTATCTTCGAGCATGCCTAAGTGGCGCATGACATTGACAATGCCCCTGACCCCGATCTTTATGCCAAAGTCATCAAAGCGCAGCGCTTCACCAACTTCATAGAGCACAAAGGGTTTTTTTAAGTCGGAGGCCATTTGGCGCAAGGAGCCATCCCGTTCGCGGGAATCGATAATAACCGGTGCATCAAAGACCTTCGAAAGTTCTAAAGTTTCTTTATTGTGGAGTGATGCCCGAATTTGCGGCATATTACTGCGGTGTAGGGCGCCGGTGTGCAGATCGATCAAGTGACTGGCTTTACTAATGAGTTCCGTCACCAATAATTTAGCAAGCCTCGCTGCTATAGAGCCCGACGAGCTGCCGGGAAATGAGCGATTTAAATCTCTGCGATCCATTAAATAGCGCGATTGATAAAGATAACCATAGACATTAACCACGGGCACAGCGATGAGCGTACCGGTCAAAGACTTGATGAATCGGAGTTTTAAGAGGCGGCGGATAATTTCGGTGCCATTAATTTCATCGCCATGGACGGCCGCGCTGATCAATAAAGTGGGTCCAGGTTTATGACCCGCAATGATGTGAGTCGGCATCAATACGGGCTCGCTATGATACAAGTTTGGCAAAGGAATCATCACACAGCGTCGTTCCCCAGGGCTGATAGTTGTACCGGCAATTTTTAAGACCATCCTTGCTCCTTGTCGCTGCTAACACTAGTGATGGTGCAATCTTTTTATTTCGCCGGGCAATAAAAAAAGGCCGGTATAAACCGGCCTTATGCCCTAATAACGATCGTAACGATCATAACTATTGTGCCGATCCTTACGGTGAACTCTCTTCCACGCTCTTTCTTCGCGTCCATTACGTCTTTCTAAGCCATCTCGAAAATCCCGGCCATCATCATCTTCATCGTAGCGATCCAATAATCCACGGCCGCGGCCATAGCGGCCATAGCCATAGTCATCACGTCCATGGCGATTCAAATCTGTCCATGGGATGGGGCCATTACTGATTGGGCTCCAAAAGGGCTTACAAGCAGCGATGGCGTTGACAATGTGAGCGGGGTAGCGAGTGATGTCACAATAATATGGCATGGTGGTGTTAAAGCCTTGGCTAAAATTACCTAAACCCAATTGAGTATTAGCTGCTGGCACGTCAAAGGGCGTTTTGTCATTCTGTGGCGTGGAGGTGCTAAAGTTGGTCCCCACGTTTTGCACCGTTAAAGGGAGTGAAGAGGGCCCAGGGATCGTGGGGCTATAACTTGCAACAGGCTGCACCACCGGAGCTTCCTCGAGAGGAAGAGGTTGGGCAGTTTCATTCATGGATGGAGTGTGCGTCGCTTCATTATTAAGTGTTTCGGTTTGCCCCCGTTTTTTTGCAAGAAAAGCAGCTTCCTCAGATTTATCACTTCCGCATGAGACTGCTAACAGCGTGGCTAATATTAAGACCAAATAGCGCCCAAAGGGCTTAGTTATTGTTTTCATTACTAACCTTTTATTCATTCGATAACTTCATGTCATCGATTTGTATGGATTTGGCGCCTATATAATAATGTGGGTATTTGTATGCAAATTTAACTGCGAAATAGCGGATCAATATAATAAATAAGGATGATTTTAATTAAAGTTAAATTTGCATTGCTCAAGCTCTAACGCTAAGTAGCTGGGAATAATTTAATGCCTCATTATAAAGGGCTTAAATTTGTCTGGAGTAATTATGCTAAGAAAAATAGTTTGTTTGCTATTATTGGGTTCGGTTATTTCTCTGTGGTCCACTCAGGTGGGTGCCCAAGATTTAGAGAAAAAAAATGACAAAAAGTTAGAACTTAATGAGACCAGTGCTGATTTATCCCATGAGGAAGGTTTCGAATGGCGCTTTATCCCAAGTCTGGGTTGGCGCAAATTCTCGCCCTTAGGTGCCCAGATCAAGGATTGGAATGACTGGAAGAAAGTTCGTGGATGGAGAAATTGGTAAGCTTTAGGTCGCTGCTGCCTCAGTCTGACGATGCTTGAGGCGTAGTGCTCGTCGCTTATTGGCCGTCAATTCTCGTGCACGCTCTTCTTCGCTTTCGGTGATGAGTGAGGGACATTTTTTGGGGCGACTAAAATCATCTAAACTAACAAAGGTAGAAAAAGCTTTTACCGCAATTTTGCGTTCACCGGTGAGCGGATTCTCTGCGGTCACGACTGTCCCAACTTCCATGCTGGAGCTAAATACCGCGTTTACTTGGCTCTCTAAAATCACGACAAAGCCATGCTTGATAGGCGTGACAAAGTGCACATCGTCAAAGGAGGCGGTGACCACATTGCTGCGGCAATGACGTTGAGCGCTTACGCCTGCGCAAATATCGATCCAACTCATCACCTCGCCACCAAAAACGGTGCCGAGTGCATTGGTGTGCTGAGGCATGACTACTTGGGTCATGATCGCTCGAGTATAGGAGACGGTGCCTGGTCTTTCGGGGGATGAGGTCATTGGCTAAATCCTTGTTATGCTCAGCATCTTCCTACGGCTTAATCTTTCGGCAAACAAGAGCTTTGAGAAAATTGTTTAATAAGACCAGAGTCTAGAGTCGGGCCTTATTAGAGCCGTATTATACAGATTCAACGGGCAGGTCTTTGATTAAATTATCATAAATGAGCTTGAAATTTTTGTTGGTTTCAAAAGAGAGTTTCTCTAGCTCAAGTTCTTCAATTATTTGTTCATAGGTGAACGGGGCATCCTGGGTTTGCAATGGTGTATAGGAATCAGATTTTTTAGAAAAATAGCTTCTCATGCTTTTCCATATAGCGGGTCCCTTCCAAATGCCGACGAGCCCACCCACAATGGCGCCCATGGTCGTGCAGACAACCAAAGTGGTACCGCCAACGCTTCCGCCAACGATCCATATCAGATCCCAGTTAAAGGTCTCAGACATGCTTTGGCCCACACCAGTCATGGCGCCTCCAACCAGCCCTGTTCCCGCACCAAGAAGAGCCCCAGCCCCCGTACCGGCAATGCCGCCCACCGTTCCCGAAGGAGCTGCGCAGCTGAGGCGTTCATAGCAATTGCCGCAGTATTCGTCGGAAAGGCCCGACTCATCTTCCTCAATCCTAAACTTTAGGGTTTGGTTTACTTTTGCTTGCCAAATTTCTAATACGCTAGCAATTTTCTGATGGTCGAGATCACTCGATTTCTCGAAACGAGATATTTCAGCTTCAATATTGGTCGCAGTGCCTGCAGGGAGATTTGTGAGAAGAAATTTATAATTTTCTAAAACTGTTTTATCATTCTTTTCCACACCAGCAAATGAAGAAAAAGAAGAGCTAAGGAGCCCTATGAATAAGCATGAACTTAATATCTTTCTAGCATTCATGAAAACCTCGTTAGTAAGTTTTTATTAACTTGGAAGGAGCTCCTAACCTCAATAATTGTAAAGAGCAAGCGCCTCTGCAATTTTTATTATTTAGTGATGAATAGCGACGTAAAAAGGGGGATTTAGGGGGTGGCGACGAAGGATAATGAGTGATAAATACTTGCTAGAAATGCTCTGTCTTCTTTAAAGTACATAGATAAACCTGGAGGGTTTTTATGAAGAGAATAATTCTGCAATTTTTATTAGTGGCTGGGCTTTGTTTGCCCGCAAGTGCGCAAAATGAAGAGCGCTCAATGGTATTGGCGATTTCGCCGATTGCGGCCATCGGGGGTGGCGTGGATGTTTTGTATCAAGCGAAAATGACGGATTTTTTGGCGATCACTGTTCCCGTTAGTTTTTATTACCGGTGGGGTTATTCAAAAACGGTTCAATGGCTTTCCGATAGAACCGAAGATTTTTCCCAAACCAAAGCTCCTATTAGCTATTCAGCGGGCCTAGGCGCCAAATTTTTGCTCGCCGGCAGAGGCATTGCTGACAGCTTTTATTTAGAGCCGAGAATTATCGGTGGCTATAACCAATTTGGCGCGAAATATAGCTCTAAAAACGTGGAGCAAAAAATAGAATATTCCCATTATCACGTGAGCCCCATGCTTAGATTTGGTTGGGATTGGGTTTATGATTCGGGCGTTTTTTTAACATTGGGCCTAGGCGCTGGACCTAAATTTTACATTAAAAACCAAAGCGAAATTCCTACGGAAATAGCGGACAAACATATTAAATATTTGTTGCCCTCAGAAAAAACTAAGATTGGTTTTGCTTGGGATGGGGAATTTAAAATCGGTTATGCTTGGTAGACTGCACTATCGACCAAAACACACGACCTCCAATGACTAGCACGGTTCTAGCAGGGGAGGATGCCAGTTTTTTCTAAGTTGCATTGGTCTCGACCCGCAACAATAGCAAGGCATGCGTCTTTAAGGAGCAATTCGCCTAACATCATGTTTTTGGCAGCCTTTGTGCCTTAAAACGATTTGGGCTGGTGTTTTACTCGCGAAGCTGAGCCAATCATTGCAGGAAAGCTTCGAATAAACCTAGAACCGAAGTCGTTGCTCCTTAGAGCCTAAACCATGGTTTTTTCGCAAGTTAGCAAGGGGCGGTTGCAAATGCTAGGCTTCGCCCGATGGCTTTCAGATTTGACGTTCAGGCTATTTGCACTCATTGCCTTAACTGATGTGGTATCTCTATAAATTCTTCAAAATCAATTCTCTTTATAGGCGCATAACATTTGGCCAAGAGCGGCTCTTTATCGCCCAGCCCATCGATCTCAAGATCGTGCATGCGTTTTTGTAAATAGCGATGCATTCGATGGGCGATTTTTTCGGTGATATGATACCAGGCTTTTTAGCCTTGAGGCGCAGATGGGAAAATATTGCCGCAGTAAATATTTTTATAAGTTCATTCAAAGCTAGTGTATCGTAGGTTGTATTTCAATAAAACGAGATCGAAACAGTGAAGCTATTCAGCATCATGATTAGCATGTGTTTTTGCGTATATGGTTATTAAATCTTCAGCAATTGCTTTTGCATAGGGTCTCGGGTAGATCGCTAGTAAATCTTTCGATTCCGGCACCCAAAAACGAGCTTGAAAACTTGGAACAAGACGATTCTCGCCCTCTGCTGTATCAAATTTATGCTTGAGTGAATGACTTATATATACTCGGTATTCGTCAATCAGAAAAGAGAACAGTCCCCATAACTCCGTACCACCGTCCGTGTAGGTTGGTACGCCGTTCTTAGATTTTTCAGAATGGATACTTTGGTCTTTAGTAAAAGCCTGTGCGCCTTTGTTTAGCGAGATAATATTAAGATCTGGCTCAGAATTAGCGTCAACAACTTCTTTGTGCCACAACACCAGTTGACGAATAAAGCTCCCCATTCCCCGCCCGGTGTTTTTTAAATCAAGAATAAAAATCCTCTTTTGTGCTGAATCGACAGGAGAATAGCCTCTCTCTTGTACGAGCTCACGCCAAAATTTTTGCCGCGCAGGAGTTACTAAGTTGAGATCGCCAGATTGAGTATTGGCGCGTACGGCATCCGTAAAGTCAGCAATGCCGGAATAGGGTACAGAAACAATAGAATATTTACTGTCGTAGTTAATGTGTTGAAGCACATGCGCCAGATAAGCAGGAGATTGGCCTAAAACAATAAGGACATCATTAGTCGACAAAAGCTGGTGAATGCCTTCGGCAACCTCTACTATTTCTTTTTTCTGTTCTGGAGAAAAATACAGAGCTGGGTCTATCGGCAAGCGAGCGTCTATTTGAGCGCCTTCAATACTTTTAATTTTAGAATCTATAAGCTCCTGATTGGTCCCAAATAATCTGTTCCAATCAACTTCGGCCAGGCGCTCCCTAAGTGTATCTCGACTCAATGTGCTTGGGATAATGTGCGCAGCTTCTTCAGGGGAGAGGCTTGTGTTTTTGGGTTTGTTATCAACATCTATATTGTTTAATAAATCAGTAAAACGGCCTTTAATAAAGGAATCTATCCAGCTGAAATTTAAATCTCTAGCATTTTTGCAGTGATAACGGTGCTTTAAAATCTTATCATAGCTTGGTGTGACCTTGTCGCTGAATTTTTCAATCGCAGAAAAAATTGGTGTCGATATAACTAAGAACAATAGAGTAATCATTTTGATCATTTTTGGTCTCATAATAGTCTTCCTGAATAAGAATAATAGCTGACACAATAGATTAGCAAAGCTTGCTGTCAAGATATATAAATGAAATTCCTATGGGAGAGGCCTTAGATGAAAAATGAGCCAATACATTAGTTAGAGTGTAAAATAAAAGAAAGAGTGCCCTTCAGGAAATTTGCGAGTGCCATTTCCCCAAAAGGGCATTAAAAATTAATATTCTCGATCATATACAGCAGAGCCTAACTTTAAATATAGCAAAGAAGGGCATCAGCTTGAAAGTTTTCGAAGTCCGCCTGACATTTGGGATCATCGACAATATAATCCACTTGTTGAGTTTTTGAATTATGATGCAAACCGCCTTCACATGCACTCTCTAAAGTATACTTATTAGAGAAATCGTTTTTATCGGAAAAACGATTAAAAACTTGTTCTTTACAAAAAGTATTTTTATCCTTGTAATCTTTTATAAAACCAACTGCTCCTTTGGCCCATTTCTTCAAATGGTTAAACCCTAGAACTTGGTGGGTATTATCCTCTAAGATTAAGGCATTATCAGTGCCAGCTAAAACATTAATAGAAAACAATATCGACATCAAAACAACTATTTTAATCCTCATAAATACTCCATTTTTTATTAATAACTCAGTTTCTATGGTGATTATAATATTTACTACGTAAAAATCAGCTAAATAATCAAACAAGAAGCCGCTATAAAAATTTCTTTGCTAAGTCCTGGCTTGGATCTAGGTCGCATAAAAGGCCTTTTTTACTTGCCTCATTATTTGGTTAAATTTTTTGCTTTTATTTTATAAAGTTCATTGCAGGAAAATACCTAAGGGTTTTGATTTTCCTGACAAAAACCAAGCAGGGGCCGCACGGTAACTTTTTCATCGAGCTTGTAGATCTTGTCTCCGGGGTAGATAACAAGAAGCTCATCAAGTTTGAGCAAATCCAAAGCCGATCTCATGGAACGCGACATGGTGGGTGCATCTTGGTATTTGATCTCGAAGCCGATTTTTTTGCCATTTTTATAAACCAACAAATCTAGCTCAGTCCAAAAAAAGGATGTTGGACTTATTTTGCAGATACATCCTAGCCAAAGTGGTCTTGCCACACTGGCGGGGCCCCAGTAAAGCCACTACGGGGTTTATCAAAAAAGCATCAGCGATTTGGGCTAAATATTGTTTTCTTTCCATAGATTGCATCATTTCATGAAAATATTACTATCGGAATAAGAATTTCATAGTTTTAGCTAATCACCTGAATTACCAAGATGTTCCATCGCGATGATTAACCATTGGATCCTTATAATTTCTAATAATCAGAGAATTTTTTAGGCACAATTAAACCATTGCCATAGCCTTCGTAAAAAATAGTAAATTTGCCCCATCTGATTGGATCTTGAAATGAACGAGGCTCACCATCACCATAGCCCGCTATAATATTTTTAATCTGTTCTGCAGAAGCGGTCTTCTTTTCCTGAAGAAGTTGTTTCTTAATAAATATGGCCCAGGCCGCAACCCATGGTGCAGCGGAGGAAGTGTCACCCCGTAAATAGGAGGGTAGTACGGAACCGGTTTCATGGGCTACCTTAGAGTCTAAAGTAAAACCTATAGGAAAAAATGGTAATGGCATGGCGCTAGGACAGTCTTCAGGAGAAACGATATTGTATTCATGAAAACAAATATGACGATTGAGGAATACCGTCGACATTTGGCGCATGGGTTCGGTCAGCTTGCTACCAAAAAAGCTAAACTTGGCGATATCAGAGGGATGCGCAGTGGATAGATAGGGTTTTAAACTTGAAAACGTCATACCCTTTTCATTGATTTTTAGACCACTGGATGCAGTGGAAAATATATTAGCAAAGATAAAATTAGGAGCTTTAGCCTTATTTTGCATGAAGGCATGGCGGCGGGCCAGGTCATCAGTATCAGGCGCTGCATTTAGGATAAGGATTTTTTCTTGTAAAAAGGATAAACTTTCTCTTTTAGAATCAAACCCATGCCAATGATGCTGCCCAAAAGAACTTCTTACCAAAAAACTGGCACCATAATCCTTGGCAATTTTATTCAACGATTGGAGCATGCGAAATTCATTATCTTGATTCACATTTGCCATGTCATAACGGACTAAAATTAACTTTGCTGAAGGAGCCCATTCTTTGAGGGTATAGGCGAGGATGGCGCCATGATAACCGTCCTCTGAAATTGCCTTTTGTCCATCATATACAATTGTGCTATTCAATCCTTTTTCATTATATCTTTTAAGTTGTTTAACATAGTCGGTATGATTTACTAAATTATTTGAAGGATAAAAAAACGTTAAGCCTAGCTTTCGAGCTTCCCGAATAATTCGCAAAGGAACTCCAGCTTCAGCTTGTAATTCATAAAGATACCAAGCCCAGCGAGGCAGACTAAGCTCGAGGGATTTTTTAATAAGTTCTCCCGTTGAACTCATTTCAAACGAGGCGACGATATCCTTGGCATAGGTCAGCGCAACATCTGAAAATCCTCCATCAAGAATGATGACCACATTGTCGGTAGGCACGGTGGCTTTAGCTTCTATGGTGAGGTGAAAAGGATAATCATAGTTTTTTAAGAGAACGCTGCCATTCTTTCCTTTGGCGATATCTTCTGATGCCAAAAAAAATCTCTTTAAATACTGTTGAGCCTCAGGTTTATAAGAACTTGCATGTTCTTTAAGAGCTTGTTTAATAAGCTTGTCTAAATCCTGGGGTGAAGATAACTGGTCAATATGCTCATCAATGCTTTTTTTGCTGGCAACATCGTGGTGACTAGGACCAACTTCTTGCGTCTCTATGCATCCAAGCCCGCTAAAAAGCGATATAAAAAATACTAAGTAATATCTTATTTTTATGTTCATTTTTACGTAATTTACAGAGTTTAATCTAATCATGGTTCATCACCCATAAGATAACATATATATTTTATACTGAAAGTGGTCGGTCTGAATGACGATTGTGAGAAAGCTGGGCAGTGCAACGCCATGACGCATCGGTTGGTCCAACTATTTCTTGATCACAGCCTGCGCAGGCTTTTCAGCTCCAGCCAACGAAAGTTTAACGCCGAAGGCAAAAAATAGCGACGCAACCGCCAGCAATAAGCCGTAGCGGCAAATTTCAAATGGTCCGTTGAGCAAGTTCATAACTCAAAACTTTAATGGCCACCAAACGGCCAGTGGATCTAGGTCGCATAAAAGTCCTTTTTTACTTGCCTCATTGTATTTAACAGCTTCAAAAACCCTTAATCCACTAAATTCTTGTGCCAACTATCTGATCTAAAAGCGCTAGTCGAGTATTTTAGTGTCGAATTTCCTGAGTAGGCTGATTAGTTGCATAAGTAAGCCTTTTCAGGCTAGATCTTCCTAGATCTTGGCCGGCAAGATTTAGCCTCAATCAGGAAAAATCTGGCTGTCTGGCAAGTCATATTCTATCCGCAGCGCAGACTTGCTAATTGTTGGCGGTGCCGTCGCATTTTAAGAGCTCGTAAAATACGCTATGGGCTCGGGCTCCGTGATAAAAGAGATGGTTTGGAGCCTAGAATGGCAGAGTGGGCAATCTAGAGCGTCGATCTCGAAAATCCTGGCCATCAGGCGAGCAAAACTCGAAACGTGAGATGCGATTGCTCTTCATATCGTCGACAAGGGGTGCATTTTTGGCTGGCGCTACTATAAGTTCGCGAATTTTAGAGTTTGGTCCAAAACAGCCGTGGTACCTAATTTGATTCTTTATCGCCCAGGCCATCGATCTGCAGTAAGCTTTGATGATTGTTACCGTCGCGCCTCCTTTAGGGCTAAAGGCCACTTCGATGCTCCCCATTGACGGAAGAGTCGCGTTGTTATGAGAGGTTTCAGGTGACAATAAGGGCTTTAATTCCGCCAACAAATTATCTTTGGCAAAAAACCCTAAGGTGATGAGAACAACAAAATTTATTATTATTGCAGCCAACGCATTTTGTTGCCCTGTTTAGATTTTGCCAAAATTTTTCCTTTTTGCGCCATTAAAAAATATTACGACTATGGGAGATTTTAATGAGAGTGACAATGCAGCGCTGTGCCTGGGTTGGTGAGGCTAAACCACACTACGAACGCTATCATGACTTTGAATGGGGAGTTCCAGTTCACGATGACACCAAGCATTTTGAAATGCTTATCCTCGAGGGTGCGCAGGCGGGGCTGAGTTGGGAAACTATTCTTAAACGTCGCGAATATTATCGGACATCCTTCAAGCAGTTTGATCCTAAAAAAGTTTCCCTCATGACCGACGAAGAACTTGAGGCTTTATTGATTGATTCGGGGATAATACGCAATCGTTTAAAAGTCTTCTCTGCTCGCAAGAATGCGCTCGTTTTTTTAGCTATCCAAAAAGAGTTTGGTTCTTTTGATTCTTATGTTTGGCAATTTGTAGACGGCAAATCGAAAATTAATCGTCCTAGAGATATGAGCCATGTGCCGTCTTCTAGCAGCGAATCTGATGCATTATCAAAAGATTTGAAAAGGCGAGGCATGAGCTTTGTCGGGACCACGATTATTTATGCCTATATGCAGGCTATTGGCATGGTCGACGATCATATCCGAACTTGTTTTCGCTGCACCGCATAATCGCCTAGGTCAAATTAATCATGGTCATCGATCCAATCAGCAAGAGCATGAATGGCATTTTTTCTGACCACGATTCCCATGTGATTAATTCCTGGCAAGGATTGAAATTGAATTTTTAGATTTGCTGCCGCGTCGAGAAGCGCAGGAAAGGCTTTGGCAACCATCGCTTCATCGTCAGCGCCAATGATGAGCAATGAAGGCTTGCTGATTTTTTTCAAATCAGCCTGATAATCCGCTGGCGCATAAGACGTGGTGAGTGCATGGGTATAGGCGAGGGTTTCAGTGCCATCACGATATTCCTCGGGCATATTAAAGGTGACGGTTACCACGTGGTCCAACCAGTGAAGGCCCAGCTTATTTAAAATAGTCGCAGCAATAATCGGCAACAACCTACCGTCGGCCCAACCGGATTTTTGATTTAGCGTTGGGGCATCGTGGGCCAAATAAGGCGCGATAAAAATATAGCCATCAACCATATCACCATTTTTCCCACCCGCTAACCTCAAAGCCAAACCGCCGCCTGAAGAATGGCCGCCCACAAAAATTTTTTGGAGCGCGTAGCGTTGGCGTGTAAACTTCAACAAATCAAGCAAATCGTCGTCCAGTTGACCGATATAATCCACATCGCCACGTTTTGGCGGATTCACCCCATGCCCGCGTAAATCAGGAGTAATGACTTGAGCTTTTCCCGATGCGCTAAGCTCTTTTGCTAAAGCATATAAATAGCGACTATGAGAGCCGGAGCCATGAAGCAATACAAATAAATTTTCCGATGACGATGGATAATAGCGATAGGGCAATTCTTGCCCATCTCGAGCTGAGAATGACGACAATTCAGGCAGAGCCGAATAGTCCATCCTAAGCTTTGACAAATCCATTTGAGCCTGGGCCAATTTAGGCAAGCTTAAAATCAATATTGTTGCTAGTACTAACTTCATAATAAATTTCCTGAATTACAAGAAAGAAAACCAAGACCTATGGTGGAAAACACATTATTCAGCAATGGTTTAATAATCGTCATTTTGATTTTTCAAAAAAAATTAA
Source organism: uncultured Myxococcales bacterium (assembly GCA_964368985.1). Lineage (GTDB taxonomy): Bacteria > Myxococcota > UBA727 > UBA727 > JABDBI01. Next base: position 11,126 of record CAYJDW010000005.1, on the reverse strand, counting down.
TTTAATACTATATTTTTTCAACAGCGACGAAAACAGACAATTGGTTATTTCAAATATGCCGCCAAACACATCGCTCGACGAACTGTTCCAAGAACAACTTTCCAAAGCTAGTTTATTCAAACAACAGACGTCATCTAGAAAACAATTTCGCCTCGCCAAGTTAAATAAAGACCAACTTGGCAATCAAGCAACGATAGACAATCCTACGAGTATGATGCTTGATTTTTTGCAAGCATTTGCCCCATACGGCTTCAAAGATGACGAAGTCAAAGAAATAAAACTCAAAATATCGGGATATTTTGTAAAATCGCATAAAGTATTCACGAACGATTCTCTTTAAACATTAACGGACACAGGTTTTTTCGATAACTACGAAGTTTTTAAAAATGAGATTTTTAAAACTCTGTATTCAGATTTACAAATCTACTTAAAAATCAAAGACCAAGACAAAAAATTAAATAATTTGAGCGATTTTATTCACAAAGTTTTTATTATTCATAACTATGAAAACTCATTTATTCCACAATTTTCTGAATACTTAAAAAACATCAAAAGTCGCAATAAAAACGATCGTACTTTCCGAGACTTCGCCGAATAAACTCTATGAGCAGGGTTAAAGAAAAGCCAGATCAATCGATTAAAGGAATCATGAGAAAAAATTCCATGTCTTTTAAGTACCTTATCTCAAATGTCAAGAAAATTTTTCATGCGTAGGCCCTGTGTAGTGCGGGACGTGTGGGGGACTTTCTCGCTGGGGGGTGATACTCTAATAATTTCGGAAGGTTCTGAAACTGTCGAGTTTAATGGCGAATTTCTTTGGTTTTTTCACGGGGATATGGCGAACAATATTCGAGAAGTCAACACTGCCATTGCCGTGAAAAATTAATATCTTGGTCAATCAAAAGCCCAGATGATGTCGAGTATTGGGATAGGGAATGCGGCATCTAAATCCTGGTCTTTTTTAACACACTAAATTCAATGTCGATGCTAGCCTCTTTGCTCGACCACCAAAGCATCCCATCCTGAATAGTGCATTGAATTTTCATGCTCCGCTCGACGCTATGAGCGAGAGCTTGACTGACACTTGGCGGAATGCAAAAGACGCTTAGATTATTAAATTTGGCTGCATTCAGTCCGGACCACCACACCTCGACGCCAGTGCCATAGCAATATATAATCACCTCTTCTGAACGACTGCAGGCCTTTTTTATTTGTTTCTCATCGGGCAAGCCCACCATGATCCATAATAAAATGGTTCCGCTAAAATCTTTCTGCCACAAATCAGGTTCATCGTTGGCAGTGAGACCGTTGGCAAAGCTCAAGTTTTCAGACGCGTTCATAGCAAAGGCCAGTACACGCATCATCATGCGTTCGTCGGTTTCCGATGGATGTCGAGCGAGCGTGACAACGTTGGTTTGGTAATAATTCCGATCCATATCGGATATTTGCAATTCCGCCTTAAAGACGGTGGAGGGGAGAGCCATCTAGGGTCCTTATTCCGGGACCTCAGCTTTGAGGCTCGGTCCACGATTCAGTTTATTGAGGAAAAGAGGAATCGCGCCCACGCCGATACCTCCGATGCCTAGGATAATAGACTTATAATCAAAAATATATAAGGCACCGTAAACAGCAATGCCAAACAAGGTAAAGGAACTAAAAAGAGGCCAGATGATTAACAATATTGTTTTGGCAATATCTTTGAGGAAAAGACTGCGATAAAACCAAGCGCAGGCCAATCCGCAAAGGCCATAATAAAAAGCTACTTGAAAGCTAATGACGTTAATGGATATATCGATAATGGCGGCGACGGAAGCCTCCTGCGATGCAACCACCAAAAAAAGCATTCCCAAGGCCCAAATTAGAACCGTCGCGCTCCAGGGAGTTTGCCATTTAGTGTGTACTTTGGACCATCGTTTGTGAAGAACGCCGTCTCGGGATTTCGCGAACAGTGTGCGAGTAAATTGCAATATAGAAGTTTCAATGGTTCCCAAAGAGCTGAGCACAACCGACAAAATAGCAATGCTTCCCCACGGTTGAGGAAATATTTTATCGGCAATTTTAAGGAGCACGTTGGTGCTCGATTGCTTAATCTCTTCATCAGTGAGGGCGATCAAGGTGCACATCAGAAAAGCCACGAAAATGAGCGTCACGATAATCATTGACCAAAGTGCGGCTTTGCCTGGAGAGTTTTGGGAATTCTTGGTTTCTTCCGAAAGGTTGAGAGTTACGTCCCAGCCCCAGTAAAAAAACAACGAAATGAGGGCACCTTTGGCGAAAAGCTCGAAAGAATAGCTAAAGGGGCTGAAAGTCTCCCAAGAGATGTTATGAGCGGGCTGCTTCATAAAACAGACGAAAGCTGCAATAATAATGGCTATTAATATGCCAACTTCAAGCAAGGTTAAAATGACTTGTAAATAACTGGTTGGTTTAATGCCTTTTAAGAGGATAAAACCGACAAAGGTGAGCCACCCAGCCGCAACGACGCTGACTAAAACGGTATCATTGATCAGTTCTGGATCGATCAAAACGAGAGTGGACATGGCGGCAGGAATGGTTCCTGAAACCATAAAAAGTGCTGTGGCAACCAATAAAGACCACCCAGCAAAGAAACCCCAATTTTTCCCAAAGATCTGGCTGATCCAAACATAAGAAGCGCCTGCATTCGCAGAAACGCGGTTTAAATACATAAAAGAAAAGGTCACGCCAAACATGATTAGGGCACTGTAAAGCGCGCTGCTCGGGGAATGCGTGCCCACTGCAGCCACGAGGGCCGCAGTGGTGGCCGCGGCACTAAAACCAGGCGCGGTCCCCGATACTCCCATAATGATGGATTCTGCAGTTCCTAAAGAACCTGCGGCGAGTTTGTTTTCTTTTGACATTTGTGGCCCCCACATGGCTCGGCTCGAGGAGAAACCATAAACGTCTCGCAAGAAATTTTCCATGCCTAAATGCAAAAAAAACAGCCCCGAAAGGCTGTTTTTAGTGATGGTGGAGGTGGCGGGATTTGAACCCGCGTCCGCAAGATATCCGCATTAAACTTCTACACGTTTAGCCGTCTGTTTTAAGCTCCCAGAAAGCGCCCAGCGGCAGGCTTTCTCTGGCAGTTTTTGGCCTATTTCTCGTTTTTAGGACGGCCAAAGAGGCCTAAAAACCAGCCTGTGGGGTTTTTCACTAGCAACCCGACACCCAAGCCAGCATCGGACCAGTGGCTACTTTAAGGTTATTAAGCTTAAGCAGCTGCTTGGGCAAAGCCCAAGCGCGCAACGTTATTGTTTGCGTTTATGTTTTTTCAGCATTTTTACGCGGTTACTGAAACCCGCGACGTGCCATTTAACCCTTCCTTCCTCCGTCGAATCCATAATCACCCCCACCGTGACTATAAGCACCAAATCGCCAAAGCGCAAGCTAGCAAACACTGGTGTTGAGTTTTCGATTAAAAGCGGCTAAGGCTCTCATGACTATGTATTCCAGGAGTTTAATATGGCACGCGTTACTGTTGAAGATTGCTTAAAAGTTATTGATAACCGTTTTGCCATGGTGTTGCTCGCCGCTGCGCGTACGCGTCAGCTCATGAAAGGCAGCCGCCCCCTCGTTGATGGCTACAAAAATAACGAACAAGTTACTGCTCTTAGAGAGATCGCCGCACGAAAAGTACGTTTTGATAAAGAAGTTAAATATGTATTGGAATCATCTCTCTCTGATTTAACCAAAGAATATCAAGCGAAGCATGGCATACGTGCTTAAATTTAATAATTCTGACCTGACCCGGGTAGTGCCAAATGTCCGATTTTAATGAGTCCACGCCCAATAATGTGGTGATGCTGCCCTTTGCTCGCAAGGCTTTGCAGGCCCAGGGTATCAAGGACCCGCTTAACGAAAAGAAGCGTGAGCTTTTTAATGAATGGCTGACCCACGGTACCGTTTCGGTATTATTTGATGCGAGAGCTCAGGGCGTAAAGGTGCCGCTTGAGTTTAAGCAGCAAGGTGATTTGCGCTTAAATTTTTGTCACCATTTTCACGTGCCGGATTTTAATTTTAATGAGGTGGGTGTGTGGGCCACCTTGTCTTTTGATTCAGGTGAGCAATTTTGTATGGTGCCTTGGGCCAGTGTTTATGGGATCCAATCAGCGGTGCTGAATCAGGGAGCAGTTTGGTTTGAGCACTTCCCCGGTGATTATAATCAAAAAGACGTTTTAGGAATTAGCGAAGAGCTTTGTGCTTCGTTGGCTGAAGACAACATTGATCCTCATGAAGTTAATATGGAACAAGCTGATAATGTTATTGCGGTTGACTTTGCGAATAAATCAGGATCTTTATTATCATAGTCGCGGGTTGGAAATTGATATTTAATTATGCAATGCTAGTGGCGAATGGTATTTTTTAAGCTCGTGCGATGCCTAAATATTTTATAATTTAGGTAGTGGTAGCTGCTGATGTCAGATGTATTTCTTGAAAAAAAACTCGATCCTAAACTGGCTTTGTCGTTGATCAAAGTGAAAAAATCCTTTGGTTCGCAAATGGTTTGCCAGGATATAACTCTTCCCATCCGAAAATCTAAAGTTTTGTCGATTTTGGGGCCATCAGGATGCGGTAAAACTGTTACCATCAAAATGCTGATTGGCTTAGTTTTACCTGATGCGGGTTCGATTTTATTTGATGATATTGATATTGCTCAGATTGAACGTGAAGATGATTTTTTGCCGATTAGGCAGAAAATTTCCATGGTATTTCAAGGTGCCGCTCTCTTTGATTCCATGAGTGTTTTTGAAAATATTGCCTATCCGCTGATTGTGCAAAAACAATGTGACCCAAGCGAAATAGCTGATCGGGTTCAAATGACTCTGGCAATGGTAGGATTGCCGGATACGGCAGAAAAAATGCCCAGTGAATTATCAGGCGGTATGAAAAAACGTATTGGCCTTGCGCGTGCAATCGTTACCAACCCAGCAATTATTCTTTATGATGAGCCCACCGCGGGGCTTGATCCTATTAATACTAGACGAATTGTCGATTTGATTTTGTTTTTGCAGGATCGCCTAAAATGCACCAGCGTCGTGGTCACCCATGACATGCCCAGCGTGAGAACTTTGGGCGATGATGTAGCGTTTTTTTATGGCGGAAAAGTGCGTGCCCTGGGCAGTTTTTCCGATCTTGAACAAAGTGAGGATGCAGTGGTACGCGGTTTTGTGTTGGGGGATCCCTCAATTCTTTTGACGGTTCAAGGAGGCTTGTAACCAATGGCAGCTCTAAAACGCCGTTCTTATGATTTGATTTTGGGGCTGTTTGTGGCCTTAGGTCTGATTGTATTAGTGCTTTTAATATTTTTAATCGGCCGCGAAAGGCGCTTATTTGATTCTAGTGTGTCGGTAGAAACCCATTTTCCCAATGTGGCAGGTTTAGCTCTCGGCGCTGATGTCATGTTGTCCGGCGTGGTGGTGGGCCACGTGAGTAAGATCAAGTTTCCTCTTTTACGAGCCGATGCGCCAGGCCTCTCGCGCGATATCACGATTGTCATGGATGTTTCGAAGAGTGCGATGGAGTGGATTCGTGAAGATTCCATTGCTCGGATCGATAGCAAGGGGCTCTTAGGCGATAAACTCATCAATATCAGCATCGGTTCGCCAGAATTGCCGGAATTACAAGCGGGCGGAATGCTTAAATCTACTCCGCCTATCGATTTTAATAAGGCGCTGCAGCAGGCTCAGGAAATCTTGGAGAATGTTACCGAAACCATTTCTGATGCTCGGGATATTTTCAAAGGCTTTACCGCGCAGGGCGGTGACACGGCCTTGGCGGGTTCCGCTAAATCCTTGCAAAAAATCTTTAAGGAAATTGAGACAGGCGATGGGGTTTTACATGAGCTCATTTATGACAAAGGTGCGGGACAAGACACTAAAAAGTCCATTGCGAGTATCTCAACGACCATGAAGAAAATCGACGGTATAATCGCCGACGTCAAATCTATTACCCACGCAGTCAAGGAGGGTAATGGTTTAGCCCATGCTTTGCTCTATGACCCTGAGGGACAAAAAACCGTGGCGAAGATGAACAGCAGTTTTGGGCATTTATCCACCTTGCTGGGAGATGTAAAAACTGGCGATGGAATTTTGCATGATCTGATTTATACCAAGGATAATGGCCAATTCTTGCGTTCTCTAAACGTGGCAGCACACGATTTGGAGCTTTTAATTGCCGATGTTAAAAGCGGCAAAGGCTCCCTAGGGCTCTTTTTAAAGGACCCTAGTCTTTATAATGAAATCTATGGTTTGATCGGCAATTTGAGACGCAATCGTTTGTTAAAAGCGGTTATCCGTGTGGGTATTTCTGGGAGTGGTGAAGACTCTAATTAACCCATATTTCATCTGATTTTGAAAAAAAAAGCAGCTAAGTGGGGGGGATAACATTTAGCTAGTTCCCCTTCTCACTAATCCCTCGAAAGTTCGCTATATTACTATTTGGCGCTGGAATTTTAGGAGACATTTGTCCTATGATTAAAATAATAAACCGGATTTTTTCCCTGCCCCCTATGAAATTGATTCCGCTCTTCGCGGTTATGAGTCTGCTTCCTAACTTTAGTATGGCTAAGGTCGTGGACGCGCCCAATAGTCAAAGTGCCGTATTTAATAATCTGCCTCGTGTGGCCTTACTAATGAAAGAGCAATATGTTGACCCCGAAAGGATTGACACAGGAGCAATGCTCGCCGCTATTCTTGAATCCCTAGAGTCCTATATTTCGCGATTAGTAGTGACTCTCCCAAAATCCTTAGAGCAAGCTCTTGAGAAGAGTAAAAAAGGCGAAGAATTTGCGATGCTTGAGGCTCAAGCATCCGCGAGTTCCTCATCAGCTCCGCCACCGCCTGCTGGGACCGATAATTCTAAACCTAAACCAACCGTCCCTGTGGCTCCTCTTGTAAAAGAAAAGCTAAGTTTGGATCTTGGTGGGGTAAAAAAAGTTTTTGATTATGAACCACAAAAATCCATTTGGGGCATGATTTTCATGCTGCGGGATATTTTTAAATTTGTAGAGGCTGAAGCTAAAAAACAGGGTCTAGCAGTTAAGTCCAAAGCCAAGGACGAGCCTATTGATTGGGAAAAAATCGAGAATGGTGCTATCAATGCCATGCTTGGTACCCTCGACCCGCATTCTGTTTTTTTGAAACCCGAATATGCCCGGGATTTGACCCTGACGACCAAAGGTGAGTTTGGTGGCGTAGGTATCGTTATTTCTATCCGCGATGGCTTTTTGACGGTTATTAGCCCGATTGATGGTACTCCTGCTGCCATTGCGGGCGTGAAGGCTAAAGATCGTATTGTTAAAATCGATGAAGATTCTGCCATCAATATGCCGCTTGAAGACGCGGTATCAAAACTGCGCGGTGCGCCAAAAAGTAATGTGAAAATCTCCGTCCAACGGGGCAATTCCACTAAAGAGCTGGATTTCACTCTCAAACGCGACATCATTAAAGTTGATTCAGTGGCTTATGCTCTGCTTGATAATAATGTCGGTTATTTGCGTATTAAGGCTTTTCAAGGAAACACAGCTGACGATGTAAAATCGGCCATCTTGAAAATGAAGGGTGATAGCAAAGAAAAAATGAAAGGCGTCATCTTGGATTTACGTGATAATCCCGGGGGATTGCTGCGAGAAGCGGTTGCTATTTCCGATTTGTTTTTAAGCAGTGGGGAAATAGTGTCTACCCAAGGGGCGCTCAAAGAATCTCGCCAGGTAGAAATGGCGACGCCGGGAGAGCTGGATAAAAATATGAAGATCGCCGTTTTGATCAATGGCGGCTCTGCTAGTGCATCGGAGATCGTTGCGGCAGCCTTGCAATATGGTGGCGCTGAGGGGGATGACCCAAATGGGGGACGCGCCATTTTGATCGGCGATTCACCTACTTTTGGTAAAGGCTCGGTTCAGATGCTCTTTGATTTTCCAAGCCTCAAGGATGGAAAAGCTACCAAAGATAAACCGATTGAGCCCGCGGCTTTGAAGTTGACCATTGCTCAATATTATGCCCCTCAAGATAAAATCATTCAGACCATTGGGGTCACGCCTGACATAAGAATTTCTGAGATCAATGCCAATAAAGCGGAGGAGTTGAGCCTTTTTCAAAACACTTCCATGCGTGAAATTGACCTCGAAGCCCATCTTTCCGCCGCTAAAAAACGAGAAGAAAAGTCTTTGATGCAAATTGAATTTCTTGCGCCCCCGCCTTCCGAAGAAGGAGCCGAATATAGCAAGATCAATGCGGCTAAGCTAAAACAGGAATTTCCGATTATCGTGGCATCTGAATTTATTACTTCGGCAAAAGGACCAAAAAGAAGTGAACTGTTGGCTGAAGCCGAGTCAATCAAGGCCCGCCTCGATAAGCAAGAACAAAAGAAAATTATTGATGCGCTAAAGAAATATAATATTGATTGGTCAATCGGAAATAAACTCAGTGCTGCTAAGGCCCTTAAAACTAGTATCATTGCCAACCCAGGCGCTAAAGCCGGGGAGAAGCTAAAGGTGACGGTTAAAGTGAAGAATCTTGGGAAAGTGCCAGCCTATCAAGTCCACGCTCTTACTCATTCAAAAACTCCCTTGTTTGATCAGAAGGAATTCCTTTTTGGCAAGCTAAATCCTGGTCAAGAAATTGAGAGAACAGTTGAGTTTGAGATTCCGAAGGATGTCATTACGCGCAAAGATTTACTGAGCTTGGAAATAAGAGATATTGCTAAAGAGAAACTCGATGAGCTGAATTTACCCATCGTCATTAACGGTCTAGGGCGTCCGCGTTTTTCACATTTAGTATTTATCGATGATGCTAAATCCGGCAATGGCGACGGTAAAGTGCAAAATGGTGAAGATGTTGAGCTGGTGGTATGGCTAAAAAATATCGGCGAAGGCAAGGCCTTTGAACCCACGGTGCTCTTAAGAAATGAATCAGGTGCCAAAGTATTTCTTAAAACGGGCAGGGTGCAGCTAGGCGAGATGTTACCGAACCAAGAGGGAAGTGTGCGCTTTTCTTTTAGGGTTAAGGAACCCAGTGAAAGCGCGGATTTTGAAATCCAAGTTTTCGATGGACAAATGCACGATATTTGGCGCGATAAAATTTCATTAGATGTCGCTCATAAAGAAAAAACTACGGGCAAGAAGGCAAGCTTAGTCTTGTCGAGTAAAACTGCGAGCCTTTTGGCTAAGGCAAATGATAAAGCTCAGGTATTGGCTACGCTAAAAGAAGGTTTGCGTTGCGAAAGTTTGGGTGAGCTCAATGGCTATTATCTGGTTAACGTCGATGAAAACTTAGTTGGTTTTGTGAAGAAAAGCGATTTGAAAATCTATAATTCTAAAACCAAAGAAGTGCCCCAAAAGAAGAGTGATTTTTTCACCATTAATTTTGACCGCATTCCCGCTAAAATTGGTCTCAAATTTGCCGAAGGCAATGGCTGGACCAAGCAAGCAAATGGAGTCGTCTCGGCTAATATTTTAAGCTCGGGAAAAGTGTCTGAATTGTTGTTGTACGTGAATATGAAAAAAGTATTCTACAAATCGTTGAGCACTTCTTCTCAAGAAGAAAAAATTAATCAAGACATAGTGTTAAAACCAGGTATCAACATTATCAGCTTGATTGCCCGCGAAGATGCCATTTATGGTCAGCGTGAAAATATTACCGTCTTTTACGACGATGTTGGGCGTGTGCTCGCCCTGCCTGAAAAGGGTGGCACCGGTCAGGCAAAGGTTAATGCTCCGGTCAGCGATCAATAAGTTTCGGATGCAAAAAATTTGGCGGCGGCAAAGGCCGCCATTTTTTTGATGTGCGAAATAAAAAATATTTTTCATTATTCCCTTTCCTAAGTTACAAGATGATCGTATGTGTAAATGCACGCAACTTGAGGAGAGAATGAATGAAACCAGAAGTGAACGGCGATCAAACACGCCTTGAAAAATTAAAAAGCCTAGATTTAGCAGTCCAAAATATTGAAAAGCAATTCGGCAAGGGCTCCATCATGCGCTTAGGCAATGATGAAGTGATGATGCAAGACGTGGATGTCACCTCCACCGGTTCATTAGGAATCGATATTGCTTTAGGAATCGGCGGCTTTCCCCGTGGTCGTATTATTGAAATCTACGGACCTGAATCAAGCGGTAAAACTACTCTAACGCTGCATGCCATTGCCGAAGTGCAAAAACGGGGCGGTGTCGCAGCTTTCGTTGATGCTGAGCATGCTCTCGACGTGGTTTATGCCAGAAAGCTTGGGGTAAGAACCGATGACTTACTTATTTCGCAGCCAGATACCGGCGAGCAAGCTTTAGAAATCACCGATATGCTGGTCCGCTCCGGCGCTCTTGATCTAGTGATTGTTGACTCCGTGGCAGCTTTAGTACCGAAAGCTGAAATCGAAGGAGAAATGGGTGATTCCCACATGGGCCTTCAAGCGCGGCTTATGAGCCAGGCTTTGAGAAAGCTCACTGGCAGTATTTCTCGTTCAAAGACGAGCGTGATTTTTATTAATCAGCTGCGTATGAAAATCGGCGTCATGTTTGGTAATCCAGAAACCACTACGGGCGGTAATGCGCTGAAATTTTATGCTTCCATGCGTTTGGATATTAGACGAGTAGGAGCAATTAAGCAGGGCGAAGAAATCACTGGCAATCGTACGCGTGTCAAAGTAGCCAAGAATAAATTGGCACCGCCGTTTAAAGAAGTGGAATTCGACATTATTTATGGTCAAGGAATTGCTAAAGAGGGCGAACTTTTGGACCTCGGCGTTCAGTGTGGCGCGATTGAGAAGAGCGGTTCGTGGTTTAGCTATGGCAAGGAAAAAATGGGTCAGGGACGCGAAAACGTCGGTCAATATTTGCGAGATAACCCAGAAGCGGCGATCGAGATCGAAAATAGAATCCGCACCCACTTCAATCTTCCAGTGATGAAAAGCCCGACGGCCAACGGCAAAAGCCAAGACAAAAAGCCAATACTGCAACAAGCGAGTGCTTAATCTTTGTCGTGCTGAGTGCGGTAGTTAAACGAGCGCGTCTAATCCGTGGGGAGAATTTCTCCTGGGTTGGGCGCGCTCGTTTTTTGAATATGATTTTAATCCGCTTCGTAAAATAAATATTTCAACATATAAATTAATCGATAGTT
>CAYJDW010000004.1:0-73052 GCA_964368985.1 uncultured Myxococcales bacterium | reverse complement strand
CGCTCGCAATGACGATAAGAAACTTCGTGGCTCAAACTCCCCCAACACCCGTGGAAAAGCCCCATCAAGTCGGCCACTCAAGATACCGCCACCAAGCATCACATCGCCATCGTAAACAACTGCAGCTTGCCCAAGCGCCACGCTAAAAACCGGTGAGTCAAATATAAAATTAAATTTACCCCCATCAACCAACTCAACTTCAGCCGTTTCCGCTTCGGACCGTGCACGAATTTTAATACTGATTTTCTCTGGCCATTTATCCACTGGAATAAGAGCCCGAAAATCCCTAACCTGGATTCTCTTCACCGCCAAAGCACTTTTTTGCGCAAGAACAACCTGTTGATTAGCGCCATCGATATCCGCCACAAAGAGGCGTCCTGAGCTTGCGATTCCCAAACCTCGACGCTGCCCGATGGTGAATTTATGCACTCCTCGATGTTCTCCCAAGCTGCGCCCTTCTTCGTCTATAATCGAGCCAGAAAAAGTCTTTCCCACCGCTTTTTCCACTACTTTCGCATGGTCTCCATCGGGGACAAAACAAATCTCGTGGCTGTCCTTTTTATCGTGAACCGCCAAACCAATTTTTTGAGCAATAGCGCGAACTTCAGGCTTTTTTAGCTCCCCCAAAGGAAACTGGAGTCTGGCCAACGATTCAGGCTTGGTGCCATAAAGATAATAAGTTTGGTCGCGATCTAAATCATAAGGGCGCGCAATACTGAGCTGCCCTTTATATTCCACAATGCGCGCATAATGTCCGGTAGCGAGCCCCGCATTAAGCTCTTCAGCGCTTTGCAATAAATCGCCAAATTTAACCGTGTGATTGCAAGCAAGACACGGAATGGGCGTAATACCGTTTTGGTAATCTCTCACAAAGGGATCAAATACCACTTCCTTAAACTTAGCTTGAGCATCGATGGCATAAAAAGGAATGCCGATTTTCTCACACACGCGACGAGCATCGATCATATCGTCGATCGAACAGCAACGCCCTACCCGTTCCACTTGCTCATCTTTTTGATCAGGCGCAAGGCGCAAGGTTATCCCCACTACTTCATAACCTTGCTCTTTGAGTAAATAAGCCGCCACCGCCGAATCAACGCCGCCGGACATGGCTGCCACAATTTTATTAGACATAATATTTTTCGCTTTCTTCAGTCAACTTTCAGACTATAGCGGCCCGAGCCAAAGCAACAATGCCCCGAGCTCAATCTAAAGAGCCCGATTGCGTGATGCTCAAATAATATTGCACATGCCCAAAGCCATGGCGGTGGGTTCGCGGTAAAAATAACGAGCTTTAGCCTCAACAAGAGTATCTATGTTAATGACTTTCTGACCTAAGCTTAAATCGACAACAATTGCCTCTTTTTTATTCTCATTAAAACCAACAATAATCAATGAAGAAGGCAGGCCTTCAGGGCTTATATATTCCGCAATTATAGATTGGTTTCTATCAATAACTAACCTGATAAGATTTAGCGTTTTTTCTACTGAAAGTTGCGCTTCGCTAAGTACTATTTCCCAATATAAAGCATCTTCACTTACCTGATTTTTCTTCAAAAAACTAAGTCTTTCTTGGAGTTTAAGATCCTTACCCAGCGGCATTTTATGAATCAATATCTGAGCCAAATGGTCAGCATAAAATCGCTCTCCCAAAGCAATAAAAAACAATTCCTGCTTCTTGAGGGGTGAAAATTCACTTATTTTTATCTTAGTCAGTGCCTTATTCATTTCGTTAAGAGAAGCACCATATTTATTTTCACTGGCCATAGACCAGGAAATAGCAGCTCCAAAAACATAAATAGCGCAGACCGCAACTTTCAACAGCTTAGGCAAAGTCATTTTGGCACCCTTAAACAATTTTGCGGCACCTTAAAAGTCCAAAGCCCACGAGTCAATCTAGGCTGACCTTGGCTAAGAAACTATTTTTTATAACAAAAAGGTTCTTCACCAGTCAGGAAATACTTAATCGATAAAGCTGCAAGCCCTGCAGTGTGGAGGCTAGAATCAAGCCGCTCAGGACTTGCCCAGCCGCCATCGGGGCGCTGGCTCTGGGCAATCTTTTCAATCCATTCGGGCTTGACCCGCGCTCCTGCCCCAGCCCAATATAAGCAGGCAACTCTTTCGGCATAAATATCACTAAAAATTTTATCTTTTTCTAGAGCTTTAATTATTGACTCAATGAAACTATCTTTCGCTTTTTTAAGCCTTTTTGGATCCAGACATTTATTCCCTTCCAAAAACAAAAGCCCCAACAGGCCATGCGTATCGGCATATCCACCGATATTATCTCGCATTTTTAAAAGGATTGCTAAATCCAAATTATCATAGCCACTTCTATCACAATAAAGTGCCTTTATTAACACATCATCAAAAGCATGCACTAATGTACGCTGGACTTTTTCTGGAAAGCTGTAAAAATAATTATTAAAAACATGTTTATTGCTTTTAATAATTCTATTGATGTCTTTCTCAAATGATATTTTCCTCTTTATTTTCAAATTCTCTATCGCGTATTTTTCACCAAAAACTCGGTTAAATGCATCATTTTCAAGAAAATCTTCTTCTCGTACATGGTGAGGGGTAAATTTATGTTTTAAAAACAAAGAGCCCATATCGCTAACATCTTTTTGACTTGCGGAAAAAGCTTCGGCGCGTTTAAGGGTTTGGATGTATTCGCTTTTTTTAGCATCGCTGAGAAGCCCTGCAGGGGCGGCCTTGCTCAAGGAAGCAAAGCTTAAAATAAGAGTTAAAATTGCGAATAAATACCTGTTTTTTATCATCTTTATTCTCAATACTATGGATAATCACAGCATATTTAACAATTGAGAATGACATTGACAGGCAAATTGCACTCTTGTTTGACCGCCTGCCCTCGGATTATCCCTGCTCGGTCTGAAACAAACGGCTTTCAATCTTTTGACGATCAATGCGCATAATATGGTGAGTACGTATTATGGAGGTTAAATCAAAAAGAGCGCGGTCGAGCTTTTCGTTGTTGATGACATAATCGTATTTCTCAAGGCCAATTTTTATTTCATCTTTGGCAGCTTCCAAGCGTCGGCGAATACTTTCATGGGTTTCAGTACCGCGTCTGATCAAACGCTTTTCTAGTTCATCAAAAGAAGGAGGCGTAATAAAGATCGTTACGGCTTCCTCATAATGGGATTTGATTTGCAAACCACCCTGCACATCGATGTCAAATAAAACATGTTTACCCAAAGCCAAATTTTCGGAAGTCCAGCGGGCCCCCGAGCCATAATAATTGCCGTGAACCTCGGCCCATTCCAAAAACTCGTTGTTATCGATCATGGTTTTGAAGGTCGGCACGTCGATAAAATGGTAGTTAATTCCTTCTTGCTCGCTGCCGCGAATCGAGCGAGTGGTATAACTTACGCTTAAAGTAAGTTTGTCCATACTGTTGTTCAGCAAATGAGCAAGGGTCGTTTTGCCCGTGCCGCTCGGTGCACTTAATACAATGGGAAAGCCCTTACGCGCCATTTAATTACCTCTTACTCAATATTTTGTACTTGCTCGCGAATACGTTCGATTTCAGACTTGAGGTCAATAGCCTTGGTCATAACATCGTGCTCGCCAGCCTTCGTTAAAAGCGTATTGCTCTCTCTCAGCATTTCCTGGCATAAGAAATCCAGCTTGCGGCCTTTGAGGCCTCCTTCGTTACAGATCCGAGAGAAATGTTCAATATGCGCGGCTAAACGATCGATTTCCTCTTTGAAATCAGAGCGCTCTGCCAATAAGGCACATTCTTGATAAACGCGTTCACTATCGATTTCGAGGGAAGCAAATAAATCCTTTATTCTTTGAGCAATGGTCAAAAAGCGCTTTTTCACATCTTCTTCACTGCGTTCACTAATGCCACGCACAATAGATCGGCACAGGTTAATTGATTCTTTAAGGGGTTTAGTTAAAAGTTCTCCCTCGTGATTACGGGCTATTTCAAAATCCTTGAGCGCAAGTGCTAGGCCTTCATTAACCGCGAGCCTAAGCTCCTCGTCACTCAGGATAGTCTTTTTTTCCTTCCACAAATGACTCGCCTTAAGCAAATCTCCGAGCGTAATCTGGCTCACCACTACCGGCTGATTGGCGGCAAAACTGGTGAGAAGTGCAATATGGTCTGCAGCGAGCTGATGATCAAAAGTAATGGCGCCCGGGGGCTCAAAGAGCTCAAGATTAAGCCCCACCTCCACTCTGCCTCGAGAGATGGTCTTCGAGATCATTTGGCATATTTCTGCTTCGAGAAAATAGAGTTCTCGGCTGGACCGAACTTTCAAATCGAGGCCTTTTGAGTTCACTGATTTAATAATGATTTCGAGATTAAAGCTGCTAAACGCGACTCGCGCATGCCCCAAACCAGTCATGCTCGCGAGGCGCCAATCATTATTCCGAGCGACCTTATTTTCCTTTTGCACTTTTCATTACCTGGTGAGGATCGAGCGCATCGCGCATGCCGTCCCCCAAAAAATTAAAACAAGCAACCGTCACCAAAATAAACAAACCCGGCCAAAAAGCCAGACTAGGCGTGGTTTTAATATAATCTACCGCATTATTGAGCATGTTGCCCCAGGACGATACTGGCGGCTGAATACCTAAGCCCAAAAAGCTCAACGCTGCCTCATAAAGGATATTCTCCCCCACTTCTAGAGTGGCCGCTACAATTATCGGCGCCAGGGCATTGGGGAAAATGTGCCCCAATAATATACGCCGATGACTTGCACCAAGGGCCTGAGCGGCCAGTACAAATTCCATATTTTTCAGCTGCATAGCACTCGCGCGAGCAAGGCGGGCCACCGTCATCCACCCGAAAAATACTATAATTAAAATAAGTTTCACTACCGAAGATAAATTACCTGTTCCCATCGCTTGCCATGGAATGAATTTAAACAAAACTAAATAACCTACTAAGAAAAATAAAGTTATTAATACGGAATCAAAAACCATATTAAAAAAGTAATTTTTTTCCTGCTTTTTTCTATGATTATCTGCAACGAATCTAAATAACATAATGAGGGCGCTAAAAACCAGAAAAGTCATGTACATCGTCTCTGAACTAGCGCTCAAGTTAAAGAGACGATTGAGATCTAATGCGGCAAAAACTATCATCAAAGGCAAGACTGGAACCGACAGCATCGCGTCGGTAAAACGCATTAAGATGGCATCGGTGCGCCCACCAAAATAGCCGGCTAAAAGGCCTATCACCGCCCCAATCACGGCCGAGGTAATGGCAGCTAAGAAACCCACCGTTAAAGAAATGCGGCCACCATAAATTAAGCGTGTAAATACATCTTGCCCAAGCTCATTGGTACCTAGTATATGTGGCCAGTTCGACGACAAATTAGCGCCGATTAAGCTGGCATTGGCATGAGAAACGCCTAAAAATTTCTCGATAAGCGGCGCGCATAACGACAACGCAGCTAAAAAAATTAAAATTAACATCGAAATAAAAGCAAGCCGGTGCTTGCCAAAGCGACGCCATACCAAGGCGCTGAAACTCTCAAAGGGCTTTTCCCTTATTTCCACCACTGCAGTCATGGCTCACCTATTGTTTGCGAATACGTGGATCAACAAGAACATAAAGGGCGTCAGCCAACAAATTTCCTATCATTACCAGCGATGCAGAAATCAAAAACACAATAATAGCGACGTAATAATCGCTATTCATTACCGCATCATATTGCAATCTGCCCACTCCTGGCCAAGAAAAAACCGTTTCGGTTAGGACAGCTCCCCCAAAAAGAGCGGGGATTGAGATGGCAAGAACTGTCACCACCGGTATCAGCGCGTTACGGAATGCATGTTTTAAAATGACTTTCCACTCGCTTAGGCCCTTGGCACGAGCGGTGCGGATATAGTCTTTGGGTAAAACTTCGAGCATAGATGCGCGCATATATCTCAGCCAGCGACCGACATAAAAAATCGAAAGCACCAAGGTAGGTAAAATGGCGTGATTAAGACGGTCAGCAAGTATATCTATCGTCCCTTGGCCATAAATTCCTGGCGTCTGCACCCCGCCCGCGGGAAACAACTGCCAGGCTTCAGCAAAGAGATAAATCATCATGATGCCGAACCAAAAAACAGGAAGAGAAATACCGACGAACGCTAAAAAATTCACGATATAATCGAGGATCGAATATTGCCGATACGCACTAAAGACCCCTAAAGGAATGGCTATTAAAAGCGAAAGCAAAAGAGCCGGCAGCATAAGCTGGATAGTATTACCAATGCGCCCCGAGCGAATAAGATAGCCGCTAATAGCCGCATTGGCTTTGCTTAGGAGACTCTCTTTATCTTTGAAGCAGCTATCATCGCAACCGTCGCCATTTTGATGATTCGCATCGTCACAGGTCTCACCCGCATCAATGCGCCCGTCGCCACAGATGGGAGGAGAGCCAAAAAGAAGTTCATAAACCGGTCTTTTATAGGTTTGAGAAAAACCAAGCGCCCCTTGGTCGCCGGTAAAAAAGAATAAAAATCCGCGGTTAAATTTATGCTCGTGCCCGATGACGCCGTGCTCAATATCAAAAGCAAGTCTTTGCTTTATGCCGGACTGGTCGCTCGCTTCAAGCACAACAACACTTTGACCGCTCTTCTCGAAATTATGGTGATATTGTCCTTGATCATCAATTTCACCCACACCAGCTAGTAAGCGATAGCTCATAGCAGTTTTAGTTTTATCAACCAAAAATTTATTAAGATCAAAACTAAAAGGCTTGGATTCATCCTCCACGATCCGCGTGCCAATGGGCAGCAATAGCTTTGGTGGGTCTGAAATTGTTGATTCGCGGATTAAACTTAGATGTCCGACCTTCTCCTGCCCATAAGAGTTGGTAACCTTAAACCATAGTTCACTGCTATTTTTTGGGTCTGCCAACAGATTGAGCCCTTCTGCGCGAGCCCCCAACAGACCTTCAAGTTTAAGAGCCTTCGAGCTTTCTTTTTCAATCATACGGACAATGCGGTCCTGTAAAGTCACATCACGGCTGGCAATGTGCAGCAAAAAGCCTGAGATATCGTTTTCTTCTAGATCTTTATTAATCTCGTAGGCCAGTCCCGATGTGCCCCAATCGGGCCAAAGATCGTCAAGCCAACTTTTAAGTTTTCCTGGATCCACTACGAAGTTTGGATCTACCAAGTTTGCGCTTAAATCGATGTTCACTTCCTGAAGCTCTGGCGGCACCTTTTGAGCGTCCATCGCCAAAAAGACAGGCGGCCGCGCTGGCTCAGGATAGCCCCACAGCCAGCGGCCATATTGCACATACCAAGGTTTATCTAAGCCCCGCAACTTCTTTAGCCGCACTACATCTTCCGGCTTGACGCTTGGGTTACTCGTGATCAGCAGATCGATCGGATTGCCCGGCATCGCCGATAACAAGCCAAATAATGCCGCACTCAAAACCGCCAAGATGACGAGCATTTGCAGCCCGCGTTGACATAGATACCACATGAATAAGCCTCAACGAAGGAGGTTATATTTAGTTCCACGTCCATTGATTAGCATTCCAGGAGACGGGTTGCAAAGTTCCGGTCGGTTTCCAATTCTTTAGGCCTTTTTTGGTGACACTCGCTTCTACACGAAAATACAAAGGCAGCGAAGGCAACTCTTCAGCAAGCAATGCCTCAAGTTCATGAGCAATCTTAATACGTTTTTGCTCATCAAGTTCGCGAGAGGCCCGACTTAAAAGTTCATCAGCTTTTTTATTACAAAAACCGGCCTGATTTTGCCCTTGGAAATTATTTTTGCTGCTTGGAATATAATCGCATCGCCATAGAGTATCCGAGAGCTTAACCGGGTCCTTGAGCCACGCAAACATCGCCATGCCATCCCATTTACGCTTACGTAGAGTCTCACCAAAAAATACTTTTGCAGGTTCATTTTTGATTTGAATGTCGACCCCAATTTCCCGCCACTGCGATTGTAAGAGCTGCTCTACCCGCTCACGAACCTTTGAGCCCGATGTGGTCATGATGGTGAGCTGCATAGGCTTGCCATCCTTCATCCGAATACTTTCCCCTTCGGCAAGTTTCCAACCCGCCTCATCGAGCAAAGCCTTTGCTTTAGTGGGATCGAATTTATATTTGGCGATGGCATCGTTGAAAAATGGCGATTTTGGCGGTTCTGTGCCATTTGCCATCGGCTGACGAGTACCGAACAAAGATTTAGCAATGCCATCTCGATCGCTGCCATAGGCCAAAGCATGACGCACTCGGCGATCTTTCAAGATTTCATTGTCGAGGTTAAAATCAATGTGTTCCCATACCAAGCCTTCGGTATAGTAAAAATCAAAGTCTTTTTTGTGACGCTCTTCAAAAGGAATAGCTTGATCAAGCGTCAAGCCAGTTGGTGAAATAGCGTCGATCGTACCTGAAATTAGATTGGATTCCAAAGTATTGGTTTGAGGAATAATACGCCAAATAATTTCATCGAGAACAGGGGCAAATTTACCCTTAGCGTAGGGGTTTCTTTCCGCAATGATGTGGGAGCCTGGCACCCATTCCTTGATCGTGTAGGAGCCAGCCAATGCTGGTGCCTGACCAAAACGGGATTTTTTCAACTGATCAGGGGCCTGATTGTACAAAGGCTCCACTAGATGTTTTGGAACAGCTTCGTGTTGGCGAAAATTATGAAAATAAGCATAGGGCTCTTTCCATGTCACGACGAGGGTCTTTTTGTCGTCGCCTTTGGCTTCCATCTTTTCAATTTTCTCTACGACCGTGCGGTCAATGATTTCCTGATTGGGGTCCATGTAGAGCTTGTTGGTGAAAACGAAATCATCAGCGGTTAAGGGCTTGCCGTCCGGCCAGAAAAAATCATCCCGGATATGCCAGGTGGTCCTCATTTTTTCCACACCATTTTCGCTAAAGAGCTCAAGTTGACCATTTTCCTTAGAAGGAATTTCTTTGGCCGCAAGCGGCACCAAGATCCAGTCCTCATTAAAATAGGTCAAAGTATAATAACCGGCGCCCACAACCTCTTCAGAGGCAATCATTTCTTTGAAAGGGATGAATAAAGAGTCAGGCTCTTGCGAAATACCGATGGTGATGGATTTTTTGACCTGCACCTCTTTGACAGATTCCGCTTCTTGATTGACCTGGCCGGTTTTTTTCTGACACCCGCCGCAGGAAGAAAGAAAGAGAAAAACCAAGAGAAGAAAATTTAGCGGTGCGCGTTTTTTTTGCATGAATCTTTGTCCGTTACTTTTTAAAATTCGTTTTACCTAAAGCCAAACTGGATCTAAATCTCAAATATCTTAGCCCAAAGGTGATTGGCGGAAGAGCTAATAGGTGGCATACTTCACCTTGCACCACCGTTAATCGATGAAGAATTTCTTGCATAGGTGAAAAAAGATGAAGAGCACAAATTATTTCGTAAAATCGAGCCTGCTATTGGTTTTTATTAGTTCAATGTTTTTTATGCAGGGCTGTAAGCCACGCCTACTGCCGAGTACCAACGTTAGTGACACCAGAGAAAATAAACGCGTGGTGACTTTTTTGGAGCAATACAAAGCAGCTATTGAAAAGCGCTCTGTCGACGCCATTATGGAATTAGTGGCCAAAGATTTCAAAGACAACATGGGTAATCCCGAGGACCCGTCTTTATACATGGATTATTTAGGCCTCAAAGAAAAACTCGAAAAATCCTTTCCTCGTATTCAAGACATTAGGCTTGGTTTATTTGTTCAGCGCATCGCCAAAATAGAGAAAGATACCTATGAAACGGTTTTCTATTTTAATAAACAGATATTGACAGAGGTACCCTCAGGCGAAAAATGGGTATCGATCAAAGAAGTGAGCCGCATGGTTATTCGTCAGCGACACGACAAAGATCGACCTTACGAGTTCGAGATTCTGCAAGGGATATAGTCCCTTGTTGCCAGCCTGCAGGCTCGCAAAAACAGAGGGAAAAGACATGACAACCACGAACAACATCAAAGACATCGTAAAAGGGCACTTAAAGAGTGCCCTTTTTAATATAGAAAACCCACGGCCCGATTACCGGGGCAAAGTCCGGGATATTTTCGAGCGTGGTGAGCATTTGATTATGGTTACCAGCGATCGGGTAAGCGCGTTTGACCAGGTCTTGGGCACCATTCCCCTCAAAGGCGCTCTTTTATGCGAACAAGCTCACTGGTGGTTCAAACAAGTGCAATCGCTGTGCCCTACTCATTTTATTGACCGACCCGACCCACAAATATTCGTCGTGAAAAAAGCTCAGGCCATCAAAGTGGAAATGATTGTGCGTGGTTTTTTGGCGGGCTCTCTCATGCGCGAGGATAAGAATCTTCGAGGCCAAGCCTATGGGCTAAAGCTTGATCCGAATCTCAAAAATTATGAACGCCTCGAGTCCCCCATTATCACTCCCACCACTAAGGGTGCGGTGGGCGAGCATGATCTGCCCTTATGCCCAGAGCAAATAATAAGCTCAGGATTGCTCACCCAAAAGCACTGGCAAAAAATCGCCGCCATTGCGCTCAATTTATTCAAGCTTGGCAGTGAAGTGGCTCAAAGCCACGGACTTTATTTAGTAGATACTAAATATGAGTTTGGTATGCTTGGGGATGATATTATTCTGATCGATGAAATCCACACATCAGATTCATCACGTTTTTTTCTGATCGACGATTATCAACAAAAAATGGCACTCGAAGTGCCACCCATGATGCTCGATAAAGAATTTTTACGCCAACATATACTCGCTACTCTGGGACCCGATGCGCCTCATCGCCTAGAGCATTATCAGCTCACTGATGAAGTTCGCATCGAACTTGGTGAGCGTTATTTTAGGCTCACCGAGCAGTTGACGGGGCAAGATTTTAGCGCGCCTAAGCTTGGTGCGATTGAGAGAATTTCCCAATTTACCAATCAGCTAAAAATTCATGCCCGTCGCATCCCATTCCAATAATGCGCGCGCAGCGGCTTGGTTATTGAGGCCTTGAGCGCCGGCAGCTATAGCCAAAGCATCGGCCGCCAAAACCTGGTAATCAGCCTTAGTTAGCCCCCATTTGAATGTCGTGATAAATTTACTCACCAGTGCCTTGATTCGTGGATCCGCGAATAGCGGTCCTTTCAGTAAATCAACGGTGAAGGTTAGGAGATTAACATCACGATTAGCATCATTGCTCACCATATCGGCCAATTTAACTTCGTTAAGTATACTATTAAATGAGTTCAAAAGCTTTACAGGTGCCAGATTAGCAACCTCACTTCCATCAGCTCTACTCGCTAGTGCTGAAACCTTGGCCAGCCTAATAGCTTCCTGGAACCAGGTTTTTCTAATATCCTTTTTTCGAGCCGCGCTCAGATTTTTATATAAGTAATTTATTCCGCCTCCGGGGGCCAAACCTACTGGCGAGGCTACCGACCACAAAACAAAATCATTAATTTTATTGGTACCAACCAAAGCTTTATCCACAAAGATTATCCGCTCCGGCGACTTGTGGAAAATTGTAAAATAATGGCCTAGCTGTTGATGAGACAGGCTCGCAAAATCCAATTGATATTTAGATGCATAATCCAGAAATTCTGTGAAAGAATGGCCGCCTGATAAAGCGGCAGAAATAACAGAATTTCCATCGACAACTCGATTCAAAATAGTGTTTGCTGTGGATGGAGAAACAAGTTCTAAAAGACGCTTTATTTCCGCTAAAAGGGGCTGAGAAACGGCCCTGGACAGAATGACTTGATTTTTCCCCATTATTTTAACGAAATTATTAAATATAATATTAGCAAAATAAGAACCCTGATAAGGGGTATTTATAAGCTCCTGGGCCTTGGCAGCATTGGTGGCGAAATTTTTGGAATCCTCTAATAAATTGCCCCACAATTCGGTATTTTCTCCCTTGCCGTTTAAAGCCTCTGCATCAGCCAGGATCTTCATGACCGTCGAGGGCGGCCTGGGAATTCGCGAGGGGAGTTGAGGGCTACCAGGGCTTTGTCGGTGAGGCGCGTTTGGTCGCTCCTTGGAACTATCGGAGCTATCAGACTCTCCATCGCAACCACCAAATGAACAAGCAATTAGGCCAAAGATAAATAAATATTTCAACACCAAAAATACCATAAATTCACCCATCTAAATAACTGCAAAAAAATAATAAAATCTATTATTTTACTGTATTTATTTAATCATAATCCAGCAAGAGGTCATAACCCATCTGCTGCCGAATCGCCTCAAAAGTAACGATAGCCGCACATTGAGCCAGGTTTAAGGAGCGCACGGGGCCAATTTGCGGCAAGGTAATGAGGCGGTCATGGTACTGATTAATAATGTTTTCTTTGATACTACCCGTTTCGGGGCCTAAAACTACCACTGAGGAGCGAACCAGAGCCACATTCCAGGGTGCAACCTCACTGCCCACTTCGAGAAGCCAAGGCTCTTGCCCTAAGAGTGCCAAGCAGCGCTCTAAACTCTGATGAAAATGAAGCCGAGCGCCGTAAAAATAATCTAGGCCGGCTCGCCATTTAGTTTTATCGGCGTTGTCGAAAATGAGTGGGCCGCACACGTGGACGGCGCACTGCGTGGCCACGCTCATACGTACGATAGCGGCAATATTGCCGGCAATGCATGGCCGGTCGAGGACTATATGAAGAGTTGGACTGCTAATTATATGTGCTTTCACAAAAGGAGTTTTATGACATCATATTTCACTGTCAAGCGCCAAAATTATTCAAACAACACCGGACTCTTTTGACTGAAACGCCTTAACTGGTCCTTGAAAGAATTACGTTCGGGCGCAAGCTTAATGGCCTCTTTGATCAAAGTCTGAGCCTGAATGGAATCACCTTGGCGAAAATTTACTTCGGCTAAAGTGTCTAAGTATTCAGGGTTTTTAGGATCAAGTTTTCTCGCTTTCTCTGCATAAGTCTCGGCAAGCTTCAAATCCTCGGCATTACAATTAGTGCTTTGTGCGAGAATGAAAGCCACGTTATTGTAGGCGTCGCTGGATTTAGGATCGAGACGAATTACCTCTTTAAAAATATCGAGAGCCTCTAAGTCGCGTTTGGCTTTGTGCTCAAGCTTACCCACCTTCATCCAAAGCGCCGAGGCATTCGGATTAAGACTTACGCCATTGATAAGAGTTTCCATGGCCCGGAAATTATCTCCCATCAGCTCCAAAGCACCCGCTACCCTGAGGTAAGCGCCAATATTGTTTTTATTTTCTTGGATGTCTTGCTGACCAAAGCGAATTTCATCATCGAGAAACATCTCAAAAGTTTGCACCAACAAGGTTCTCAACAAAGAATCTTCTTGATTTTTCTCCATGGCAGCCATGAGCAGATCAACTGCTTCTTGATGCTTCTTCTGCTGGTTAAGGAGCAGAACTTTATGCATCAGCGCTTCAATATCGATCAGGCCATTTTTCTCGTGAGCAACTTGGTGCGATTGGCCCGGCATGGTTATAAAACCCATAAACAAAGCTGGGAGGGCCACTGCAGTAATGAAAACCAACAGACTCCGGCGAACCGATAAAGACATGAATTTTGGTCGTTTCATTTAGTTACTTAACGACCGCTAAAGGCTCATGCCAGCTAAATGTGTGCCGATCTACCCCTGCCCTTCTTTGCAGGCGTTGTTGGTTGATGCTTACTAGACTGGATTGAGGCCAACGCTCCCTCGCCCGCTTGCGGGAGAGGGCTTGGGGAGAGGGTGGAGCAACAATAGGCGTGGGACTGAACAAAAATGGCTAATCTATAAATAGCACACGTTTTTGTCTCTCCACCCTCTCCCTAGCCTCTCCCGCAAGCGGGAGAGGAGTTGTTGAGAGAGTATTAGCTCTGTGTAGAATATGCCACCCTAACTATCGGCGGCTACAAATGTCGCTGCCCTTAAAGAACCATGAAGTTTCAAAAGCTGCGGTCTCAGGAGCATCCGAGCCGTGAACGGTATTTTCGCCGATCGACTTAGAATATAGCTTTCTGATCGTTCCAGGCAGAGCGTCCGCAGGATTGGTAGCGCCCATAAGTTGGCGATTTTTAGCAATGGCATTTTCGCCTTCTAAAACCATCAACAACATTGGGCCAGAGCACATATAGGAAACGAGCTCACCGAAGAAAGGACGGTCTTTATGGACAGCATAAAAACCCTCAGCTTCGTGGCGACTCAAAATTTGCATACGGCTAGCAACAATCTTAAGACCATTTTCTTCAAAGAGGGAAATGATTTTGCCGATGAGATTTCTTTCTACACCGTCAGGTTTGATAATCGATAATGTTTTTTCCAAGGCCATGAATATCTCCTATTTACTTAAAGCGTTAATGGCGGCTCTCAAACGAGTGCGGCACCGTTCTTTTCCTAGCACAGCCATGGTGTCAAACAACGGTGGTGAGGCTTTTTTACCGCTGACCATCATGCGCAAAGGCATAAAGACATTTTTGGCCGCAAGATTATGCTCGGTGCAAAACTGCTTTAACGCCTCGTTAATAGTGGCCGAGGAAAAATCGCCTAAAGCTTCTAGGCTTTCTAATAATTGTTCGATAATTTGAGTACTTAGCTTCGAATCATTATCGCCAATCAAATAATTCTCAATCGCTACCGGCACTTCAGCTTTAAAGAAAAAATCAGCGTATTCAATGAAATCTTCGGATTTCTCTACCCGTTCTTTAACGAGCGGCACAATCTTACTCAAATATTCAGTATTGAAGAGCTGATCTTGTAAATATTTAACCACCTGAGAATCATCACGAAGTTCACGTAAATAGCGGCCATTGAGCCATAATAATTTTTTGACATCAAAAACCGGGCCGCCCAGGGCTATTTTATCTAAATCAAATTGCTCGACGAATTGGTCCAGGGAAAACATTTCGCCATCTTTGCTGGAATAGGCCATCAAGCCCAAAAAATTGAGCAGAGCATCGGGTAAATAACCGGCCTCTTTGAAATAATTGAGCGAAACTGGATTTTTTCGCTTGGAAACCTTTGATTTGTCGGCATTGCGCAACAAAGGCAAATGGCAAAATTGTGGCTTTTCAAAGCCTAGAGCCTCGTAAAGCAAAATATGTTTAGGCAAGGAGCTAATCCACTCCTCCCCTCTGATCACATGGCTAATGCCCATTAGGTGATCATCCACCACGTTTGCAAGATGATAAGTGGGAAAGCCATCGCTCTTCACCAGCACCTGATCATCCACCTCAGTACAATTAATAGTAATGTCTCCGCGCAAAATATCGCGCATCACCATCTGGCCCTCATTGGGGGTTTTGAGGCGGACCACAAAAGGCTGACCGGCAGCTATGGTTTTTTCAATCTCTTCCGGCTCTGCTTTGCGGCAATGGCCGTCATAACCTGTCGGCTGTTTTAATATTTGTTGGCGTTTTCTTAGCTCAGCCAAACGTTCGCCGGTACATATGCATTTATAAGCCGAGCCATTATTCAATAACTTCTGGGCATAGACCTGGTAAATCTCTGATCTTTCGCTTTGACGATAAGGACCACAGGGCCCGCCAATATCAGGACCTTCATCCCAACTAAGGCCAAGCCAGCGAACTGCGGCCAAAATATCTTCTTCGCTTTTTCTGCTCGACCTGACCCTATCGGTATCTTCAATTCTTAATATGAATTGGCCGCCATTTTTTTTGGCAAAAGCATAGTTGAACAAGGCCACATAACCCGTACCAACATGTGGGTCGCCAGTGGGCGAAGGTGCTATGCGCACACGTATTTGGCTTTTTTTATTCATTTTTTTGTCCGCCTCGCGCTGGATTTATCCCGGGATTATTAAGTTGGCCTGAATAATTTCACTCCGCAATACCCCGACAGCCCCGTCCATTACTACCAAACGATCTATTTTTTATATATTATTTGCCGCAATTTAGCGAATTACACATGCACCTACACCAGGCCGTTAATACATACCCGCCAGAACATAATAACGACAGGGCATACAAATTGATTTTATATGGCCTGTTTTTCGCAGCCACTCTTGCGGGTGGCGAGGGGTTAGGTCATGAGAGTACGTTTTGGTTTGCCAGTATGGGCACTCCTTTTCTCAGTTCCTGTAGCTTTGTTGGCTATCAACTTGAATGCAGAAACTGTCCCTACAGTTGATACTGAAGTAGTAGATGCCAACGACATGAACGTTGCAGCTGACGATTTGGCAGTAGATATCAATTCCACCGATTTGAGCCTCGAAGATGGTGCCTCCGATGAATGGCGCCGTCGCGGTTGGGGCCGTGGTGGTTGGGGCCGTGGCTTTGGTTTGGGCTTGGGCTGGGGTGGATATGGTTATGGTGGTTGGGGTAGCTGGTTGAATCCATACCTCTATTCCCCATTATACTATCCATACTACAACTGGTACTATTAGTTTGTAGTGCATAAACCAAGGGTTATGCAGGAGGGCGGTCATTTGACCGCCTTTTTTTTATTTTCATACAGATCAAACGCCAAATTAACCAGCCGAATGTAGTGACATTCATTATGTTATCCCTAAGCGATAATAATTAATAATAAAATCGCTAAAAAAGGAGATAAACTATGTTGTTCAAGTTAAGATTCCTGGTCTTGCCTTTGGCAGCCTGCGCTCTATTTTTGGGAGCTGGCGTTCTGAATGCAGAAGATGATGATAATGGTGATGAAAACGTAAGTACTTCACTACAAGTTCAAGATGCAGACATGAACGTTGCAGCTGATGATAGCATCAACCTTGATGATGGCGCTACTGATAACTGGCGTCGTTGGGGCCGTCGTGGCTATGGCTATGGCTACGGTTACGGTTATGGTTATGGTTATGGCGGTTGGGGTAGCAGCTGGTACAATCCGTACAGCTATTATTCCTCGTACTATCCATATTACAGCTGGTACTATTAGCCGAAATAGCTAATAACCCAGCGTTATTGGTAAAGAGCGGTCACGAGCCGCTCTTTTTTTATAGGATCAGGCTTGAATAGCCAGCCGTTCGTAGTGATACTTATTAACCTTTAATTAGGCCGTATTTAATATCTTTAAATCGCCCAATGGAGGAACCTATGTTACTCAATTTAAAAGCATTAATCTTGCCTTTGGCAACCTGTGCTCTCTTCGGAGCCAGCAGCACCCTGAATGCAGAAGATGATAATGGTGATGAAAGCGTCGCAAATGCGCTAAATCTAAACGAAGGTGCTTCTCAACTTGTTACGGTGGAAGAATGTAGCCCTAACGATGCCGCGTGCTTGGCATCCGCTGAAATCCCCTGGTATCCCGTCTATCGCGACGGCTCGGGTTGGGGCCCCGGCACATTCACCGGGAAACAGTATTATCCTCGAAGGACGGGGAATCCTGACCGTCGCGGCCGCTAACGAATCCATAACCAAAAAATATTAACCGCCTTGTTCAGGCGGTTTTTTTTATCGCAATACTTCTTTAACTTTCAAACCAATCTCAACTGGCGTCGGAGCAATGGAAATATTTGCATCTTTGAAAGCTTCTAGTTTTGCCGCGGCTGTACCTTTGCCGCCCGATATTATCGCTCCTGCGTGACCCATGCGTTTGCCTTCGGGGGCAGTTAATCCAGCAATAAAACCTACCACAGGTTTTGACACGTGATCCCGAATAAATTGGGCCGCATCTTCCTCGTCGCTCCCGCCAATTTCCCCGATCATCACAATTGCCTTGGTTTCCGCATCCTGCTCAAAGGCAGTAAGCGCATCAATAAAGGAAGTGCCAATGATGGGATCTCCCCCTATTCCAATGCAGGTTGATTGGCCAATGTTGAGCTCACTCAACTGAAAAACCGCCTCATAGGTCAAAGTACCTGAACGAGAAATAACCCCAACAGGCCCGCGTTTATGAATGAAGCCGGGCATAATGCCGATTTTACAACGATCAGGCGCGATAATTCCGGGACAGTTTGGTCCAATGAGTCGAGTTTTTTTGCTTTTGAGGGCGTTTTTCACCATCACCATGTCGAGAGTGGGGATCCCCTCAGTGATGCAAACCACCAAATCAAGTTCGGCATCAATAGCCTCAAGAATAGCGTCGGCAGCGCCCGCAGCTGGCACATAGATCACCGATGCCGTGGCTCCCGTACGGGCTTTTGCCTCGTGACAGCTCTCAAAAATTCCCACGCGATCAAGAAATTTCTCCCCGCCGCGTTGAGGGGTAACGCCTGCCACTAATTTTGTGCCATAGCTCAGCATTTGCTCCGCGTGAAATGCGCCCGCATTGCCAGTAATACCTTGCACCATCACTTTGGTGGAATCATCGATAAAAATTGCCATTTTCGTCCCCTTATTTATTTAGCTTTGGCCACAGCGAGCTTGGCGCCTTCGAGCATGTCGTTGGCGGCGATAATAGTTAAGCCTGAAGCCTTAAGAATTTCTCGCCCTAACTCCACATTGGTACCTTGCAGGCGAACCACCAGAGGCATTTTTAGATCGAGAGATTTGGCCGCTTTAACCACGCCCTCGGCAATAACATCACATTTTGCGATCCCGCCAAAAACGTTAACAAAAATCGACTTCACCTGAGCATCACGCACAATGATTCGCAAAGCTTCTTCGACCCTTTCTTTGGTGGCCGATCCACCTACATCTAAAAAGTTAGCTGGCTTACCACCCACATGCTTGATAATGTCCATGGTCGCCATGGCAAGCCCTGCGCCGTTCACCATGCAACCGATAGAACCATCCAAAGCCACATAACTTAAACCATGATGTTGCGCCTCAATTTCCTTTTCATCTTCCTGACTCGGATCACGCATTTCGCTGATGACACGTTGACGAAAGAGCGCGTTGTCGTCGATGGTCATTTTGGCATCAAGGGCCACCACGCGATCGTCTTCAGTGATAACCAAAGGATTGATCTCGATCATCGAAGCATCGCAATCAATAAAAGCTCGATACACCCCCATCATAAGAGCGACGAATTTCTTCTGCGCTACCGGTTTTATCCCCAATTCAGTGGACAAAAGCCGTGCTTGGTAGGGCATCAACCCAATGGCCTTATCAATAAATAGTTTTTTAATACTATCAGGATTTTTATGAGCCACTTCCTCAATATCAACCC
The DNA here is from genome assembly GCA_964368985.1 of uncultured Myxococcales bacterium. Classification (GTDB taxonomy): domain Bacteria; phylum Myxococcota; class UBA727; order UBA727; family JABDBI01. The sequence continues at coordinate 54,064 of CAYJDW010000004.1, read as the reverse complement.
CACCCTCGCTTGACGCTAAAAGGCAAATTTTGCTCGTTTCCCGATCAATGAGCAAGCTGACATAAAGTTCACTTTTAATCGCGCAAGCCTTCTCGATTAACACCGAAGAAACTTTTTGTCCCTGCTCGGTAGTTTGCGGCGTTTTAATGGTCATTCCTAGAATAGTTTCCGCACATTTTATCGCGTCACTCTCAGTTTTAGCGAGCTTCACACCGCCCGCCTTGCCGCGCCCACCCGCATGAACCTGAGCCTTAACCACACAGGGCACACCAATATCTTTCACCGCTTGCTTCGCCTCTTCAAGAGTAAAGCAGACCTGAGAGTCAAGGGTATAGACACCACGTTTACGTAAAAGATCTTTGGCTTGATATTCATGCAGCTTCATAAGGGATGGACCTAAATTTCTTGTTGTGTTGGCTACTACTTCTAGCGACTTTATTAGTATCTACAAGGCGGACTAAAAAATTTGGATGGAATTGAGGTAATAGCGACGGAGATTTCCCCTTTTTCAGAGACTGTCGATAAACGCTGATTTGTCATACTCGGGCTTGACCCGAGTATCCAGTTTATGGGGCCTGGGTGGATCCTCGTGTCAAGCACGAGGATGAAAAATATGGAAGTTTAGCGTTTATCGACAGTCTCTGAAAAGGGGAGCGCACAGCTCAAAGAGTCTTTGCGATACCGTTATTAGCCACGCTCAATGTCAAAAAATTGCTCCTAAAATCCTCCCCCATAAAGCCGAGCAAGGGCCCAATATCCGCCCCCACTCCAGCATGACGATACAAAGAAGTCACCTTGAGCCCTGAAATACCGCACGGATCAATAGCACCAAACAAGTGGCCGTCATTTAAAACATTAAGAGCCATGCCGTGGGAACTAATATCTTGCTTGATCCTCAACCCTATAAAGCCGATTTTTTCGCGGCCAATAAAAATACCGGGACTCCCTTCTCCCCGCACGCCTGAAAGCCCAAATCGAGTGAGAAAATTGATCATTGTTCTTTCCAGCAGGCACGCTAAATCCTTAACAAGCAGGCCGTGGAATTTTATATTGAGAATGGGATAGAGCACAATTTGCCCCGGCTCATGCACCGTGGCACCGCCGCCGCGTTCAATAGCGCGAATAATCACTTCTGGTGTTTTACTGAGCTTTTCTTGGTGAATAATGGAGGTGAGAGGATTCTTTCCCAGCGTAATGACGGGTTCTTGATGACTTCCAACACCAACAACAACGAGGTGTGGATCTCGTTCCACGCGCGATTGCGTATTTATCATCCATGAAAGAGCTTGATCGTAGGGCCATCGAGCAAAAAGTTCTGTTTCAATCATTGCGTGTCACTAGCTGAATAGTGGCGACGAAAAAAGCCCCAAAATCGCTTTTGGGGCCCGTGCATTTGATAAATAAATTTATTTTATTTATTGGGGATTGATGTTTTCATTGCTGTTGTCGGGGTTACCAGTGTCCATTCTATGGAATGCACCTTGGCTTCCGCCTTTGTAAAACAGACCTTGAAGAAGCGAGTTGTTACTTACTTTGTTGAAAATCGGAGGAACGCCGAATTCTTGAGCAGCAGCGCCAGCTCCTGGGGCCAAAGCGGCTCTAGGAACGATAGGCACGAAAGCAGGGTCAGCAGAATAGTAGTTGGTAAGACCACGGATACTTACGTTGTTGTTGTTACCTTGGTGCATCGTACCTTGTGGGATTTTCATCGCCAAAGGAGCAGGAACAGGCACAACATCAGGGTTCACGCCTTCACCGAAAGGAATGATACCAGCAACGCCACCATCTGGTTCGGTCAAGAAACGAAACCATCGGGTCATTTGAGCGCGATCTCTAAAGCCACCAGGCACGCCAGGTCCGCCTCTAGGAATTCTGGTCAAGTCAGGAAAGAAGTTATGACCGATGGGGAAGTTATAAAGACTTAAGTCACGCAAAGGTCCAGCGTTGATATGGCAATCAGGATCGTGCGAGCTCACCAAACCATCACCATCAACATCCCACATACTATTGCAACGACCATATTCGCTATATAAGCCGCCAAATATGCTCCAGTTGTCACTCGTTTCGTCAAGCACGAGTTCTTCTTGGTTAACGTTTGCTTCTTCTTGGTTCATCATGCCTTCCGGCCCACAAGCATTTAACAGGATTGCCCCGACTGGAATTAAGAAAAACCCCAGTACTGTCATTATCTTTTTGTTCATATACCCACCCATTTTTCACGTAAAATGCGAGGATTGCAGGAGTATTCTATACTCACAAATGCCTCACATGTGTTCTTGGCGGCTATATATTAACAACACTCAGACAAAGCAGGTTGTCATGTAGTTTTTCAGATCACCTACTGTCAAAATAAAACATATAATACAATTAAGAAAGCCTCGAAAAATATTCGAGGCTTTAAATTAAAAACAAGTTATTCAATATAACTTAAGGCTTAGCTTTTCGTTTCGGGATCAAGCAAGAAATTCGCTCAAGCCACTGATCATCACAATTAATATTGCTAGAGGCGCAACTACTAAAATCACCATACGCCAGAGAGGAAAAAACACTCGACTCCTCAAGCTTTCAACGCCAAACAGATGACTGGGCTTTATCACCAACCCTGCAAACAGGGCTATGGCGATACCACCTAAGGGAAGCAACAAATTGGTGGAGAGGTCGGCTACGAAATCGAAAATGTTCCAACGTCCAAAGAGCTTGGTTTCCGACCAAATATTAAAGGATAAGGCACATAATATGCTGCCTAGCAAAGTGGCTAAACCTACTAAATATACGCCAATACTGCGCCGTATTTTTAGCTTATTAATAAGTAAATCTACCAGAGGCTCAGCAAAGGAGAGCGACGACGACAAGGCGGCAAAAAATAGCAAGAGAAAAAATAAAGATCCTAAAAACCAGCCCGCCGGCATAGTCGCAAAAACCATTGGGAGCGAAACAAACATCAGGCCTGGGCCTTGGCTTGGAGAAAAGCCGCTGGCAAATATGAGAGGAAAAATCGCAAGCCCCGAAAGCATAGCTACCAGCACATCGAGCACCGCCACCACTAAAACTGCGCGAATGACCGAGACCTTTTGAGGTAAATGCGATCCATACACCATCATGGCGCAGGCTCCGACAGCTAAGGTAAAAAACGCGTGCCCCAAACTAGAAATCACTACCTTGGCTTCAATTTTTTCTGGTTCAAAAGCGAACAAGAAGCTCAGTGCCTCTTTAAAACCACTTCCCATCGACGCATAAATTACTAAGATCACTAAAACCAATAACAAGGCAGGCATCATCCATGAGCAAGCGCGTTCAATGCCGCGTTTTATGCCGAAATAAACAATCGCCATGGTGAAAAATATGAATAAAAAAGCGCAGCCAATTAAAAGTGCCGGCTCCGACAAAAAATCCACCCAAATAGTTTGGATTTGTTCAGGACTTTTATTAACAAATTTATTGGTTCCAGCAAAGCCAAGATAAGCAATACTAAATCCCGCCACTACGCTGTAAAAACAAAACACTAAAAATAGCGTTAAAGAACCCAGATAACCGGTATAGCGCCATTTCGGTGAAAGGCCATTATTTTTTGCTAAATAAACAAAGTTTGCAACTGCGTCACGTTGACCAAGTTTACCAAGCATAATCTCCGCAATCATCACCGGTACTGCTACTATTAATACAAAAAATAAATACATTAATACAAAAGCCGAACCGCCATAGCTGCCAGCCATATAAGGAAATTTCCAGATATTGCCTAAGCCAACTGCAGCTCCCGCCGCCACCCAAATAAAAGACAGCAACGATGACCATTTCTCGCGACGAGGCTCCATAAAAACTCCATAAAAACTATAAATATAGCGCTAAGTCCAGCCTTATTTGTGGCTCTCTAATTCACCCAAGTTGCGCCACTTTGTTGTCCCCGCCATCGCGCGGACGACAAGGTGGCGCAACTTGGCTTAGTTACTTAGCCCATCAAGCCTATTCAACAAGAGAGCAGCTCAGCTTTTGCTTAGGATAATCCTATCGCTTTTCCCTACTATATTCCGAACTTCCAGTACCAAATAAGAGCCCATGGCTTTAGGCCAAGTGGGCACTGCCAAACGGTGTTCTGGGCCTACCGCAAAACTTCTGACCGCTTCAAGTTCATGACAAAGTTTTGATTCAGGCGTTAAAGAGACACAAAAACTAGTGCGCGTCGGATTATTGGTATAATCGCCATTCAGCCTAAATATGACCTCCGATTGGTCCCGGCGGCCTTCTATAATTTTCGCAGCCGCGCCGGATTCACTCGTGAAAGATTTGAGCTCTCCGCCCTTTTTCGGACAATTACCAAAAATCTGGACAGAGCCCAAAGCACAAAATCGAGCATCCAAACCGGGCGACGCAAAAATCCCCTCACCTAAATAGCAAGGCTCATGAAGCCAAATCGGCTGCAGGCTTAAATCGGTTGGCGAGCGAAAAAGGGAAACCCCGTCGGCAAATTTATTTAAGCTCCCAATAACGGCGCAAGTTTCCTGATGGTTAAGCTCGATACAAATCTTTTGCCATTTAGCATTTTTAAGTTTTAAAGGCGCTATTTCAATGAGCGGCACCTGCGAGCGCAGGCACTGTTTTGAGCCAAGGTTTTTGTCTTCTGCCAGCAATAATTTGTCATCGAAAAGGATTTTTTCACTGAGCGTTTTTTCAACAATAATCTCAGGCTCACTATTTTTAGAGCGATAGACCGTCACTTTTAGGTGATGAACGATTATTGGCGCACCGAGCACGCTTAACTCCAGCCAAGACTTGCCCTGATTGGAGGAGGAACCTTTGGGGTTAGCGAAAATTTCACTGATAATAAAATCTTCGCCAAAACCCTTAACAGCGATGAGAAAAACAAGCAAAATATATATGTACATGGACTATCCTCGATCCAGATGATTGAGGATTTTGTCCAGTTTCTAATAAGAACAAATCGGGTGATTGACCCATCTGTCGAGATTATTTCCATATCTATCAGTTGAGCCGAGCCTGCGCCAAGGCCTCTTTGGCGTGATAGGAACTTCGCACCAAGGGCCCCGCAAAAACATGAGCAATGCCGATTTTTTGTCCGTGGGTGACAAATTTTTCATAGCTGTCGTTCCCCACATATCTTTCAACCGGCCAATGCTTGAGTGATGGCCGCAAATATTGTCCGATCGTGACAATATTCACTCCCAAATCACGAAGCAAACTCAAATTATCCAAAACTTCGTTGTCATTCTCGCCCACCCCTACCATCATGCCGCTTTTCACCGTGACATTTTTGGTGGCAGCGTGGGCAAGAACCTTAGTTGTGGTTAAAAAATTTGATTGAGGCCGAAGCAGTTTATAAAGCCTGCCGACACTTTCGATATTGTGACCAAATACCTCGATTGGCGACGAGGTTATTTGATCGATTAAATCAAGCCGGCCACGAAAATCTGGGGTCAATAACTCTATTTTAGCGTGAGGATTACTCGTTTTTACGGCGTCAATTACTCGAATGAAGTGTCCTGCGCCCAGATCGGGAAGTTCATCGCGATCGACGCTGGTGATAACGACAAAATCAAGCCCCATTTTCTTCACCGCGTTCGCAACGGCTTCGGGCTCATTGTCGTCGAGGGGCAAGGGTTTTTTAGTAGTTACCGAACAAAAATGACAGCGACGGGTGCAACGATCACCCATGATCATAAAAGTTGCACTGTGGGCTGAAAAACACTCGCCGATATTGGGACACCGAGCTTCCTCACACACCGTGGACAAACGACCTTCACGCATGATGCGCTTTACGGGACGCAACGCCGCAGCACTTCTTAAACCGGCTTGAAAGGCCGGTGGCAATCGCAGGGCGCTCGATGAGGCAGGCATTAGCTCACCGAAGAATAAAATTTCTCTTGAATACCCGGCTCAATTTCGTAGGTATTTTTCAGTTCATTGACGATAAACGATTCCACCACTTTCCCTAAAAGAGGAATCTCGACGCTAATCTTTCCTTCAATAACTCGCTTGCATCCTTTGCCTGCGGGACTGAGTTTCCAAACCCCTTGGCCATGAAACTTGAGGGTCTTTAGTTCCGGAATAATTTCCCAGTGAACACAATGCTCTTTCGGCACATAACGCGAAATTTCTTGCCAAGAAAAAGCGTCGCCCTGCATAATTTTCTTAACGGCTGAAGGCCAATGACCTTGCTTTTTTACTCGAAAAGTCCAAATGACGTCGCCATTTTTAGCGTCGGTCTTTTCAATCATTTTTCTTTCATCGAAGGCTAAACCAACCTCAAGCATCCGATTGAGAGTGGGATCATTGAGATAGGCCTCAAATTTCTCTAAAGGAATTTGAGGAAAGTCATGCTCAAGGGAAAAACTTGTGGCCATAAATATCTCCTATTCGTCGGCAAAAGCGCCGCCCATAATCTCGGCTTCACCATCACGTAAGGCGGTGGGCGACGGATTAAACCATCCGACGATCAAACGCGACAGCAATAAGCACGCAAAAAATCCACTTATGAGAACAAAGATGGGCCACCCTACTATTCCCTGCATAATCAAATGAGGAACCAGGCTGATAATCGCGATTTCCACAAAAGCTACGCCGAAATAAGAAATACCAAAATCTTCCAACACTCCCGACTGCATATTGGGATCGAGTACACGCACCAGCACCATAGACATGGCCACTGAACCGGTATTCCAACCAAACATGATCATGGACCGTTCAAACCAAAAATTTCGGCAAATGCGTCGCCCAATAAACCACACCAAGGCGAGCGTAAAAAGCGTGCCAAAAGCAAACATCAGAATCAACGGAAAGGCGAAGTTGAGAACGATTTTTACCGAAATGGACGCGATCCCAAAAGCCACCAAAAAATCGGTCACCATGGAGCCGATGCGATGAATTATTTGGCGATCAACATAGCGACCGATTTTCATAATATTCATGATTTTTTGTACTAAAGCACCGGTCAAAAGTGCCACACAAAAAACTGGTACGCTGATACCAAGCAAAGAATCTAGGCCACTGCTAATTTTATAAGCAAAAACCGCCGTGGAAAAAACAATAGCGATATGCCACGTGAGCGGATCAAGCGCGATGGGGCTCACTGTTTCTTTGCCCATGGAGGGCTGCTCTTCTTCAGGAACAAATCCCGTTTTCATGCTGATGGGCATTTCCTGAATCGACTGCACCATTCTGGTCCATCCCATGCGCGTGGCGATATTAATCAAAATCATGCCCCCTAAAACCCCCACCAAAATTCCGATGGTCGCGGATGCATAACCAATGCTCATCGCTCCCTCTAGGCCATATGATTCAAGCACTGTGCCGATGGCTGCAGCGGTTCCATGACCGCCCACAAAGCCGGCGGGCAGCAACAACGAGAAGCCCTGGGGTAGATAAGGGAAGAGGGGGTGCAGAAGCAGAAGACCGAATAATAAAGCGAAACCATATTGGCCTAAGATCGAGGCCAGATTGAAAAAAAACGTATCGCCAGCATGCTCAATAGTTCTCTTGATGGAGATCTTCTTTTTTCGCTTTCCCAAAAATAGCGTTGCAAATAAAAGAACGACCAAAAATGATGGATAAGTCGCAATATTTTGCAAGCCATCGCTCTCACTAAAAGGGATAATGTCGAGGAATTGCGGCCCCCCCATGAGGGCGAGAATTCCTGCAATAATAGCGCTCGGAATATAAGTATTTTGCAATATTTTTATCTTATTACGCAGCAAGTGGGAAAACAGGATAAGGGTAGAAATCACCCCAAAATCAGCCAATACAGGAAGCGATGCGACTGAGGCCATAAAAACTCCCACAGTAAGTTGAATAAATTATTGAGCCATCTGCCTATGCTTTTATGTTTGCCGACGGGCAAGTGAGCAGCTGCCCGGGCTCCTTGGAAATGACTTGCCAAATTAACCCTGACCGGATACAGCAAAAGTTGACCTTAAGCCTTGTGACATAAAATAAGTACTTGGCAAAGCGGGCCCTAGCAAAGATTATTGGGAAATAAATTGAACAGACTGTGCTTGTTGAAATAAAACATTTATAAAAAGACTGTATTATTGATATCATTCTACTAGATGAATTTTTTTGAGGGATTTTATAGATGACTGCTCTTAATTTCGCCCTAAAGCTCACTATAGTTCTCTCGCTGATTAGCCACTTGTCTTGCGTAAAAGTTCCGGTTGAAGTCACCCTCGATAAACCCATTGTTCTCAACGAGAAAGACATAGAAAAAATTGTCAAAGATATTCACAAGCGTTTGGCGGCAATCAACTTAGCTCCGCCGGGTTATGCACCGGGAAAAGGAATGGTTGATCCCGAGCACTGTTCTTTGGAATATAAAAAATGGCTTGGTGCACGTTTTGCTGAGTTTCGTGTTCCCAAAAAACTTGTTAGTGCCGCGGAATACGCCAAAGATAGTACATACCCGCAAATCCTCTCATGCAAATCTGTGGATTTTAATGTGGAATATACCGAGTCCGCTCGCGAGGCTGTCGAATCAAACAACAGCCAAAAGAGTGCGTGGCGCTTTGATCTAGAAGAATTCCGCAACGCTATTGCATCAGAAGAATGCTCAAAGAATCTGATTGACCCAGAAAAAAAGAAGCTTTTCATTAAGAATATAGGCTTGCTGGTAACCAAAAACACTTTGAATGTTTCCTCACCAAATTATAAAATTTATTACACTACTAAAAAAATAACCGATGACGAGCTCGCCGCTAAAGATGCTGAGCGAGATTTGGTCGCTGATGGCTATTTAAGAGGCTTTGCTCGCAGTAAAGGTGTTCCCCCTCGCTATGAGGGACTTTGGGCTTTGGATATTGCCCCTGATTCCGAGGGATTTGAAGAGCTACAAGAAAATATTGGGATTTCTGATACTGATATTCTTGCCATTCCCGACGTTATTGGACGCGATCCGGAAATAGTAATGGTCGGGGATCAACCCCATTTCGTGGTTCCCCATGGGAGCATGGCGTTTTATATTGCGCTTGAACTTTCGATTAAGGCTGAAATTGCCGATGCCATGTGTGCAGTGCGGGTATACAAGAAAAAACAAAATACTTTGGATGAAGAGCGGCGCGCAAAATTTTATGGAGTCGAGAGCGAAGCAAGCAGGTAAAACGGTCCGCACTTATGAAACAATGTCAGTCAAACCCGGAATGACGATCAGGCAGCAGAATTATTACGAGAACCTTAACTCTCCCTCAACCCATCCCGATCCAGCACCAACCTACGCTCAAACGAATCGCTAATATTTTTATTGTGCGTCACCAACAGCACTGTGACTTCATTTTTTGTATTGTAGTTTCGAATGAGGTCAATAATATCCTGCCCGGTTTTCTCGTCGAGATTGCCGGTTGGTTCATCAGCTAATAATAAAGCCGGTTCCTGCGCCAAAGCCCTCGCCAAGGCTACCCGTTGTTGCTCGCCGCCAGAAAGTTCTCCGGGTTTGTGGCCAAGCCTCGAGCCTAAACCGACAAATTCAAGTACCGCACAAGCTTTGGCATGGGCCTCAGTTTTCGGGATGCGGCGCATAATCAAAGGCATCATGACATTTTCTGCAGCGCTAAACTCGCTCATCAAATGGTGGAACTGAAAAACATAGCCGATATTTTTGTTTCTAAACTCAGCAACCCGAGCCTCAGACCATTTTTGCAAATTGCAATAATCATAGGTTATCAAGCCCTCTGAAGGGCTATCGAGGGTTCCAACCACATGCAAAAAAGTGCTCTTGCCTACGCCTGATGGGCCGGTCAGAGAAATCATATCTCCACGCCTAATGGTGAGATTAATATCATGCAAAACCGGTATTTTTTGGCCGTTTAAATAATATGATTTTGAAAGCCCACGTATATCGACATTCATAGATAACTACTCATAGCGCAATCCTTCTACCGGTTTTAATCGCGCGGCAAATAATGAGGGTGGAACGGTTGCCAAAAAGCTGATGATTATGGCGGACGCGACAACTAGCAAGATTTCAGTGCTATCAAGCTTTACCGGAACTTTGGAGAAATAATAAACATCTGAATCAAGCTTGATACCAATCTTATCGATCAATACGCAGATACCTACGCCCAGGCTCCCCCCTAAGAGGGCTCCCAAACCGCCTACGAAGAGGCCATAGGTGACAAATATTTTCATGATGGAGGCATCGGTTGCACCCATGCTCTTAAGAATGGCAATCTCTTTACCTTTTTCCATCACCACCATTATCAGCGTCACGAGAATCAACAAGCTCGCCATAAAAATCATAGTGCCCAAAATAATCAGCATGGCAATTTTCTCTAGCTGCAAGGCTGAGAACATATTGCGGTTCATCTGCATCCAGTCTCGGGTATAAAAGGGATATGCGCCGATTTTTTCTTCGATAATCTGCGCGACTTGGCGCGTTTTCTCGATGTCATCAAGGCGATACTCAATACCCGTCACCATGCCCTTCAGATTAAAAAAATCTTGCGCGTCGTTAAGCTTCATGTAGACAAATTTTGAATCGTATTCATACATGCCGGAATCAAAAAATCCTGCCACCCGGAAGGCCTTAGCTTTAGGAATAGGGCCTGTAGGGCCGAGCTCCCCTACGGGGCTAATAATATTCACCGTATCGCCGACAAAAACTTGTAAATCTTTGGACATTTCTTTGCCGATGATCACTGCTGGCAAATCATTAACCTGGGGCTTCGCATCAAGCGCTTCATTCAGGTCGGCCCCTCTCTCGACTTCATTGATAACGGGAATGGTTTCAGGAGCATTTAAAAACCCAAGACTTTGCTCACTCACATATTTCAGGAGTTGGTTTTTATTCTCGAGAAAATCAGCAATTCCTGTTACCAGCGCACTCGATAAATTTTTATTTTTGGAGACCATTCCTTCGTTAATAATAAAAGGACTTGCTCCTACTACCCCGGGGATCTCTTTGGTCTTTTTAACAATGTCGGCGTACTCGGAAAAATCTTTGCCATATTTCAGCACCATGAGATGAGGATTAGCCCCTAAAATCTTTGAGCGAAGATCCGACGAAAAACCATTCATCACACTCATCACCACAATCATGCCGCCGCAGGCGATCATGACGGCAATGACGGATATCACGGTAATAAGCGATACCACCTGACTACTGCGTTTAGTCATTAAAAAACGCACGCCAATAAAAAACTCATAACCGCTGCGAAGATTGAGCCGTCCCTCGCCAAATAACAAATATCCTAAAGAACCGCCTAGGGTCGCGAAAATCAGAAACAAAAAACTGCCCGTTAGAATCAGCGTGGAAAAATAAGCCATAGAAGTGCCGTAGGAAAACACATCATTGGCCCAATCGCCGAGAGTTGTCATGTAGAAACTGAGGATAAATGTCGTCCAGCAACTCTCAAAAAAAGCCACGCGCTTGGTTATTTGGGCCAGAGTCACGCCCACTACAAAGCCCGCAAGCACTAAAAAAAGCCCAATGCGTAAAATAAGCACCTCACTCGAGGTGGTGGAACGAGCAAACTCATAAACAAAGAGCCAGTGGAATAAAGCGAGAGTTAGGCCCGCATTGAGCAAAATGGCGATTTGGGGTCGAATGTTGAGCGGGCTTTTATCTGCCCCAGGCAAAGATTTTTTATTTAAAAAATAAGCTTCAAAAAGCCAGGCCGCAATAAAAGCGAGCGGCCCGAAAAATACGCCCAAAAGGAGCGATTCAGAGATTTTTCTCTCGCAGCGCAAAAAAATACGCGTCGCACTCACCGCCGAGGCCAACCACAAAAACACGAGTGAATTAACCACCGCTGACTGATAGAAAAGTTCGCTGACACTCATTTTTTTAACCGCTCACATAATTTCTTTAATTAGCTTTTCTTTCGCATCTTTGGGAAGAGAATGACTTCTCTAATGGAAGGACTATCGGTCAAGATCATCACCAATCGATCGATCCCGATTCCCTGGCCCGCGGTCGGCGGCATTCCAATTTCCAAGGCATTGAGAAAATCCTCATCCAAATCAGGAGCCTCGTCGTCACCCATGGATTTTTGTTGCACTTGCTTTTGAAAACGCTCGCGCTGATCATCGGCATCAGTGAGCTCAGAAAAAGCATTGGCAACTTCCATTTTGGCGATGATCAACTCAAATCGATCCACCACAGCTTCATCGCCATCGCGTTTACGCGCAAGCGGCGAAACTGAGACGCTAAAATCGGTGATGAAAGTAGGTTGAATAATCTTTTCCTCAACCTCGTGATCAAAAACGCCATAAAGTAAATGCAAGGCCAAACGTCGACAACGATGGCTTTCATTGGCAAAAGCTTTATCAACAGCCCGCCCAATGGCAATCACATCGTGCCCCAAATTTTTAACGATTTTCTTGGCCATAACGATGGCATCGGTGCCTTCTACCGCTGGCTCATCTTTAAAACAAAAGGGCAAAATGGCATTCATCTCATCGAAGCTCAACTCTTTGAGACAAATCAGCACCGCCTCTTCTTCACTCGCTAAATGTCCTCTTACCGTCGCTAATGCCTTTTCAACCGAAGAAATATTGATCAACTCTTCCGTCTTTTTAGCATCAAAGCCTAAGTGCTCAGCCACCAATTGAGCTATGGGCACTCGTCTAAAAGGCTTTGAAAAATCAATTTCGTGTTCTTGGTATTTCACGACGGGACTTTCATTGACACTCGATGCTAATTTACGAAAAAGTTCTTCCGTCAAATCCATGAGATCTTGGTAGGTGGCATAGGCCTGATAAAACTCGATGGTGGTGAACTCTGGATTATGGCGAGTACTGACCCCTTCGTTACGAAACAAACGGCCAATTTCATAAACCCGCTCAATGCCACCCACGATTAAACGTTTCAGGTGAAGTTCAGTCGCGATACGCAGGGACAAATCTTCCCCGAGCGCATTGTGGTGAGTAATGAATGGTTTTGCTTCAGCGCCACCGGCAATATCCATCAAAATCGGTGTTTCAACTTCCATGAAACCGCGTTCGTCTAAGAAATGTTGAATGCCGCGAATTATCTTCGAGCGGGCTTTAAAAATGCTACGTGTTTTTTCGTTAACGATGAGATCGACATAACGTTGGCGATAGCGATGCTCCACGTTACTTAATCCATGCCATTTTTCCGGCAAAGGTTTGAGTGATTTGGTCAACATCGTGAAGTTTGAAATTTTTAAGGACAGCTCGCCTGTTTTAGTTTTCATGGGCGTGCCACGAACACCAATAAAGTCGCCCACGTCGCTCAATTTAAAAGCGGCAAAATTATCTTCGCCAATCGCTTCTTTCTGTAAGAAAAGCTGCATTTGACCGCTGGGGTCCTGGATGATCAAAAAGGCCGCTTTGCCCATGCTACGAACGGCCATTAATCGGCCAGCCATTATATAGGCATCTTGGCAAGATTCGAGCTCTTCCTTCGACAAATGCACATATTTTTTAGCGAGCTCTTCGGCAGTGATGTCAGGTTTAAAACCATTTTTATAAGGATGTTGGCCGAGTTTTTTAAGCTCTTGCCCTTTTTCACGTCTCTCATTCATTATGCGCTCGATGGCGCCACTTTCTGACATATTCACTCCTACAACGATTTAGTAATCAAAATAATCTCAGCGCTCGAGGCTATTTGGTTTTCTACCAACACTTTTGCCTCAACTTTAAGCACGGTTTTTTTTCTCGCCACAATGCTCACTTCAATTATCAACTGATCACCGGGGGTCACCATGCGCTTAAACTTAGCATTATCAACCCCAGCTAAAAAAGCGATATCGCGAGAAACATCAAAACCATCATTGAGGGCAAGAATCAGGCCCGCCGCTTGAGCCATGGCTTCAATCTGTAAAACTCCCGGCATGACCGCAAGTTCAGGAAAATGGCCATTAAAGAAGGGTTCATTGGCCGTTACATTTTTTAAAGCACGAATGCTATCGGCACCAAGTTCCAAAACCCGATCGATCAACAAGAAAGGATAGCGATGGGGCAATACTTTTTTTATTTGTTCAAAATCTACTCGCGTATTCTCATTCATACTTTATCTCGATTGCCTTATTTTTTGAGCATAGTCTTTCAAATAAATCCGGTGAGGCAAACTCGGGTTACCCGACCTTATTTCATAAGCATCCACTTTTCCTCTCACCAGTGATTTAGCGCTGATGCGGGCCCCCTGACCAATCACCGCATGAGGAGCAAGCCCCACCTGCCCGCCTAGCGTTACGCTATTTTCCACCTGAACAAAACCCGCCAAGGCGGTTTGGGCGGCAATAATTACTTGTTCGCCCACCACCACGTCGTGCCCGATATGAACCATGTTATCCAAAAGCGTATTTTTTTTGATGCGCGTCCGCCCAATCAGGCCCCGGTCGATAGTGCAAAGAGCACCCACGCGAACCCCTTCTTCAATCACTACACTGCCTAAGGAGGGGAGATTTTTAATAGTTTCAAAGCCGTAGGGTGCAAAAGCCTGACTTGCCAGCACGGTATTGGCGCCAATCACCACGTCGTCGGCAATAATAGTACCGCCGTGAATCACCGCTCCGGCCTTAATATGACAACCTCTACCAATGCTAACCTGGTCTTCAATTACCACGCCAGCTTCGATCACCGTGTGCTCACCAATTATGGCGCAACCCACCCGAGCATGGGGGCTTAAACGAGCGAGGGGAGAAATAGCGGCATTTTCAAGCTTCGGCTCGTCTTGCAACAGGCCAGCATCTAAAAGCGATCTTAAGGTGGAAAAGGCCGAAAAAAAATCCTCAATAACGATGAGCGGGCCGTCAATTTCCAATAAATAATCCGCCGCCCAATCGGAAGAAATAAGCAAGGCCCCAAATGAGGCCTTCTTTGCTAAACGAATATCCCGAGACCACGCGAGTATGCTCAAATCATCCAAAGCCGCGCAATAAAGTGGCGATAGTCGAGCACATCGAACATTATCGCCAATCAAACGCCCACCGATGGCTACGGCTATTTCGCTTGCGAGCATGGATTATTTTTTCACCGGAGTTTTTGCAGGTGCTTTAACCGGCGTCGTGGGCTTCTTAGCCGCTTCTGGCTTAACCGGATAGGCTTTATTGTAAGATTCAACCAACTTCCCGGTTAAATCATTTTTCTTCATGTCGTCGGAAACATAAACCAATGCCGCAGCATTAAACACCATGTCAAATCCACCATTTTTGGAGATGGAATCAAGCAATAAACGATTTTTATCTTCCAACTGACGCAGACGATCTTGGCGCTTTTGTCCAAGCTCCTGGCGACGCTGCGTGAACTGTTGTTGCAACATACCAATTTCATTGCTCAACTGAGTTTCTTTTTCTTGGCGCGCTTTTTCACTCAGGCTCGCTACCGACGCTCTAAAATTAGTCATCTTCTTTTCAATATCAACCCGAGCCACTTGCTCATCTTGATTAATCTTATTTTCGCCATCCTCAAGCTCTTTAATATATATTTGAGCTTCCTTTTCCTGAGCTATCGCGGCTTCGAAATTAACAAAGCCATATTTTGCAACACGGGGAGCGTCAGTTGCAGCGGAAACGAAAAATAAAGCAACCGAAGTCGCAAATACTAAACCTAATTTCATCACAAACCTCACTTTGTAAAAAATTGACAGTTCCTATCCGGATAGGCTTATGGGGCAATTTTCGCGCTAAAAAAAGGGTGGGTAGGCATATTTGCGGCGTTCATGCTAATACGCGGGCCGGCACAGAGGCCGGCCCCTACAAAGTTCTGCATCCCTTCATCGTCATTGCGAGCGTAGCGCGGGGGGCAATCCACACCTAATGCCTTGACGCCCTCCCATGGAGGCCGCGCTAGGCTCGCAATGGCGACTAATATTTAATGAGACAATACACTTTTTAACGTATGCACATGAACCGTATTAGTATGCTCTTTTGAACGCAGAGGAATCTTAGTCAACACAATAACTCTCTCTCCCGGCTGAAATTCACCCATGTCCAATAATTGACTGTTGATGCTCCTTAAGAGATCGAAACTGCGTTCTGGCGCCTTGAGAACAAAAGCCCGCACGCCCCAGCAAAAAGCCAAGGTGCGTTGCACGGTGGCGTCGGGAACAAAAGCGATGATCGGTTTTTGCGGGCGGTAAGCGCTCACCATGCGCGCGGTGGCGCCCGAATTGCTGAACATGACGATGGCGCTAGCCTTGAGCACTTCACAGGCCTGCACCGCTCCTAGGCTCATGGTGTTTTGAATATCGCGCTTTTCTTGCTGCAATACGAGATTACTGGTGCGCCAATAGCTCGCGCGATTGCTTTCCTCGACGTGACGCACAATTTTATCCATCATGTTCACGGTTTTAATCGGGTGAGCGCCAGCGGCAGTTTCCGCCGATAGCATGAGCATATCGGCACCATCAAGCACGGCATTGGCCACATCGCTTGCTTCTGCACGAGTCGGGCGTATTTGAGAAATCATCGACTCAAGCATTTCAGTGGCTACCACCGCAGTTTTTCCATGTGCCAAAGCGCGCTCGATAATGCGCTTTTGTACGAGCGGTACATTCTCGGCCGGCATCTCCACGCCTAAATCTCCGCGCGCGACCATCACGCCATCACTCACGCGCAAAATATTCTCGAGGTCATCGATGGCTTGCTGCTTTTCAAGCTTCGCGATAATCAAAGGTCTGGTTTTAGTGGAGGCCAGCTCAGTCCTCAGTTTTATCACATCGTGGGCGCTACGCACAAAAGACAAAGCCACCGCATCTACGCCTGCATGAGCACCGAAATTCAAATCACGAATATCTTTGGGGGTTAAACTTTCTGTCGAGGTAGCGGAGCGAGGCAAATTTATGCCTTTATTGCTCTTTAAAATTCCGCCCTGCTCGATCCGGCAAATCAAACGCTGTGCTTCTTTTTGTTCGCATCGAAGTGCTATTTTGCCATCATCTAATAAAACCGGATCGCCAATATCCACGTCGTCGATAATCGATAAATAGGGAGTATAAAATTCCTCAAGATTTCCCAGCATCTCATCGATAGTAATTACAATTTGCGCACCATCTTTCAGCACCACCGCATCGTTCATCATTTTGCCGACGCGAATTTTCGGTCCCTGCAAATCTTGCAAAATAGCGATGGGTTGATCAAGCCGTGCCGACACATGGCGAATTCTATTAATGAGGGTCCGATAGAAATCATGATCGCCATGAGAAAAATTGAGACGCGCAATATTCATGCCAGCCTTAATCAATGACTCAATAACGTCCTCGTCATAAGAGCTAGGACCCAAAGTACAAATAATTTTTACTTTTCTTTGCATTGCCTTCAACACTGATGCTATGGGGCCTTAACGATTTGCAACTTAGCACGTCGCCAAAGAGCCACATTTACCAAGAGACCGATCAAGGTCTTCATCATGGCCGAGCCACCATAGCTCATGAGTCGCAAAGGAATACCCACCACCGGCAAAATACTCGGGGCAGGCGTGAGCAGATTGAATAAAATGGCTAATGTATGCCAAAGCCTTCTGCACCCTCGATTGCCTGAATCAGCTTTTGTTTAAAAAGTTCCTTAGTGGCATAAGGAGGAACGTCTATAGTAAGCGAACATGTATGAGCGACCGGAAGGCGATCCTGCGGCTGATTGTTATACACATTAACACGAAGCGAATTGCCTCCTTCACCCGGAGGTGCCGAGGATCCCGTCCAAAATCTCAACATATCCACCAAAAAGGAGGAATTTGGATCGGCGTCCATTTTTTCTCTCATTATTTCCAAGAGCCAGGTTTTTAGCTGACCAAAACCATCGCTCACTTCTAGAACCGCTTCAATCGTGTCGATGGAAGTAGGATTTCCCTGCAACAATAATGCTAAAGTTCTGGCATTGAGAGGAAAAGCCCCGAGATTAGAAACTACCTCTTCAAAGCCCTCGACAAACCATCTTTGTTCGCTTTTTATTAGGCTATGTTTTGCGAATTCCTGGAGATATTCGATGACGTTAGTTTCATCCACATCTCTATCAGCAAGACCGACATCATCGAAATTCATCATTAAAGCCTGAATGCCCGCATTGTTCTGATTAAGCACGCCGCTCATTTGGCTTGCAAAAATATCCGGTTTATCAAGTTTCAAAAGAGCAAGATAATCGACCGGGTCCGCCAAAGGCGTCCTCAATAAGCCATGGATCACGCTATGAGAAAGCCTGACATGAGGCACACCTTCACCCTCAATAATGGTGAGTTTAGCAAAAACTGCACCGGCATTTTTCCAGCAGTTTTCTTTATTTTGAACCTGAGCGTCCGTTGTACACAAAGCAAATTCGTTGGGAGCTGCACCAAAATTTGAGTTAATTTCCATGCCGTTAGTGCCCTCACTAAACAAAGGTTTTATTTGTTGAGAGACGCGATCTTTAAAGTCTCTTCTTAGTCCCCCAGCATCAATTCCGACTTCTGGAACCAAATTCCCTGCGTCATCACGTATTTGGTAAGAAATGCGGCCAGTTTTGCTGAATTTTCCAAGACCGCCATTGCTATAGAGACCACCAATATAAGTTTTCAGCGCATTTGGCCGCTCCAAAGTATAGAGGCTATCGGCGGGTTCTCCGCCTAAAGCTCGTATGAGAGGATTAGCTTGTTTAATCGCTCCGATTAAGCGGCTTCTTTTGTCTGCCAGGCTTTGTCCCGGCGCGAGTGGAACCGGCCTATTTAGAGCTTGGCACCGATTTTCTATGGCCTGGATAAATGCTTCTGCATCAGCGAAGCCCGCAGGATGATGCTGAATGGTGCGTAAATCAGGTCGTCCGAGATAATCCGCGGGACCAGGGATATAGCATTGTATCCCAACGATATCTTCCCTCGCTTCCAAACGATTTTGCCCTTTAATGGTGCGGCCGCCGGGAGCTGGCGCATCAAAGATATCCCCCGTGACCTGATGAATACCCCTCATATCAAAACCACCTGGGTTATGGAGCCCGTGCGTAGTTTCATGGTTGCCATCGACATCAAAGCCATTAACATCTACCAAAGAACCACACGCAAGCCGCCGGTTGGCCTTAAAGCCCCGTGCGTCTTTGTCTGTCCCGTCGGGGAGGAATCCATCGGCATCGAAGCCCCGTGGGTCTCGCGCTAGACCGCCAACAAGCAACCCGTGGATGTCAAAGCCGCGGTCATCTCGGTCGGAATTATTGCTGTGTCTCCCTTGGAGGTCGAAACCTCGGTCGTCTCGGTCACTACCATTGACGTGAATACCATTAACGTCAAAGCCCCGAGCATCCCTGGAGGTGAAATTGGAGTGCATTCCGTCGGCGTTGAAGCCGCGGGCATCCCTGAGGGCCCCGCCAGGAAGGACTCCATTAACATTGAAACCGCGAGGGTCACGATCGGTATTATTGGTATGGAGCCCTTGGAGATTGAAGCCGCGACTATCCCTATCGCTGCCGTCCCTTTGTCGGCCATTTGCATCGAAGCCGCGAGCATCTCTTGTCCAGCCGGTTGGAAGAAAACCAGCAGAGTCGAAGCCGCGAGCGTCGCGATCACTGCCATCCCTCTGCCTCCCAGCCAAGTTAAAACCTCTATCGTCCCATTCGGTATTATTGGTATGGAGCCCTCGGGCGTTAAAACCTCGATTGTCCCTATCACTGAGGTCCCAGAGTAGACCATCAGCATCAAAGCCCCGAGCATCGCGCAGCGCAAAGTTCGGAAGCAAACCCCGAAGGTCAAAATCACGATCGTCTCGATTAGTGCCATTCGTATGAAGGCCTTCTCGATTAAAGCCCCGATTATCTCTATCGCTACCATTGGTGTGCAAGCCTTGCGCATTAAAGCCGCGAATATCTCGATCGGCACCACTTAGCAAGCGGCCTTGGATATCAAAGCCTCGGTCATCCCGCCGAGTCCTATTGCTGTGGAAGCCTGCGGCATCAAATCCGCGTGAATCTCGGTCTGAACCGTCAGCAAGGAGGCCTGCGGCATCAAAGCCCCGAGCATCTCGGTCAGCTCCGCCAACTAGTAGACCTTTTACATCAAAATGCCGATCATCCCTATCGGTCCCATTTGTGTGTATGCCTTTCGCATCAAATCCGCGTGGATCTCGGTCCAAACCCGTGGCGAGAAGGCCTTTCGCATCAAAACCCCGCGAATTTCGACCATCTATATCCATTCCAAGGGCATCATATTTGCTGCCGGTCTTAACATTAAGTCCTGCGCTATTAAAACCTCTGTCATTTTCCTTCGTGCCATTTAAATGAAAACTATTGAGCTTACTAAAACCCTTAGCGCTAAAGCCGCTTTCAGGCTGACATATCCCAGCAAAGACGCATTTTTCCGTGCCTAAGCCATTAAGCTCACAATCGTCTTTAGTCAGTTTCCCACAGCTAAGTTTATTGGCAGAAGCTTTGGCAAGGCACTTCCCTTTTGTAGGTGTCCGCCAGCTGTTAAAATATTGACAGCTGCTATTGCTACGGCATTCGCCCGGTGTCTTAAAGCCTTCACAATTCTTGTTGAGCGTACTAACACTAGTTTCAGGCCCCGTGGGCTCTTCACTATCGTCTAAATCCTCAAAATTACAGCCATTAAAAATTAAAACCGAAGCCAGCACAAGAAAAGTCGGTAATTTTCTGAGCTTAGATACGCTGCTAATAATAAACGCCATATTAATATTCCCGGAAATTTTCATCATATAATCACTATTTATAAAAAACATATTCCTTAAAGACTAATTTAATAACTCGCCCAAAGACAATCAAGCATTAAAATATTATAACCGAAGGCTTCTACGGCCCCTAAAAAAAGAACACAATAGAGAGATATTATTAAAAGCTAATAATCCCTTTCTTAGGGAACAATCTGCAAGGAATGCTTAAATCTTCAGCTTTCACTTCATGAGCTCCAGATAGCAAGCTCACTATTTAGCCCCTCGCCATAAAGCCACATTTACCACAAGGCCCAGCCCAATCAAGGTAGTCATCATGGCTGAACCACCATAGCTCATGAGAGGCAAAGGAACGCCCACTACTGGCAAAATACCAGTAACCATCCCAACATTAATGAAAACGTGCAGAAAAATGCTGGCAGCAACGCCTACGCACACCAGTTGGGAGAATTTATCCTCGATCCTCGGCGCCATACGTAAAATCGACACCAGCATTGAGAAATATAAAACCAATAATAAAACGCAGGCCAATAAACCCCACTCTTCTGCCCATACGCTGAACACAAAATCGGTGGCATTTTCGGGCAAAAATGATAATTGCGTCTGCGTACCCCCGGCAAATCCCTTGCCCGTCACCCGACCAGAGCCAATGGCAATGATAGACTGCATGGCGTGATAGCCTTCACCCTGCAAATCCGCTTCGGGGTTAATAAATGAGGTAATCCGTTGCTTTTGATAGTCTTTCAGGACGGTAAAATAGGAGCCCACACTGATTACCGCTAAGCACACAAAACCCATGAGCAAAGAATAACTGCGAATACCGACGTAAAGAAACATAATGCCAGCAATAGATAAGATTATCAGCGAGGTACCTAGGTCTGGCTCCACCGCCACCAGCAAAAAGGGAATAATCGCAATGTCGATGGGGGCCACAAATGATGAAAAATGGAAACGCTCATTGCTGAGCATGAAGAAAGAAAAAAACAGCCATAAAAGTCCGAGCACCAAGAGCCCGCCCATGACCGCCATGCCATATTTCGAAGTCAACCATTCGTCGCTAAAAAGCTCTGAACCATGGCGGCTACGTACCAACAAAAACACGATGGGCATCAAAAATCCCAAAGGCCGTGAAATATTAAAGGGCCGAAAGAGCGACAACAACGTATAGCCTTTGGCCGGCCAATAACTGGCGCAATATTGCGCTAAAGCCAAGACTAGGGCGATTTTGGCAGGATCCGAGGGCTGAAAGCGAAAGGCCCCAATTACCAACCATCGCTGAGCACCCTTGGCACTGGTACCGACGGCAATCACCATGAGCAACAAAAAACATGCAAATAAATAGACGGGATAAGCCAGGCGCCTGATAACACGCGTATGAATAAGCCCGACCCCCATCATGAGGATACAAGCAAAGCCAAACTTGCTGAGTTGGCTTAAATATAAATCGGGCCGCGTCGCTTGAGCCGCTGAAGATAAATTAAGAATACCGATCGCCACCACCCCTAACATGGGCAACAAAACTGGCATGGGTATTCTTATGCCCAGTTGCCTAAAGGCATCACGATCGATCATTGCACCGCCTCCAAGGCTGAGTTCATTTTTAACTGGGCCATCTCATGGTATTTTTTCATTAAACGAACTGCTACCGGAGCTGACGCTTGGCTAGCAAAACCACCATGTTCAGTCATCACGATAATCACTATTTCAGGATTTTCTCGAGGAAAAAGCCCGACAAACCACGCATGATCCCGCTGCTCATAGGGAACTTTTTCCACGTCATACAAGTGATCAATATTTTTGGCTAATTTAACAACTTGAGCCGTACCCGTTTTTCCTACGACTTGAAAATTATTTGCCTTTAACCATTTAGCTATGTCCGCAAACTTCGGATTATAACGTAAACCCGATGCTGAGCCGCCTGGTTCCGCCACAAAGGCCAAGGAGCTTAATATTTCCTCGAGATTATAAGAGCTATCGGCAATTTTTGATTTTATTATAGGAGGAAATTCCTGCACCACAAAACCCTGATCATCGAGCAGCTGGCTCACCAGCTGGGGTTGAAAAACTGTTCCACCGTTCGCTATGGCACTATAAGCCACAGCCAATTGAAGCGGGGTAACATTCAAATCACCCTGACCAATTGACATATTGACCACAGCCCCCGGCGGAACGAAACCAAGACGTTTTTTGTAATATTCGCGGCTCGGCAAAATACCGGGTGTCTCACCGACGAGCGCAATCCCCGTCTTTTGTCCAAAACCCATCACGGTCGCCACGTTAGCAAGATTATCGATGCCCATTCTATAGCCAAGATCGTAAAAGAAGCTGTCACAAGAAACTCTAAGAGCATTGAACATGTTAATGGGTCCGTGGCCCTCACGCTTAAAGCAACGCCATGCAGTGCGATGAATTTTGAAAGAACCCGAGCAATAATATTCTGAGCTGGAGGTGATCAACTGCTTACTAAGCCCAGCAATAGCGGTCACCGGCTTAAAAGTGCTGCCGGGAGAATAGTGATCTTGCAAAGCTTTGTTACGAAAGGGCCGCTCTTTATTAGTCATCAGCGCTCTAATAACTTCGTTGTTATCGGCGCTGACCATGATGTTAGGGTCAAAAGCGGGAAAACTAGCCAGGGCCTTGATAAAACCGGTCTTTGCTTCCATCACCACGACCGATCCAGAAATACCCAAGAAATTTTCCTGAGCCGCCTTTTGTAGTTCCACATCGATGCTGAGTTTGACACTGACGCCCGGCTTTGGCTCAACGATGCGGTCGGAGCCAAGCAATTCCTGCTCCCACGCCTCATTAAAACGCCTGCCCTTCGCATCAACAATTACGCGCTCAACGCCATCTTGTCCTCGTAGTTCATTCTCATAAGTTGCCTCCACCCCACGGCGCCCCACAAAATCACCGGAGCGATATTTTCCCCCGGACTGCTTCAACTCATCTTGAGAAATTTGATTTAAAAAGCCGATCACATGAGTTGCCGTATCACCGTGCACATAGCGACGACGTTTGGAGGGAACGACGGTGACCCCTGCCAACATTCCCAGGGAAATAGCATTTTCGATGCGGGCATAGGCATCGAAACCAATATCTGGCATCAACAAACTCGGCTTAAAACGAGCCAGACCCTGAGATTTTTTCTGGGCCCGCTGCCATATTCCACTGAAGGCCTGACTTTCTTGCCCAAGTATGTCCCTCAAGCGATTAAATGACTGCTTTTGACTTGGAAAATCAACACTATTAATTTTCAACGAACAGGATTGGCTCGTCTCATGAATAATTTCCACACCAGAAACCAGCTGCGTTCGCACCAGCTCTTCTATTTCTTGACAATCCTTCTGCCCTAGGCGATTGGAGAATAAAACCGGCTCGTTCATTCCCTGCTCGGCCCGTTCTAAAATTTCATGATCCATAAGAACCAGCTCAGATCTGGGTATTTTAAGCGGCGTGCCTAAGGCGCGCAAATATTTAAGACTATCGGGCAACATGGCAAAAGTGACGTAAAGATCATAGGACAAACGGTTATCCGCTAAAACGCCACCGTCGCTATCAAGAATTTTGCCGCGACTATGCTTGATCAGGCGCTCCTGAATAAAATTACTTTCGCTGCGCTCAACATAAGACTGCCCATTAATAACCTGCAAAAAATAAAGCCGACCAAAGAGGATCAAAAAAGCACCAGCCATAGCAATGACAAAAATGGTGATTTTACTGTCCACAGCTCTACTCATGAATAGGCTCCATAGCCAGGTCGTAGGGAATCAGTATGTTCCATCGCTTTTGCTACTGATAATATTTTTACCAATAGGAAGTAGAAGACAATGCTCAATAATCCATCAACTAAAGGACCTAGAATAAAATGACTAATAAAAATATTATTTTTCTCGCCAATCAAAGTAGATTCAAGCGCCAATAAAGCTAAGCGATAAAAGAAAGAAACCGCCACTACATAATAACTAAGTTCGAGCCGGGAAATACGCCCCGAAAACATATTGCTGATGCCCAATAAAAAAGAAAATCCCAGCATGATGAGCATGTTTAGGCCCACAGGAAAACCGCCTAAAGTGTCTACAATAAATCCAGTTATAAGACATAAAAATATTTTTTCAAAAGAGCGAAAATACTGCATCCCAAAACATAAAATAATCGGCGGCAAAAACATGACATTAAGCCACAAAGGCAAAGATTTGGCCAGTGTTGGCCACAAAGCGCCAAACAAAAATACCAACAGTGCCGTAAAAAATACTTTTTTCATTATCGAACCGAGAGTGGCCAAGCGGCCGAGGAAGATTGGTTCTTCGCTTGAACATCATCCAACAATACCACCACGTGCTCAACCTGATCCATCAACACAAAAGGTCTTATGCGTGCCGATACATAAAGCCCATCACGGCTGGCAGCTGCATCAATAATTTTTCCAATAGGAATACCGTTTGGGAAAAATGAATTTTGGCCGCTAGTTATCACGACATCCCCTATTTGGACCTGAACCAAACCATCAATGTCGCGGATTTCCATGAGATATTCGCTACTGCTCGTAATTCCTCGCAAAAGGCCCCGAGCCCCTGAACCCACAATCTTCGCCTCGATAGCGCTCGATGCATCAGTGATCAGTAAAACATCGGCAAAATTCGGCGCAACACTTAAAACCTGCCCCACTACCCCTTCATGACTTAAAACCGGGTAACTGGGTTTCACGCCTTGACTGCTGCCTTTATCGATACGAATCATCCGAGCCATAGGCGCGCCCGCCCGAGCAATCACCCGAGCAAATTCACGTTTGCTCGATTCTTGAGCAGGGCTATGAAAATAAAGTTGCAGAATCGATGCCTGCTCATTGATTAATTCCTGAATTTTTACCTTCAGCGCTCTGGTCTCAAGCACTTCCGCTCTGAGGCTCAATACCTCGTCATTACGACCAACAATAAATAAATAACGATATAATAAATCCGATATAGCACCGGTAATAGTTAAGGCGCCACTTTCCAAAGCGCCTGCTGCCTGAACTACTGGCCAGGCAAATATCGATCTTACTTGAGTATCTTTGCTTTGCACATAAAGCAAAACCAAAGGAATGACACTGAGCACCAGGGCAAATATCACTCGCTTTGCGCGTTCTAACAATGACCACATTGGCCAACCGCCATTTATATTTTTCGTTAACTTCTTAAGACCTGCCGGAGTCGGTCAATTTCTTCCAGAACTTTCCCTGCCCCCAAAACAGTGCCACTTATTGGATCAGCTGCTAAGTGAACCGGCACGCCAGTTTCTTTTTGAACCAACGCATCAATATTTTTCAGCAAGGATCCACCGCCTGACAACATGATACCCCGATCAACGATGTCTGATGCAAGCTCTGGGGGCGTCCTTTCTAAACTCATACGCACCGCTTCCACAATTGACGCCACCGGCACCTGCAAAGCTTCCACTACTTCACGAGCCCGAATCTCAACATTTCGCGGCACACCTGCCATCACATCGCGTCCTCTAATGATCATAGTTTCTTCACTATCATCAAACATAGCACTACCAAGTTTCTTTTTAATCTCTTCGGCAGTTCGTTCGCCCACCAATAAAGAATAATGTTTTTTAACGTGGTTGATGATGGCTTTATCCATATTATCACCACCGATGCGAATGGAATGACTATATACAATACCACCCAGGGAAATAACTGCAACTTCAGTAGTTCCGCCGCCAATATCGACAATCATATTCCCAAAGGGCTCAGTGATGGGCATACCCGCACCAATGGCGGCCGCCATGGGCTCTTCGATCAAGAATACTTCACCCGCACTAGCGGATTCGGCCGATTCACGCACCGCTCTTTTTTCTACTTCCGTAATACCAACAGGCACCCCAATGACTGCGCTAGGCTTCATAAAATTCATTTTTCCATGAACGCGTGTAAGGAAATGACGAAGCATTGCCACGGTTGCATCGAAATCGGCAATAACGCCTTTTTGAATGGGTCTGATAGCCGAAATATTATGGGGAGTGCGTCCAAGCATTTCTTTTGCTTCCCTGCCAACCGCCACAACCCGATCTTTTTTATAAGGATCTTGATGAACCGCCACCACCGATGGTTCGTTCACCACAATGCCTTTTCCACGCACAAAAAACAGCGTGTTGGAAGTTCCCAAATCGATGGCTATGTCATTCGACAGCCAAGAATGCAAAAAATTCGCCATCATCTCACCCTAAATTAAAAACCAAATGTTAGCCGCTTAGCTCTCACTCTATACAAAAAGTCTCGGAGCTTTTCAAATGCGCTCTTGCCTCTATTACTCAATCATATTAAAAATCGCTTGCGGCACACAGACATTGTGCCAAAATGCTAGTGGTATAAGCTAATTCTGAGGCTTTAACTAGAGGCTTGTTAAAAAGGACAGATTCTCATGCTTGATTTTATGCGGCGAAACGCCAATTCCTGGGTAATGATTTTTCTCTTTGGCATCATTATTTTTGTGTTCGCCATTAACTTTGGCCCCTGGGCCGGTGAAAGTTCCAAGGAAACACCCTATGCAGCCATCGTAAACAACCAAACCATTACTATGGCGGAGTTTCGATCGGCTTACACCAACCAATTTGCACGAATTAAACAATTCAGGACGGACTATACTGAAGATCAGGCAAACAAAGATGGATTGAAAAATCTTATTTTGGAACAACTTATTTCTCGAGAACTCCTCACCCAACTCGGGCGTCAACAAAAGCTGGCGGTTGGAGCTCGTACTTTAGCTGAAGAGATCAAAGAACGAGTGTTTGGTCCGGATAAAGAGTTTAATAAGGAAGAATATCAACGAATCGTACCAAGTTTCTTTGGGACAACTATCGCAGGCTTTGAGACGCTTGTTGAAAAAGAACTTGTCGCTCAACAAATGGCGGACATTTTAAGTACCGCTGTATTTATTTCGGACGAAGAAGTTAAACAAGGTTTCATCGACAAAAATACCAAAGTGGCCATCGAATTTATAAAAGTAAATCCTGCACTCTACAAGTCAGAGCGCAAGGTTCCTCCTCAAGAAATTGGGGCTTTTATTGAGAAAAATCGTGCGAGAATTGCTACGTATTACAACGAAAATCTCAGCCAGTTTGTGAAAGACAAGGAAGTAAAAGCCAGCCACATTTTGGTGAAAGTTGCTCCCACTGCAACTGCTGAGGAAAAAGATCAACTGAAAGCTAAGGCCCAGGCTTTGCTTGAACGCATTAAGAAAGGTGAAAACTTTGCTGAAGTTGCGCAAAAAGAATCAGAAGATCTTGGCTCCAAAGAAAAAGGTGGTGACTTAGGCTTTTTCAATCAAGGCATGATGGTGGCAGAATTCGCTAAAGCGGCGTTTGCGCTCAACATCAACGACGTCTCTGAAATAGTGGAAACTCCTTTTGGTTTTCACATCATTAAGCTGACCGATAAAATGGATGCTACTACTACAACCCAGGATGCTGCTTCCAATGAAATTGCTGAAATCCTTATCAGAACCGATGAACAAAAAAGCAAAGCCCGGGTTTTGGCAGATCAAGCACTTGCTCAGCTGAAAAGCGGCGTGCCATTGGAAAAAATAGCAATCGATGGCCTGGTTAATATGAAGACCGGTGCAACTCAAACTGCATCACTTGCGCCCGTCGCTGACGAAAGCGGCAGCTTCAACCGCGCTTCAACCTATATTCAAAAAATTGGCAAAGCCGATGAAATAAGCAATATAGCATTTAAGCTGGATCTAGCTAATCCAACTGCCAACGAAGTAATTGAATCCAATGGGCAATTATTTGCTATTAGACTTAAGAGCAGAGAAGAAGCAGACTTAAGTAAATTCGATGCGGAAAAAGAGAGTCTAAAGCAAAACTTGACCTATCCACGTCGACGAGCTTTTATGCAGCAATATCTTGCTCATCTAAAGTCTAAAGCGAAAATTACCTACAATAAATCGCTCACGGGTGATGCTGAGGCTAATCTCTAAGTTTTAAGAAACTGGTTGATTAAAAACCTCGCACTTGTTGCGAGGTTTTTTTTGGGTCACGTTTGAGAAGGGGGCATGAAGATGGCGAGGGGTGTGCCAGAGAAGCTCTATTAACTATTGGACGTGCTCTTAATACTATCAATCACCTGTCGCGCCAGCTTCTCCACCTGCGCCTGTGGCGTTGATTTTTCACTCACAAAAATCATTTTAATGGCATAGCCTTCCCGCACAATCACAAAAGTGAAGGCGACAAAATCACCCTTTGGTTCAAGTTTATAAAAAAGTTCAGGTCCGCCAGCAGGATTTCTTAAATCTAGGGATCTCTTAATATCGCTTCCCACCGTGGGATCTTGGAGAAGTTGTTTTTGTTGGCTGCTTAACCATTCTTGAGCTTGTTGGCTTGGCACTTGATCCTTATAAAACTGCAACTCAATAACCATTTGATCAAAAGTCAGGTCACCAAAGAGAAAAATTGGCGCCTGCCCTTCCTCACTCTTTTTTAGTGCCAAGCCTTTGGGTATCTCGACCGAAAAGGGCACTCCTACGAGGGGGACTTCGACTAAATCAGCACTAAATTGATCTTGCCAAGGACGATAACTAGCAATAACAAAAACCATGCTTACTAAATAAGTCAAAAATAAAAATGTCGCCAAAAATTGAAAGAGATGGGTTTTAAGACGATTGATAGCCTGGCTATTGCTATGGAATATCATCAACAAACTACATAAAAATCCAGCAACGCCACCGCCAATATGAGCCCACATGTCTACCATAGGCAAAAACGACACGCCCAGATTGATGGCAAGGTTTATCAAAGTAACTTTTCTTAAACGTAAGCGAATAGCCTCGGGAATGAGGCGAGTTTTAAAGAAAGCCAAGGCAAGGCTCGCGCCAAATAATCCCCAAATCGCGCCGGAGGCGCCAACACTGATCGCAGCTTTTCCCAAATAAAAACTCGCTAAGGAACCTGCAATTCCAGACACAAAAAATACCGTCAGATATTTAGCTTCACCAAGAATACGATTAAAAAATCCACCTAAGGCAAATAATACATAGGTATTAAAAAATACGTGCATATATCCAGAATGCAAAAATACCGACGACATCAATCGAAAATACTGACCTTCACTCACCAATTCCTTAACATTGGCCCCCATCCGGACCAGTACAGAAGTGCTCGTACTGCCGCCAAATAACTCTTCCAAAAGGAACGTAAGCGCAATGACAATAGCTAGGCCCCACGTAGCTTTAATATGCTGCCGGCTATAAGAAACTTGAAAGGAAATTATTTCCGCTACTTCTCTTTGCTCATCATTTATAAGCGCCACAATATATACTCCAAAAAAATTTCGTATCAGTTTTTAATCAATTACTGACCTAGAGTGACCATCCAAAGTTAGGCATGGATTGCCGCGCTACGTTCGCAATCTTCACGGCAAACAAAGTCCTAAACCTTAGCAAAATCATTGTAAGGTTTAGGTTCGTTTCCACTCAAATAAAGTGCCGATTCACCATAAAGCGATCTCGCCCTAGGCCCTTGGCTTCGTAAA
This sequence comes from uncultured Myxococcales bacterium, assembly GCA_964368985.1. Lineage (GTDB taxonomy): Bacteria > Myxococcota > UBA727 > UBA727 > JABDBI01. Next base: position 24,008 of record CAYJDW010000004.1, on the reverse strand, counting down.
GTGCCTGGTCGGCAGCGGCAATCAGATCCGTCAAGATATCTTCTCGATCCAAAATGTCCGCATTGCCAGGAATGACCGCAATCCCCACCGAAACGGATAAATGACCGAGTTCTTGTTTTTCCGCGCCGCGTAATTTTAAAGCCCGTACCGATTCGCAAAGTTTATTGGCCACCTCGCAAGCGGCCTTTTCACTGGTTTGTGGCAAGATGACGCAAAATTCTTCGCCGCCGAAACGGGCGACCGTATCTACTTTTCGAATACTTTCTTTCAGCGCATTAGCTATTTCTTTCAAAGCCACATCGCCGAGAACGTGGCCCATGCGGTCGTTATAAGCTTTAAAGTGATCCACATCTACCAACAACAATGCTAAATCAGTATTAAATCTCTGTGTGCGAGTAAGTTCATATTCTATTTGTCGCACCATTGCTCGTCTATTCATTATCCCTGTTAAAGGATCTGAGGTAGCAAGTTCTAATGTTGTTTCATATAATTCAGCATTGATTATTGCCAATGCTGTTTGAGCACCCAGAGCGGAGATCAAATCAACATGCTCTTTATCAAAAATATTGATCTTAGGATGCAAAAATACAAAAACCCCTAAGACACGTCCTTTATGAATCATCGGCACCGCCATCAGCGATCCGGTTTTGCCAAATTCCTGAGAATCCGCCTCACGATTTTGCGGCTCCCACAATTTCAAACTCTTCTCTTTTTCAAGATTAGCGATGATTAAAGGAGCACCCGTTTGTGCCACAATGCCAGTAATTCCCTCGCCAATCAGCACTTGGCTGTGGAGCGAAATAATGTCCTTGCTAATGCCAATGGCGGCGACCAATTTGAGCGCGAATCGATCCTGATTTTTGGTCTCCATTAAAAAAACGGCAAATTGAGGCCAGGCAAGTTTTTCCTGCACCAGATTGGCAAGCCTTTCCACTACTGATTCACGTTGCAAGGTACCGCCAAGACGGTGGGCCGCTTCCATGAGCAATTCTTGCGCTTGGACTTTGCCATTTAAACGTTCATTGGAACGCTCCAGCTTAAAAAGAGTCTCTTCGAGTTTCAAGCGCATATGTTTTTGCGCCTCGGCATCCTGCAAATTATGTTCTTTTTCTAAAGCACGAGCTTCAATTTGGGTAATCACCCCTAAGAGCTGATTAAAACCCACGATAACGTGGCCAATCTCATCGTTACGATCCACTTCTGCGCGAATCAAAAAAGAACCTTTTTCGGCATCTTCAATGAAATTCATTAAGCGCCCCAAACGGGAACTTACCAGCCTTTCCGCTAAACCTTTAACGAGGAAGGACAAAATGCAAATTACGCCTAACAAACCCATGCCAACTTGCGCGAATAAACGGTGCGTGCTTAAAAGCATCAAATCGCGATCAATGAGTACTGAAACACTGCCGATCCCAGAGCTTGAATCAATGGCAACATGGCTCACGGTAAGGGTATTTTCCTCGCGAATGACGCCGAGACGAAAGGCATAATGTTTACCAAGCTCCCGCGAATCAGTGCTGTAGCGAACGATACCTCGCTCATCATAAACATTTACGACGGAAATATGCGGCGTACGCGCCACGCGAAGAAGAAGTTTTCGCGCAAAATCTTTGGGCTCGCCGGGACCTAGGCGCTGATAAATCGCCGACACGGCTTCAGCAAGTATGCGTGCCTCGGTGATGGCCTCTTGCTCCACGCGACCATATTGAAAAGGCAAAAGCGACAAAAGCACGCTCAGACAAAGAAGGCTTCCCATGGCGGCGATATGCAATGAAAGGCGCCAGCTAATGGGCAAACTTTTTCGGCTTTGAAGTGGTGTTTTTTCGCCATCACGAAACAAAATTATTCCCCATCAGAGTTTTGATTTGATATCCTTCTTCCATGAGTAGAGATAGCATATTTTTTTCATGAATTTCATCTTTAGTTTCTACCGTCACATGAACTAAAACTTCATTCCATCTCAATACAGCAAATGAACGTTCATGCTGAATATCAACAATATTGCCAAATGCCCGCGTAATACTCGAGAGTAAACGGGACAAAGATCCAGGCGTATCCTTGATGACCAGCGACATACGACACAAACGACCTGATTTGATCAACTCCTGCCCAGTCAACCTCGACAAAAGGCTGATATCAATATTTCCACCCGAAACAACAACCACAACTTTTCTATTCACCAATTCATTTTTAAATGTATCGAGTAAAAGTCCGGCGGTAGCAGCGGCCCCTGCTCCCTCAGTGACAATTTTTTGTCTTTCCAATAACACCATAATCGCATGTTGAATGCAGTCATCATCGACACTTATTAAAGTTGGGTTTAGTTTGGCACAAATCTCATGGGTCAAACTGCCCACCTTTCGCACCGCAATGCCGTCGGCAATGGTTTTTTCACCGTTCAAAGAAAAAGGTCGACCTTTATCCAGAGCCTGCGCCATTGATTGAAATGCCAAAGCCTCGACACCGATCATTTTGGGACCTTTGGCTTTATTGTTGGCGAAATATTGGGCAATACCAGAAAATAATCCACCGCCGCCAATAGGCGCAAAAATAAAATCGGGTACGCCAATGGCCGCATTAATTTCAAGTCCAATCGTCGCTTGGCCAATAATGACGTCGAGATCATTATAGGCATGTAAATAATCCGCGTCATGCTCCTTACTAAATTCCTTGGCACAGGCATAAGCCTCGTCGTAATTTTGTCCTACTAATTTTACCTGCGCCTCATATTTTTCAGTTTGAAGAATTTTAGTATTCGATGTTCCAAGTGGCATAAAAATAGCGGCAGGAATTCCCAGTTTACGCGCATGCAATGCCACCGCCTGCGCATGATTGCCGGCTGATGCCGCCACCACCTGCTTGATCGATCCACGAGGCCGAGAGAGTAAAAAGTTAAGAGCCCCCCGTTCTTTAAACGAGCCGGTTTGCTGCATGTTTTCCAATTTGAGAAATACTTGCGCCCCCGTGGCCTTAGAGAGCCATGGCGAAAAAAGGCATGGACTTAAAATAATATCATTTTTAATTCGCGAGTATGCTGCCTCTACATCTTCATTTCGAAACATCGCCCCTCCCGGGTAATAAAATAAAAAAATCACGAAGAGCCACTATCAGCTAAGCCAGAGCCTGTTATATTAATCTTATCACCATTTTGGGTAACGATATTTGCCAAATCCCGGGTCAATCAATGTTACAAAAAATAATCTTAAGTCTCGTCATCATAATAATTTTAATTGTCCTGGCGGCCTTGTTCAGAGGATTATGGCTATCTAAAGAAATGCCCTTAAAAAAAATTCTTGCACCCATGATTTTACCCGACGATTTTTTGCTAACCATCATGTTATTTTTTAACCTTTGGGTGTCTTTATTATTTCTGTTAATATCACAAAATTTATCTCTTCATGACAAACAAAACACCATAATAATCTCCGCTCTATTCACGCCTTTCTTGTTTTGGTGGTGGAGAAAAAAATCGGGCAGAAAAATATGAAGAGTCTCATGCCTCCTTGGGCTATCCCCGTTAATATTTTTCAAATCCTTGGCACGACGTGTTGTTCAAATATGGCTCGTGAATTTGCGCGAAAAAATTTGAGCAAACATCATCTTTGTTATGATGCAACCTCTATTTTTGAAGCGAATATGCTGGTGATTTGGGGAAGCCTTTCGAGCAAATTATCCGTCGATATCACTACCTATTTAACTTATTTGCCAAAAAATAGTTTTTTACTGCATATAAATGGCTGTGATAATCGTATTCACAACAAAACATCAACATCCACTATTACTAATTTTAAAATCAATAAAACTCTTTCTCAATGCCTGCTTGATAAAACTGATCTCGCACAATTAATTTTTGAGGCTCGTCGATGTTTAAAAGCCTAAAATCTCTTCTTGACCAGCGTCTAGGAAGTCTCATTGTTCAAGATGATCTTGCCTTGGCTGAGGGTTATTTTATAAAAGTAGATCCGAGCCATTTGAATGCCGCGAGTTATTTTTTAAAGCATGATCCTGATACACGCTTGACGCTTCTGGATCAAATTATTGTTATAAAAACAAAATTATTACCGTGGAAGAATGACGTTATCGATCCCCAATCAACTCATGAAATAATTTATCAACTAAAAAGCTTAAAATTGCCTTATCGCGTCAATATAGTGATCGAAAGTAATCAAGGCGCAAGTTTAATACCTAGTATTGCTTCGCTATTTGCGGGCGCGCGATGGCTTGAAAGCGATATAAGCAAGAAATTTAAATTTGATATAGATGAAAGCTAGGAGTGACAGGTGAAAAGATCAGCTCTTCCCGTAGACAACACTTTATTGATTTCGCGCTTTCAGCAGAAAGAACTTTATCAATCCGCGCCAAGCACCAGCAATGTCTCCCCCACCATGACTCAGCTCGCCAGTCACGCGTTAAATCCATTTTTTGATCGCCTGGCTATTAAAATTGGTTTGGAACTTAAATTGCTTGGCTCGAGGATTATCAACAGTCAGGTTAGTCGCGGCTATTTCTGTCACGACCTTGAACAGATTATTGCTGAGAATAGTTTTATTGAAGGTATAAATAGCATTGCAAGAATTAACCATCGCACACCAATTTTTTATCAGTTGGCCCTCGTCTCGGCTTATGAAAATTTATTAGATTACGATGCCAGTTTAGAAATAAAACAAATGAGAGCACTGGCCTTGGAGGTGGCGCGGATATATCACCATTTTTGCGTCCTCAAAGATATTTTTATGAGCCTTAATGCAGATAATTTATTCGACCTAGCGCGGAGCGGAAAAAATCTAATAAAAAGTGAAGCTCTCATGCTCGGTACTGTCAATAATAATACCCCACAAAATTCTCTTAGCACTTTAGCTACACGAGATCTTCTAGAAATAAGTGAAGCTATTATACAAATCATCGACGACATGGATATCAGTTCTGAATATGAAACTATTCAGGGTCAGCTAAGAAAAAAAGCTATTATTAACCTCACTCTCGCAAGCTCATTAGGCTTAAGCGGCGCATTCATACGAGCTAATCGAAATTTTTATGATTTAAGAGGGAGCGCCAACTCCTCCATTGACTACGGTCCTTTGCCTAAAATAAATATTGCTGAAGGCGGCGACGCTTTGGCCCGCCTAAGTTTAAGAATTCGCGACATTCAATCGAGCGCTCTATGGCTGAAAGATACCCTGAACCGCTTTAAAACCGAAGGCCTTGAGCCTAAACCCCTGAGGGAAGAGAAAGAGATTATTCTCAAAAACAGCTCAAAAAAATTTGCTTTCGGAGAAATTGAGGGGCCCGAAGGGGATATTAAAGCGGCCCTCTTCGTCGACGAAGAACAAGCTATCACCTTTCACCTACGAAGCCCCGCCTATTTCATCGCCCAGGCTATTCCCCATTTACTTCTGTATTTGGATCTAAACGATCTGCCGGTGATCCTGACTTCTCTTGGCATTAGTGCTGAGGAAATTGATAAGTAAGATCCTGGATTTACCTTCTGGCCGCTTAGAATTTTAGCTACCGAATGGGGCTTCAGCTTATCTAATATTAACCAATGCTTGATCCAAGCTAATATAATACATAATTTAACAGATAAAATTCACTTTTATCCATGAGTTAACTAATTTATTCAGGAAAGTATCTATGCATAAAATATTATTATTTAACCTCTTCTTCACTCTGGTAATTCCCCATGCGATACTAGCGTGTGAAAATCCTGACTTATCAAGCTTGGAAAACAAGGCCTCTGCCCCTCGCACTGGGTGCGATGTGCAATGGGAAAAAGCTCGCAAGACTGAAATAAATACAGGGCGAAGTTCTGCGCTGAAAGCTGACGGTCTTTTAAAAAATGAATGGATTAAACAGTGCATTGAGAAGCTTTCAGCTAACCTTCGCCGACCTGCTCATCCCTCTGATGATTCGAAACCTGCATCATCAACCACTGCTGTTAAAAATCTAAGCAACAGCCCTTTGCTGCCTACAGATTACAAGTTTTCACCAGAGGATGAGCTTGATCTACATGGTAAAAGAGTAAATCGAGCCAAAGAACTAATCACTGCATTTTTAGAAGATGCCTCCAAATTAGGGAAGAAATTTGTTTTAATTATTACCGGAAAAGGTCAGCACAGTAAAAATGTTGAATACTTAAGTGACGGAACAGAAGTTGGTTTAATTAAGTATCATTTTCTTCTTTGGACACAAGAAAATCTATTTCAAAAATACATTAAAGAAATATCTTATGCCCATGGAGTTCATGGGGCTGATGGCGCATTTTATGTTCGTTTAAATATATAATTTTGGAGAGCTCGTGCCTTGAGAAAATTTTTGGCACGAGCCTTTTTCCTCGGGGCTAAGGGCTCAAGCCGTCCACCACTAAGCAGCCAGGACCTGTGCAAGAGCAGCGTTTGTCGTTGGCAGGACAGCCGCCAACGATGCATTCTTTGCCGGTGCATGAGCATGAGGTAGAAGCGCTGTCACAAATAATTGAACATTTTTCCCCTGAACACGAGCACGCCGCTCCTGGGATGCAGCTAACTAAACAAGTCGCCTTATCGCAAGTACAACTTTTTTGACCATCCTTGCAGGTTCCAATTGGCATATTTAGGCACCTCGGACCTTCGCATTTGCATTTGCCACCTTCGACGCACAAAACTCCGCAATTTTCTCCGGTGCAATTGCAAGAGGCTTCCGCGGCACAGATTGTGGTGCAACCAGCACCTGAGCAAGTGCAATCGCCACCGACCCCGCACTCCACTGAGCAATCCTCCTCGCTACAACTGCATTTTTGCCCTGGCGCACAGGTATCGTGTTTGATCACTTGGCAGTCTTTGCCGGTACATTTGCAAGAGCCGGCGCCCTCGACACAATCGATGGAACAGCGCTCACCACTACATGAGCAATGTGATTGATCGGCACAAAGGATTTTACAATTCTGGCTGGCGCACGAACAGGTTCCAGCTTTCTCACATAAAAGGGCGCAGCCCGCTCCTTGGCAACTACAAACTTTTCCTGGCTCGCAATCGACGAATTTGTCGGAGGCACCTATGCCAGGCACGATATTTGCCGAATCAATAGGGGCTTCATTTTCACTGCAGGCCCCATTTATGTTACAGTCGGGACCGATTTCATTTTTTTTGGAGCAGGCTCCCCCAATAAATAAAAGAACCAATAAAGATATCATTAAAAGCAAATATTTTTTCATGTAAATGCCCCCCGCATAGCATTTACTGATTATATAGCAGTTGCTTTATTTATTATATTTATTGCCCTTCTAGTTTCAAAAAATCCTAACCGACTATGGGAGTTCCTTGCGCAGGATTGCCCGAAGCTACTGCCCAGCGGGCATTTTTCTTGGATCCATGATTCCTTTCATCATGGCGAGCCCGTAGGGCGTGGCCATCCAGTAAAATGCCTATTGGCAAAGCCCTACGCGTGACATATTTATTAAACACTAACTATTAATAGATCACTTGTTTCACATCTCTATTATCAACACTTTTAAAAGTTATTTCTTTCACATTCTGTTCTACGCTTAATCCTATGAAAGATATTGATCTTCCTTCCCATTGTCTATTATATAAACAAAAAAATCCTTCACCTTTTTCAAGCCTACCACGACTATTTTGTCCCATAGCGCCTGGAGCTATAGTTCCATCTGCTTGAGGAATAGGGTATACAATAGGGCCCGCGGGAATTTTGTCTCGTTCGATCTCTACAGACACTTGTTCCCTGGGCACCTCGACTTTAACAACTTGAACAAAAAGTGGTCGATTTTCGTCATCACGTTTTTTCCCATCAACCACACCACAATATACCCAGCGGCTTTCTCTTCCTTCGCTGTACATGGACTGATCAGCCGGCGGAACGTTAATTTTAATGCTATCTGCGTGCGCATCAATGCTCAATGCAACCAAAGATAACCCACCAACAAATAAGGATATAATATTTCTTTTATTCATAATGATAATCTCCCTTATTTGTCATAACAAAACTACAGCTTTATCGCTTTTATTTTATGATTTTTGGATCAAATATAGAGAAATTAATACCAAAGTTATAAAATTGACACTTGGAAAAATAATATTTCTTACGAACGTAAGGTGTTTTCAAATTCTTTGGCCTGCAAGAAAGGATTAGATTTGAGCAGCTAAGATTAGATTTGATCACATTATTAGATACTGTTATTTGCCCCGAAACTTTCCCCTGACGCTAACTTATCCGATTTTGGTTTATCCCCGGCTTGGCGCCCTAACTTCTTTCCATTGGCCTGGGCGATAGCCAAACCTGAGCGAATTATTCCGTAAGCACCCGTGCCTGATCGACCGGAAGGTTTGCTCTAACATCAGTGGTCAGTGGACTTGAACGGCCATGTTTAAGATCTAGGAGAGCTGCTCGAGCAATCATTACGGCGTTATCGGTACATAAACGCTTGGGCGGCAAATAAAGTTCAAAACCTGCTTTAGCGCATTCTTTTTCAAATAAGGTGCGTAAGCCGGTATTGGCCGCTACCCCGCCGCCAATAACCAAGCGCTTGAGACCTGAGGCTAAAAGTGCGCGCAGAGTTCGTTCCGTCAAGGCTTGTGCGATGGCGGCTTCCACCCCAGCACAAATATCTGCAAGCGTTGCCTCGCTAAAGGGAGATTGTTCTCGAATACACTGAATGGCTTGAGTTTTTAATCCGGAAAATGAGAAGTTAAAATGTGCCTCTTTGCGCATGGCGATAGGAAAAGAAAAACGGGTAGGATCCCCACCCCGTGCCAATTGATCCATCTTTTTGCCGGCAGGATAACCTAAGCCTAAAGCTCTTCCTATTTTATCGAAAGCTTCACCCGCCGCATCGTCAAGCGTTTCGCCCACGAGGCTAATGCGATAATCCTCGTGACAATGATAAATAGCACTATGCCCCCCCGAAGCAATCAAGGCCATAAAAGGACTTTTTGGAAAGCCAGGCTCGCTAAAACCAGCTAAAACATGGCCTGCGATATGGTGCACCCCAATCAAAGGGATGCCGCGCGCAAGAGCAAATGCTTTGGCGAAGTTTGCTCCCACCAACAAAGGACCGATTAAACCAGGAGCTAGGGTCACCGCCACTACGTCGATATCCTCTACTTTAAGCTGAGCATCTGCCAACGCCCTCTTCGTCGTCGCTAAAATTTGTTCGATATGGGCACGCGAGCCTACCTCAGGCACGACGCCGCCATAAGGGGCATATTCGATCACTTGACTATGAACTACATCACTTAGAATGCGGCCCTGCTCATCGATTATGGCCACGGCGGTGTCATCACAACTGCTTTCAAATGCTAAAATTTTTCTCATTATAGGGCTTTCTAATGCGCTCAATTGGAGTTGACAAGCTCCTATAAACCCAGGCCACCCCGAATTTTTCCTTGCCACAACATCTTTAAAAAAAGCACCGATACTGTCATGGTAAGCCTTTTTAGATGGTGCAAGCCTGGTGTTTCACCCCTGGCGATAAGGAATTTACAGCATGAACTTATATTATTTAGCCCTCAGCCTATGCCTTGTCTCCTGCACCAATAAAGGCTGCAATAAAAAAGAAGAAAAACCAGTTTTGCACGAAGCCCCGAGCGAAGTGCCCGCAGTGAAAAACCAAATCACTGAATTTCCTACGCTCAATCTCGCCGATTTAAGTAAAGAGCAGCTCGGTGGGCTCACAAAACTTTTCAATGATGAGATTTGTCCCTGCGCTTGCCCAAAAACTTTTGCTCAATGCCTTCTCATGGAAAAAGGCTGTAAGCCAGGGATTATGCTGGCCCAATGGGCCGCGGATCAACTTAAATTGGGGCATCCTGAACGCTATGTTTTTCAGGGTTTGACAGAGGAAATAAGCAGTGGCTACCTCGCGACACCGCTTCAGGTAAAAACCGATGGTGCCTATCAAAAAGGCAATAAAAATGCACCCTTAACTATTATCGAATTTGCTGATTTTGAATGCCCGGCTTGCCGTGTTGCGCACCTTGCGATCTCCAATCTAGTGAAAAATAACGACCAAAAAGTCCAACTTTATTTTATGCATTTTCCCCTCAGCGCTCATCCGAACGCTGAAAGGGCTGCTATTGCTGCTGAGGCTGCAGGCTTGCAAGGAAAGTTTTGGGAGATGCACGATTTATTGTTCACCCATGAGGGTCCTTTAAGCGATGCCGCCATTAAAGAGCTTGCTCAAAAGCTGTTTGATGTACAGAAAATGGCGCAGTTTGAAAAAGACCTCAAGCGTGATGACATCGCCAAAAAAGTTAAAGGTCATCGTGACCATGCCATGAACGATCTAAAACTCCTCGGCACGCCTGCCTTTTTGTTCAATGGCCGCCCTTATAATTTGACCCTGACTGAGAATGGCTTAAAACTTCGCCTTGAGATGGAGCAATTGAGAGAAAAGATTGATTGCCAAGTTGATGGCAACTAATGTTTCCCTTTCAGCCCCAAAGCTTTGATTTAGTTTTGCTTGATGGCGCCAAGCCGAGCTTAGCTCTTGTTGACACCCATCGAGCCAATGCGCGTGCCCTGGTGGCTGTCGATGGGGCCGCTTTTTGGGCCATTGAAAATGGCTTTATGCCTAAACTTATCATCGGCGATTTAGATAGTTTTATTAACCAAAGTCCTCCCTGCCAACAAAAACATGTGCCGGATCAAAATAGCAACGATTTTGAAAAAGCCATCGTCCATGCTCTCGATGATGGTCTTAGGAACCTGCTGGTAATGGGTGCTTTTGGTTTAAGAGCCGACCACTTTCTCACCAATATTTACGTACTCAAAAAATATGCAGCACGTATAAATATGGTTTTTGTCGACGATCAGCAAATAGCCTTTATATGTCCTGCTCAGAAAAACGTGCAGATTTTAAATCATCGTGACAGCTTTTTTTCCTTATTTCCCCTGGCTTTGCAGGTTGGACCCATCACGACAACTGGCGTGCAATATCCCCTTCATAACGAACTATTATCGCTGCATGACCGCATTGGTACGCTCAATAAAATCACCAGTGATGAGGCTCACCTTCGTTGTGAGAGCAATGACTTGTTGGTATTTCTGCCTAATAGTCCGGGAACCGTGGCTAATCCTTAATAATTTGATCAACCAACCCATCGATGCACGGCGCTAAGGCCCCATGCTCCTCCACCATCTTAAGCGTCATATCCTGACATTGCTGCGCGATATCATTTCGTTTATAGAGTTTGGCCATTAAGCGTTGCTCAAAGGCAAAGCGAAAAAAGCCCTGCAAGCGTTGCGCTCGACTTGTGCTCAGGGCACCACTTTCAACTTTTTCTTGATGCGCTTTAACGATGGCGACGAGCAGCTCATCAACGCCTTGATCTTCAAGAGCGCTGACCAAAAAAAGCGGCGTGTGAAGACTTGCTTTTAGTCCATTGAAACTACTTTCTGCTAAGGATTTTTGGGCCTCGTCCCATTTATTCACCACGATATAATCCGCCCGCTCAAGAATACCTTTTTTCAGTGCCTGGAGCTGATCGCCGGCGCCTGGTTGCACTAAGAGAACAAAATGATCGCTCAAAGAATAGGCAATACTTTCTGATTGCCCCACTCCAACTGTCTCAATAATAACGGCGTTAAAACCAAAAGATTCCACTGCAAAAATAACATCGTGAGCGGCCACCGTCACGCCACCTAAGACTGCTCTCGAAGAGGAGGGGCGAATGTAGACGCGCTCGTCGCTTAACAAAGTACCCATGCGGGTTTTGTCGGCCAATATGCTGCCGCCGTGAATTTCACTGGCGGGGTCGATAGGTAAAATCGCCACCTGATATTTTTGTTCGCACAGCTTTTGTCCCAAAAGATTAATGAGCGTACTTTTGCCCACTCCAGGCGGTCCTGAAATGGCAATACGAAGAGTTAGCCCGGGCTTTTTGAGGGTGTCGAGCAGCTTGATAGCTTGCACCTGATCGCTCTCGAGATCTGATTCAATCAAGGTAATGGCCTGGGAGAGTGCTCGTCGGTCACCGGCGAGAAATCCCGCTGCTAATTGAGCCGCCTTCACGATTTTACTCCGCCTAAGCGTTGAAGCACCCGACGGGCCGCCACCATCACGCTGGTGCCGGGGCCAAAAATATCCAAAACCCCCAAACTTTTCAGTTTGGCGTGATCCTGCTCGGGCACCACGCCCCCAACTACCACTAAAATATCCAAAGCTTCGAGTCGTTTTAGTTCTCGCATTAACTCAGGAATAAGGGTGTTGTGACCCGCTGCTAGCGTGCTCACACCAATCACATGCACGTCGTTATCCACCGCTTGCTGCGCTATGCTTTTGGGGCTTTGAAAAAGTGGCGATAGATCAACATCAAAGCCAAGGTCGGCAAAAGCACTGGCAATCACTTTCGCCCCCCGGTCATGGCCATCCTGACCAAGTTTAGCAACGAGCATACGAGGCTGACGCCCTTCTTTTTGGGCGAAGTTTTTTACTTCGGCGATCAGTTCAGCCATTTCTTGATCATTGGCATACACGTTTTTATAGACTCCCGAAGAGGTTGAAACCGGCGCTTCAAAGCGCTTAAATACTTTTTCGAGCGCATGGGAAACCTCTCCTAAAGTAGCTCGTTTGCGCATGGCATCGATAGTGAGCTCCAAGAGATTTGCCTGGCCCGCTGCCCCTTTTTGTAGAGCCAAAAGCGCCCCTTCGCATTGGGCCTGATTACGATTCTGTCTGAGCACAGCGAGCTTTTCTTTTTGTTCTTTGATCACTTGGTGGTTATCAATAGATAATATTTCCACCGGCTCTTCTTTTTCCAATTGATATTTATTAACGCCCACCAACACTTCTTGCTGACTGTCGATCAATGCTTGGCGCTTCAGCGAAGCTTCTTCAATCCAGCGCGCAGGGAGGCCTGAAATGAGCGCCTTCGTCATGCCACCGACTTTGGCGATCTCGTTCATAATGTGGGAGGCACCAAGAACCAGATCTTGCGTCAAACGCTCGACATAATAAGATCCACCCAAAGGATCCACCACATCGGTGATGCGGCTTTCGTGTTGCAAAATTAGCTGAGTATTGCGGGCAATGCGCGAAGAAGTGGCGGTGGGCAGAGAAATAGCTTCGTCATAAGAGTTAGTATGAAGGGACTGGGTACCTCCTAAAACGGCTGCCATCGCTTCAATGGTGGTGCGCACCACATTGTTGAGAGGATCTTTGGCCGCAAGACTCCAGCCTGAGGTTTGGCAATGAGTTCTTAAAAGCCATGATTTTTCGTCTTTAGCACCGAGCTCTTTCATGGTGGTGGCCCAGAGCTGGCGGGCCGCTCGAAGTTTTGCGATTTCCATGAAAAAGTTCATGCCGGTGGCAAAGAAAAACGATAGGCGCGGGGCAAACTTGTCTATCGGGATACCGCGAGCACAGGCGGTTTTTACATATTCAATACCATCAGCAAGGGTCAGGCCCAACTCGAGCGCTAAATCCGCGCCGGCCTCGTGGATGTGATAACCGCTGATACTGATAGAATTAAACTTCGGCATTTGATTGGTGCAATATTCAATCACGTCCGCCACGATGCGCATGGACGGCTCAGGCGGATAAATGAAGGTATTGCGTACTAAAAACTCTTTAAGAATATCGTTTTGAATGGTGCCTGAAATTTTTTCCCGCGGGCAACCATTTTCTTCAGCAGCAACAATAAAAGCCGCCAACACCGGTAATACAGCCCCGTTCATAGTCATCGACACGCTGACACTAGATAAATCAATGCCGTCAAAAAGCTCATGCATGTCCAATACTGAATCGATGGCTACGCCCGCCATGCCAACATCAGCCGCCACCAGGGGCTCATCGGAATCATAGCCACGATGCGTGGGCAGATCAAAAGCAACCGACAAACCCTTTTGACCTTTCTTTAAACCATTCCGATAAAAAGCATTGGACGCCCGCGCACTGGAAAAACCGGCATATTGCCGAATCGTCCAAGGGCGATGGGTGTACATGCTCGCCCGTATGCCGCGAGTATAGGGAAAAAGCCCGGGCAAAGAATCGAGCCCTTCGGGCAAATCGGCGGCACTATAAACTGGCTTTAAATCAATGTTTTCCAAAGTCTTTTTATGGATGCTTTCCAGGCTCGCGTCTTCAAGTTCACGCTCAGCTAATCTTTGCCATCGAAGTAATGCATCCGAATGTTCGTGATTTTTCATAATAGCCTCGGTTTAAGGCATCTTTTATGCGCGCGTGCCGCCTAAGGCAATGACCATTTTTTGGGGACTTGATAATTTTATTTGGGCACCTCGTTTATCTGAAGCATTTTAGTGCTAAAAACATCTCATGAAACTATTTTTCACAATATTGTTTTTCGCAAACCTTTTGCTCAGTAAAGCTGGCTTGCAAGAAAGCGCCGCTTTATTTCGGCAAAAAACACATTTAAATCCGCCGAAAGCTGGCCCCGACCCATATTTAAACACGCCTAGCCCAGCAACTAGCCAGACCTCAGTATGCGCTATTTTATACAAAGAAAATAAAAAATCTTATGAGACAAAAAGTTACCTAAATAAAGATGCAGCCAAACGTGATAACGCAATAATAACCCATTTTGGCCCTTGTGGTACTTGTTCTTCGCTGCAGGATCTCGCTGTCTATTTAGAAAAGCCTGATCTCACCAAGCCAGGTAAAAAATGCGCCATGCTCTCCTGGCTCAAGTCCGCGAGCATTCTTTGTTTTAAGAAAATTGGCTTTAGTGAGCCCTGCGCCCACACGTGGTTTTATAATGCTCGCAACACGGCAAAAAAATGCTTCTGGACTTGTATGGGTTCTTTTTTAATCAACGAAGCGAGCAATTTGCCGGATGGTTCGCTTAATAAGTGCCTTCAGTGCGATGAGACAGAATCGGGCCCACTTTTTAAGCAAAGTGCGGGCAGAACACGAAGAAATTCGGGTTTAATTTCGTCGATCAAACGAAGCGATGAGGAAGTGGCTGATATTGAGCATGATTATTACTAGAATTAGGTCGCGGCTTTTAAGCACTACAACCCCCTCGCCCGCTTGCGGGAGAGGGCTGGGGAGAGGGTGGAGAAACGCATACGAAGGAAATTATCGTCGACAAAATCGTGGGTTTATAGCTCTCCACCCTCTCCCTAGCCTCTCCCGCAAGCGGGAGAGGAGTTGTGGCGCCAAATCGGAAGGCTAAAGAAACCTTTTAACCTAGCCTAAACTTCCCTTCTGCCCTCAATCACCGGTAACAAAAGCTCCGTCACCGTCGCTACTTGTTCATGATCCTCACCTTCAATGGTGACCATCACGTTAAAACCTTTGCCGGGCATTTGTGGGTAGGAGCCAATATTCACGCCATCGAATTTCGCTTGCACGAGGCTTAGATCGTGGGCAATTTTGCTTTCCGATTTATTGGTGAAAATCGTTTCACGAAAGAATTTGCCGCCCTTAAATAAAGGGGAAAAACTTGCCATGAGCCGATTAAATAAAAAGGGCACCCCTGGAAAAATATAAACATTTTTGCATTGCACGAGAGGCAACCACAGGGGCTCGACAAAATATAATTGAGAATTCTCGGGAAAGGCGAGCATTTTTCTTTGGGCATCACTTACATTGGGCCCGCGGCCGGCTTTTTCTTGGGCGTTCTTAAAATAGCGAAAGGCCTCTTCATATTCCACCAGAGGCAGTGAAAATGCCTGCGCAATGCCTTCAAGGGTCCGATCATCATGGGTGGGACCGACGCCCCCTGAAGTGCAGACATAATCAAATCTCGTACTGAAGTTTCTCACCGAATCTGCGATGGTGTCGATTTTGTCGGGGATAACTTCAATCCGCTCCACTCTAACACCACGTTCAAACATGGTTGAGGCGAAGACAAAGCTATTTTCATCTTTGACCTTGCCAGTAAGAATTTCATCGCCGATGACAATTAAAGCTGCATTTTTCACGAGTAGTTCTTTATTCGCGCCAAGGAGATTTATCTTTACCGTAAAGACTTTCTCTCGTCGGCTCCTGGTTAATGCGTTCCCTTAGTTCTTTACCGACGGTAAAAAACGGCACATATTTTTCCGGCACCTTCACTTCTGCACCTGTTCGCGGATTGCGAGCAGCCCGAGAGCGTCTGAGCTTCGGCACAAAGGATCCAAAGCCGCGAATTTCAATGCGCTGCCCTTCGGATAAGGCATCAGTCATGGTTTGTAAAATGGTATTGACTACGAGCTCCACATCACGCCGTTGAATTTCGGGTGTCTGTAAGGCAATATCGTCAATCAACTCACTCTTCGTCACTAGTATACCCGCTCACCCTGGGGGTGGAAAAAAAATCAAAACTCACTCAAATCAAAGAAATGATTGAGCAGCCAACATTTGTTAATCCTATCGGTTGTTGATTTGAAAGGCGAATTTATAGCATTGAAAGGCGCTCTAATAAGCTATTCGATTGTTTTATTGAGACAAATTCTTGCCCGCTTGAATAAGAACGAAGTTTCCACTAGCGTGACCGCGCAACTCACTTCTTTTAATTCTATTGGCGCGGGAGCCTGCGTGCATGCTTGAAACAATTTCTAAAGGTTTTAGTGCGGCCAAAA
Organism: uncultured Myxococcales bacterium; assembly: GCA_964368985.1. Classification (GTDB taxonomy): domain Bacteria; phylum Myxococcota; class UBA727; order UBA727; family JABDBI01. The sequence goes on along the minus strand of CAYJDW010000004.1, from coordinate 7,493 downwards.
GCCTGCTCAGAAAAGAAACCACCATCAATGAAGATAATATAGCCAGCGCTTTGCAAGAAGTGCGCTTGTCTTTGCTCGAAGCCGATGTTGAATATTCGGTCGTTAAAGCTTTTATTAACCGGGTGAAAGAGCGCAGCCTTGGCGCCCAGGTAAAAACAGCCGTTAAAGATAAAAAAGGCCAAACCCATAAGCTTTCCCCGAGCGAACATTTTATTGGGATTTGCTACGAAGAACTTGAAGCGCTGATGGGGCCAGAATGCGAAGAACTTAGCTTCGCACAGCCTATCTCAACCTTCATGATGGTGGGTTTGCAGGGAAGTGGTAAAACGACCACCAGCGCGAAGCTTGCGCGCCTACTCAAAGAAGAAAAGAAAAAGAAAGTACTTTTGGTCGCCGCCGATATTTACCGCCCCGGTGCTGCTCATCAGCTGCAAGTTTTGGGGGAGCGCCTCGGCGTTGCGGTCTTTCACATCGAAAATGCCTCGGCACAAGATATTTGCCGCGAAGGTCTCAAAAAAGCCAAAGAGCTCAAATGCGATGTGGTTATTTTCGATACCGCAGGTCGTTTGGCAATTGATGACAAATTAATGGCCGAACTCGACGACATTAAGGCGTTGGTCAAGCCCCAGCACATTTTCCTCGTTATCGATGCCATGATTGGACAAGATGCCGTCACTACTGCCTCACAGTTTAATAATCGTCTTGATATCAGCGGCTTTGTTCTCACCAAGCTCGACGGTGACGCTCGCGGTGGTGCGGCTATTTCCATCAAGGAAATTACTAAAAAGCCCATCAAATTTTTGGGTATGGGTGAGGATTTAAATAGTCTTGAGCCTTTCCGCCCCCAAGGTTTGGCTAGCCGCATTTTAGGCATGGGCGATGTGGTTTCCTTGGTAAAAGATTTTGAGAAACACGTCGACGAGAAAGAGGCCGAAGAAGATGTAAAGCGTCTCATGCGCGGATCATTTTCTTTCAACGATTTCATTAAACAGCTCGGTATGATGCGAAAGCTCGGTTCCTTCCAATCGATTATCGAGCGATTGCCCGGTATGCAGGAAATGCTCAGCGGTGGCGCTAAAATAGACGAGCGCGAGTTCACCAAATTTGAATCGATGATTTTCTCGATGACCAAGGATGAAAGGAATTTCCCGGAATTATTGGTCAAGGTTAAGCGCCGGCGCGAACGAGTGGCCAAGGGCAGCGGTCATAAACTCGCGGATCTCGAGGCCCTAATCGAGCGCTTCATGATGATGCGCCAGATGATGCAAATGATGGGCAAAAATCCTAAGGCCATGGCGCAACTTCCTATGTTTAAAAACATGGGTCGGATGGGAGAAATTGCCAAAAATTATGGCCAATCCCCTGGTAAAAATCCCATGGATTTATTTGGCGCAGGAGGGATGGGCATGATGCCGCCGCCAGGCGCCATGCCCACCATGACAGCCATGCCGAAAGTGGTCGTCAAACAAAAGAAAGACAAACGTAAACAACAAAAGCAAGCTCGCAAAAAAAATAAAAAACGTTAGCAAGCAAGCTTGTTTTCTCGAGGTAAAAGCCCGTGTTTCAATGGCCAAAGGTGAATTTCCTATTTGTGCACGGGATAATTTTTATCCTCGTGCTGCTCCACTTTCTTTTCACCAACCACATGCCCTTGGTAAGCACGGTGGGTTTTGAAGCGGCCAATTTATTTGTCCTCTTTTTCGCGCCCGTCTTATGTTTGGCAAGCGTCTTACATAAAACCGCTAAAGGTATCGTCAACTTTCGTCACGTTTTTATCCACCAATCTTTATGGGCCATCGCGACGCTAACTTTTTTCACCTTGTTGCTCTGTTACAACGGTATTTTCAGCGACAGCTGTAGTCCAGGCGCGGGCTTCATTCCTTTTTTTATTAGCCTCGTTCCGCCCATCATTCTAAATATCGCTATCGGCTCTCTTATTGCCACCATAATTAGGCCCTATTGGCTGCGTATAACCGTATTTTTGGTGGGCTATGCTGCCTATTTTTCATGGATATTATTTTCTTGGTGGCAAGAGACGACTTTTCGTATATTATCGCATGCATCCATCATGCTGAGCACTGACCTTTTAACAGGCAGCGCATTATCTTTAGGGATGGTGGCTTTCCGCATTGCGACACTTTTATTTGCGGCGGCTTTCATTCTCTTTGGCATGACCTTTCAAACTTCCGCCCGCAATAATTTATTTAAAAACGTGATCAAATCGCCTATTGCAAACTCAATGTTGATTTTGCTTTTGCTGATCTCGGCGAGCGTAATCCACTGGCAAAGCCTAAAAAGTATCGGCAAAAACCATGCCGATCTTAAAAATGATTATTCCTTGGCATTGTCAAAAAATGGCATCACCGTACGGGCTGATCCGCAATTAGTATCTGAACAACAAGCGAAGGATTTACTTGATGAAGCCTTATTTTACCAAGGTCGCATAAAAAATATTCTCCCTCCCCGCCTTGCCACACCTATCACTATTTGGCTCCATCCCAGCGATGAGTTGAAACTTGCTTATACCGGAGCCGCAAATGTTCATTTCGCGCTCCCTGCGCACCGAGAAATTCATATCTCTGAAATGCGTGTGCCACACTCAGTTCTTGGTCATGAGCTCGCCCATATCTACGTGGGAGAATATGCGAACACTCTCTTCGGAGTGCCGGGGCGTTTCGGCATTATCCCCAACATGGCGCTTACTGAAGGCCTCGCCATGTACCTGACGCCAGAACTGGCCATAGAAAATGATTTAACCATGCTCGAGCAAGCGCAGGCTATCCACCAAGCCGGTGCCAGTGTCGATTTAGCGAAACTCTTTAGCATAAACCCCACGGCCTTTGCCTTAACCCACCCGCGCTCTTCCTATATTTTTGCCGGTGCTTTTTTGGAATTTGTGTTGAACAATCCTCTCGCGCCGGAAAAAACCGAGCGTCTTAAAAGCCTAATTGAGCATGGCACTATTGATAGCCTCTTTGCCACGCCAGCAGATCGAGATACGGCCTTTCTAGAATTTAATAAAAAAATGTCACACCCGGTGCAGGGCTACGCTATTTTATGGGCCCAAAGAAATTTCTTAGGCCACAGTATCTTAGGCAATAATTGCAAGGACAAATATCGCCGCGAAAAAGCCGCATTCAGCCGCAACTTGCAGAACGATAACCACACCTCGGCACTGGCAAGCATCGCCACCTTGCCCAAAGATGCACAAATATCTTTACTTTTTGCAGCCCAAGAAAGCCTTCTAGAAAAGCCGCGTTATGAGCTTGCAGCTGAAATAATGAGAGTTTTAGAAGACATGTTGCCTGCCCATGATCCTCGCCTCAATAACTTGAAGCTTAATCTCAGCGATTGCCTGATTCACCAAAATCAAGCGGCTTTGGCCTTAGAAACCCTCAATAGTATTGATGCCAATTATCTCACAAAGCCGGTCAAAAGAGCCCTGTCGATTGCCAAACTGCTGCTCGCCGACAAAAATCTCAATGCACAATCCCAGGCTATCCTTGGCTTTACTTTTGCTAAAGCGGATGAAATCGTGTCCAAAGCCGCTATCTTGGGCGTGAATATAGGACAAAATAGTAGCACTAAGAATCAAGCTTATTATACTGGGTCTTATCTCTATGCGCGCATGCTTATGAGAGATAAAAATTATGCGTTAGCGTTGATGATTATTAATGAGCTTATGGCATCTAACAGTTTACTCCCGAGTTCTTTAATGGAAGAAACCACGTTAATGTTAGCGCAAACACATTATCAATTAAAAAACTATCTTCAGGCTAAAGAAAGCTACTTAAACATACTTAATACTACCAATCAGGCGGCGATTATTATTTCCGTTAATGATGCTTTGGCGAGGATTGAGTATTGGATGGGGCAAGCTTCTCTTTGAGAAGATGACAATTAATCCCCCAAATAACGCGATAACAAGAGCTTTTTTATATAATGCATTTCTAATCATTTCAGCAGATTTCACTATGCTATATTTCTCTCATGTCTACGAAAAAAACCATAGATACTTTGCCCTCCACTATTGAGTGGATCACTACCAGTACTACCGATCAAAAAGGCCTGGGTATTGATTCATTAATTTCCTCACAAGTGGAGACATCATGTCAAATATATAAAAACCTGCTTCAAGAGATAGAGACGGGTATTTTTGCCCTGAGCGTTCCCGCTCGAGCCACTATTTCAGCTATTGATTTCAAGAAAATTTCAGACCGCGCACAATATTCGGTATTGTCCGAGCGATTTAGTAATGAACCGCTTATCAAGCTGCCTTATATTCAGTTAAGAAATCTGTGCCATAACCAACCTGACTGTGCTTGGGCAGAAAAGTTAAGTGAATTTCAGTATAAAAATTTCAGACCCCACGTGGCATTTTTCTATCACTTAACAACCATTGAAGAAGCCTTTATTTACGAGCTAAGCTGCCAAAAAATAAGTGTAGTTGAAAAATTATCAAACCGATTATTAATCCTTTCAGATGGAACCTATAACTATCCTTATAATTTATCACTTATTCCATCATATACATTATGGCGAAATCAAACACCAAGCGAAGTGATTCACGATGAAATAAAAGCCATAAAGCAACGCTTCTTATTTTATCCGCTTCTTCATCAAAGCTTAATGACAAATTTTAACAACCTTAATTGGCACCTATCAGAAGCTCAGTTGCGTTATACCTTTGAAGGACTCACTAAATCTTTTGATTACGCCACTTTGGCCGATGATCTTATCACCAGCAATTTAATTGACTCACTTGATCGCTATCTGCAGGGTTTTAATATCAACGATTTAGATTCTTCTTCCTCCTTTCCCACCGTATCCATTCGTTCACTGGTTCATTTAAAAGCTCGACCAAACTCCTTATCGTCCACAGAAAATGGCTACGCTATTTGTGCCTCCAAAGAAAACTCAGGAAAACAAAGTCCGATTATTTCTACCGGGCAAGAGCCGGCCCATTGTTATAGTCGCTGGCTTTCTCGCGCTTCACGACATTTGGCGCGTCATAATTACCAAGCTCGCGTGATCTTTTCCAAGGAACATGATCCGCGAGTTTTTTCATTGGTCGGCGAGCAAGTGGCCAGCATTGCCATTTTTCCCAAACTCATCAAAGGAGTGCTCGAACAGCTCAACATTCCTCATCAAAAAAGTGTGCGCTTAATTGCTCACAATGAAGATGTTTTAACCATCGCCACAGACCTGGCTTCATGGCATGAGATCAACGAGGTCAATAAAAATGCCGAAACGCTTTTTAAAATGGTGGCCATTGATGGCGCTGACCCCCTCTCATTATTTGAACAAAAACTTTTGCCGACCCATGGCGTTGGCACCTTTCACTTTAATATGGTGCCTAACGAGTTCTTTGAACTCGTGGAAACTGCGGTCACCATGAAGCAAAGTATGCCGCCAGGACATGATAATTATTTACTGGGACTGGCCTATGAATGCCTCCACGAATGGAGTTTAGCCGTTGGCCAATTTCAAAAAGCTCTCCGGCAAGACAGCAAAGACCCCGATATTTTAAGCGCACTTGGCTCTGCCTTACTCGAGATTGGGCTTGCTAAAGAGGCCATGCCTTTTTTAAAACGGGCTTTTGATCTCTTGCCCGATGATGCTGAGGTGGCCAATAATTTAGGGCGCATCAACCTCGAATGCGGCCAGGTCAATGATGCTATCAAGGCCTTTGAACGCGCTGTCCGCTTGTCGCCAGGCTCTGCTAATTTTTTGGCAAATCTTGGTAATGGCTATTTACTTGCGGCGCGCCCGCATGATGCTTTGGAAATGCTGAACAAGGCCGTCCGCTGCAATCCCAGTTTTGCTCCCGCCCACGAAAGCCTGGCTCATTTACATTTGCAAAGTGGCGACGAGTCATTGGCGAAGAAACATGCGCTGATTGCCTACAAAGAGAACCCTGTCGATGCCAATATTGCTAATTTATTGTGGCGCCTTACGGTGGGGAAAAAAGATTTACCAAAGAGTTAGCCATGGATCCCACACTCGAGCAGCTCATAAAAAATGGCGTGATGAAGCCATTAAAGTCAGACCAACATGAAAATTATTATGCCATTGGTGGCGCTCGTGCTCTCACGGAGCTTTTGCTGCCCCTAAATCCCCAAGGACATAAGGGCACTTTTGGGCATGTGCTGGTGACTGAAGGCCACGAAAATTTCAAAGGTGCTTCGCGTCTTGTGGCGCTCTCAGCCTTACGCGTTGGAGCTGGGCTCGTGACTCTGCTGAGCAAGGATCAGCTTTATCCCCATCCAAATGATTTGTTTGAATTCATGAAAATGAAGGAGAGCGATCTTTCTGAAACGTTTTTAAAAAAAATCAGTGCGATGGTGATCGGTCCGGGATTAAGCAAAGATCCAACTTTACAAAACTGGGCGCTGAATCTTCTTCTTAAAGCCGCTCCCTTGGTGCCAACCATTATCATCGATGCTGATGGCCTTGCCTTGCTAGAGCACTTAAAACCGAATCAGGTTAGTGCGACCCTCATTTGCACGCCCCACCCTCAAGAGGCCGCAACTTTGCTTCATTCTAGTGTCGTCGAAGTCGAGCGTGATCGGCTCGCGGCGATCATGGAGCTGAGCCAGCTGCCAGTTAATGCCCATTGCACTATTATTTGGCTATTAAAAGGCTCCACCAGCCTAGTCTCGATGCCTAAGGCTGGTATTTTCGCTATCGACGGGAACACACCCCTCCTCGCTACCGGGGGCAGCGGCGATATTTTGGCCGGCGCTATTGCCGGTCTAATAAAGCAAAGTTCCTCGCCGCTGGACGCAACTTTATTGGCCACAACATTAATGATAGCTTGCGCCCGAGAGAGCACTTTAAATGCTGATCGAGGAATACTCCCAAGCGAGCTCGCCAGCCGCTTCCCATATTTATTAAAACGAACAGCTTGATAGCTATGAGCCATGAGCACCACCCTTAAGAATTTAGCCGACCCCAACGCGACCCTGGAACTAGGCCGCTCCCTTGCCCAGCAATATGGCCATCTACCTCACTTAATTTTACTTTACGGCGATCTCGGTGCCGGAAAAACTACTCTTGCTCAGGGCTTTTTAAGCGAACTTCTCCCCAAAGGCATCCTCATCCAAAGCCCTACCTACAGTTATATGAAGCAATATCAGGGCATAGTGCCACTTTATCATTTTGATCTTTATCGCATTAATTCCGAAGACGAACTTAATGAACTCGGCCTCTTGGAATATTTGACCGAAACTGAAGCTTTAAGATTAGTAGAATGGCCCGAACAAGCCCCGTTCCTTATGACTATGGCCGATGTCGTCGTGCATTTAGAGCACAATGGCCCAACTCGCTCAGCAAAAATAACCACCACCAACTAGAGCCTATTGCTTGACACCCTCAATTATGGGTGCTATTTCCCTCTGACGTGACGCGGGGTAGAGCAGCCTGGTAGCTCGTCGGGCTCATAACCCGGAGGTCGTTGGTTCAAATCCAGCCCCCGCAACCAAAAACGAACC